>NZ_JABFBC010000001.1:1200000-1532838 GCF_013093415.1 Halovulum dunhuangense
GACTGCTGGCCGGATCGGCCCTGATCGCATTGACGGCCGCGATGCCGGCCCTTGCCACACCCTATTTCAACCGCATCGCATCCTTTGCCACGCCGCAGAACATGGCCGCGGGCGAGGATCAGCTGCGCGAGACCTCGCCCGAGATCGTGGCGGTCACCGAGGATGGCATGACGCTGGTCTACACCGACAGCCCGCTGGGCGTGATCGGTTTCGTCGACCTGACCGACCCGGCAAGCCCGCAGCCGCTGGGCAATCTGGAACTCGAGGGCGAGCCGACCTCGGTCGCGGTCATCGGCCAGACCGCCTATGTGGGCATGAACAGCTCGGAAAGCTTCGTGGAACCGTCGGGCGCGCTTCTGGCCCTCGACGTGGCAAGCCGGGCAGAGACGGCGCGCTGCGACCTGGGCGGTCAGCCCGACTCGGTCGCCGCCGCCCCCGACGGCAGCTTCGTCGCCGTCGCCATCGAGAACGAGCGGGACGAGGATCTGAACGACGGCGTCATCCCGCAGATGCCCGCGGGGTTCGTCGCGATCGTTCCGCTGGAGAACGGCGCGCCGCAATGCGACGCCATCATCCGCGCCGATCTGACCGGGCTTGCCGAAGTGGCGGGCGACGACCCGGAGCCGGAATACCTCGACATCAACGGGCTGGGCGAGATCGTCGTCACGCTTCAGGAGAACAACCACATCGCCGTGCTGGGGCGTGATGGCGCGGTCCTGTCGCATTTCACGGCCGGCGCGGTGGACCTTGAGGGGATCGACACCGCCGAGGACGGCGCGCTTCTGTTCACCGACAGCGTGGCCGGCGTACTGCGCGAGCCCGACACCGTGGTCTGGATCGACGACCAGCATTTCCTGACCGCCAACGAGGGCGACTACGAGGGCGGCTCGCGCGGCTGGACCATCTTCGCCAAGGACGGCACCGTTGCTCACGAGGACGGCACCAGCTTCGAACAGGCGCTGGTCCAGATCGGTCACTACCCCGAGGGTCGCTCGGACTCGAAGGGCATCGAGCCCGAATCCGCCGGCTATGCCGAATTCGGCGACACGCGCTATGCCTTCGTCGGATCCGAGCGGGGGTCGATCCTGGGCATCTACATGCTCGACGGCACCACGCCGACGCTGCACCAGCTTCTGCCCTCGGGCATCGGCCCGGAGGGCGTGCTGGCGATCCCGTCGCGCAACCTGCTCGTCACCGCTAACGAGACGGATCTGGGCGAGGACGGCCTGGCGCGGGCGCATCTGATGATCTACGAGTTGCAGGACGTGGCCGCGCCCGCCTATCCGACCCTGACATCGCAAGGTGCGGACGAGCTGATCGGCTGGACCGCGCTTTCGGGGCTGGCCGCGCACCCGACCGAGGCGGGGCTGCTTTACGCCGTCAACGACAGCTTCCTCGGCCACCAGCCGCGTATCTACGAGATCGACGCGACGCAGGCCCCGGCCCGGATCACCCGCGCGATCGACGTGACCCGCGACGGACGTCCGGCGCAGAAGCTGGACATCGAGGGGATCGTCGCGCTCGAGGATGGCGGCTTCTGGCTGGCCTCGGAAGGGCGGACCGACCGGCTGATCCCGCACGCGCTCTACAAGGTGGATGCCGATGGCGCCATCGAGGAGGAGATCGCCTTCCCGGCAGAGCTTCTGGCGGTTGAAAGGCGCTTCGGCGCGGAAGGCGTGACGCTGATCGGTGACACGCTCTGGATCGCGATCCAGCGTGAATGGGGCGACGATCCGGAAAACCACGCAAAGCTCGTGTCGTACAACATCGAGACAGAGGAATGGGGCGCGGTGCACTACCCGAAGGAGTCCCCCGCGACCGGCTGGGTCGGCCTGTCCGAGATCACCGTCCATGGCGACTGGGTCTACATCGTCGAGCGTGACAACCAGGTCGGGCCGAACGCGGTGACAAAGCAGCTGACCCGCGTCCCGGTGGCCGAGATGGTCCCGGCGCCGTTGGGGGGCGTCCTGCCGGTGGTGACGAAGGAACCGGTCCGCGACCTGCTGCCGGACCTGCTGCGGTGGAACGGCTTCGCGCTCGACAAGATCGAGGGCTTCGCGGTGGATGCCGACGGCACCGGTTTCGTCGTCACCGACAATGACGGTGTGGATGATCATTCCGGCGAAACGCTCTTCTGGTCGATCGGGGCCATGTAAGCGATCGGGCAGCCGATACGCAGGGGCGGGCCGGCAGCGGTCCGCCCCCAGCATGGCGCTTGCCCGGGCGCGCGCTTCGTGCTTGGCTCGGGTCAATCACAAGACTTCACCGACAGGAGATTTTCCATGAAACGAATCCTTCTCGCGGCGGGTTCGCTGGTGGCGTTGTCCGCCGGGGCCGCCTCTGCCGAATATTCGCTGACCATCCTGCACACCAACGACTTCCACGCCCGGTTCGAGCCGATCAGCGCTTATGACAGCACCTGCTCGGAAGAGGACAACACCGCCGGCGAGTGCTTTGGCGGGTCGGCCCGCCTGGTCACGGCGGTGGCCCAGGCGCGGGCGCGGTCGAACAACTCGATCCTGGTGGATGGTGGCGACCAGTTCCAGGGCACGCTGTTCTACACCTATTACAAGGGTGCGGCCGCGGCCGAGATGATGAACAAGATGGGCTATGACGCGATGACCGTGGGCAACCACGAATTCGACGACGGCCCCGAAGTGCTGCGCGGCTTCGTCGATACCGTGGATTTCCCGGTCCTGATGTCGAACGCCGACGTGTCGGGCGAGCCGCTGCTGTCGGACGCGATCCAGAAATCCGTGGTGCTCGAGCGGGGCGGCGAGCGGCTGGGCCTGATCGGCCTGACGCCCATCGATACGCCGGAACTGGCCAGCCCCGGCCGCAACGTGATCTTTACCGAGCCGGCGGACGCCGTGCAGGGCGAGATCGACCGCCTCAAGGCCGAGGGCGTGAACAAGTTCATCGTCCTCAGCCATTCGGGCTATGGCGTGGACCTGGCGCTGGCCGAAGCCGTGCCAGAGATCGACGTGATCGTGGGCGGCCACACCAACACGCTGCTGTCGAACACGCAGGAGCGCGCTGTCGGTCCCTACCCGACGATGGTCGGCACCACCGCGGTAGTCTCTGCCTATGCCTATGGCAAGTTCCTGGGCGAGCTGAACGTCACCTTCGACGATGACGGCGTGATCACCGAGGCGGTGGGCGAGCCGGTCATCATGGACGCATCGGTCACCGAGGACGTTGGCACCAAGGCCCGCATCTCCGAGCTTGCCGTGCCGCTCGACGAGATCCGCAACCAGGTCATCGGCGAAAGCGCGGGCCCCATCGAAGGTGACCGCTCGGTCTGCCGCGTGATGGAATGCGAGATGGGCAACCTGGTGGCAGACGCCATGCTCGAGCGCGTGCGCGACCAGGGCATCCAGATCGCCATCGCCAACTCGGGCGGCCTGCGCGCGTCGATCGACGCGGGCGAGGTGACCATGGGCGAGGTGCTGACGGTGCTGCCGTTCCAGAACACGCTGTCCACCTTTCAGGTGACCGGCGAGGAACTTCTCGCCGCCCTCGAGAACGGCGTCAGCCAGGTCGCGGACGTGGCCGGCCGTTTCCCGCAGGTCGCCGGCATGAAGTTCACCTGGAGCGAGGCCGCCGAACCCGGCAGCCGCATCGTCGAGGCGATGGTGGAAACGGCCCCCGGCAGCTACGAGCCGATCGACCCCGAGGCGACCTATGGCGTGGTGTCGAACAACTTCGTGCGCAACGGCGGCGACGGCTACGCGATGTTCGTGAACGCCTCCAACGCCTATGACTTTGGCCCGGACCTGGCCGATGTCACCGCCGAATACCTGGCGGCGAACACGCCCTACACCCCGATCGTGACGGGACGCATCACCAAGGCCGAATAAGGCCGGGCGATACCGGATCAAGAAACTGGCAAGGGGCGCGGATCACCGCGCCCCTTTGCGTTCGGGACATAATCCTGGGGTTAGAGCGGGCTTTCTAAGCCCCGGTCCAATGGCAGGCGGTTACCGCCCGGGGCAGGTGTTGGCCACCGGCAACCCGCCGGCGCATCGCATCCCTGCAGGAGTTTCCCCGATGAAGCTGAACCACGCACTGCCCGCAATTCTAGTCGCGACAGCCGTCGCGGCCCCCGCCATGGCAGAGCCCGATTGCGCGGCGGCCGCTGCATCGGCCCAGCCCATGTGGAACGTGGTCAGGTCCTTCGAGGAGGCAGGCGGCGTTGTCCGGACCGCCAAGGTCACGGACGAGAAATGCTACGAGATCTACGGCACCCGGAACGGCAGGAAGGTCGAGATCCATTTCGACCCCGCGACCGGTGCCGAGCTCGCGCGCAAGGAGGACTGACCGATGGCTGCGCGCAGCATCACGGCCCCGGAACGCGGGGCCACTGCCGAGGTCAGGGTCTGGGACGTGGTGGTGCGCGTCTTCCATTGGTCCACGGTCACCCTGTTCACGCTGGCCTACCTGATCGAGAAGCCGCGCGACCTGCACGAGGCGCTGGGCTACACGCTGATGGCGATCCTCTCCGTGCGCATCGTCTGGGGCTTCGTCGGCACCCGCCACGCCCGCTTCACGGATTTCGTGCCCTCGCCGCGCCGTTTCATGGACTATGTCCGGGACATGATGGCCGGGCGCGAACGGCGCTGTCTGGGCCACAACCCGGCCGGTGGCGCGATGGTGGTCGCGCTGATGCTGGTGCTGGCAGGCATTGGCCTGAGCGGCTGGATCATGGGGCTCGACCGCTTCTGGGGCGCCGACTGGGCGGAGGAGTTGCACGAAGGTCTGGTCACGGTCGCGGTTGTGCTGGTCGCAGCCCATGTGTCGGGCGTCGTCTATGCCAGCCTGCGGCATGGCGAGAACCTTGTCCGGTCGATGTGGACGGGTCTAAAGTCGAGGGAATGATCCCTGACCGACGCGGACCTTCCTGATGCAGACCGGTGCGGATGCCGAAAGACGTCGGACCTTCGTGATCGCTGCCCTCGTCCTGTTCCTGTGCGGCGCGGCGTTTCTGATCGACGCGCTTTCCGAACTGGGCGAGGGCATCCACGCCATGACGGAACTGGTGACCGTCGCGCTGCTCTGGGGTGGTGCGGCGATCACCGTCGCCGGATATTTTCGCACCCTGCGCCGCAACGCGGCCGTCGAGCGCCAGCTCGACGCGGTCCGGGGCGCGTTCCAGGCGGTGCTCGACCGCCATTTCGACGAATGGAGCCTGACCCCGTCCGAGCGGGATGTGGCGCTTCTGTCGATCAAGGGCCTGTCGATCCCACAGATCGCGGCACTGCGCAACACGCGCGAGGGCACGATCAAGGCCCAGAACGCCGCCGTCTATCGCAAGGCGGGTGTCTCGGGCCGGGCAGAGCTGCTGAGCCTGTTCATCGAGGAAATCGCCTCGGGGCTGTCACCTGGCGACAGCCGGGCCTGAGCCGCCCGCTTGCCCGTGGCGGCTGTGCCGCCTATCTCTGCACCATGTGCGGACGCTTCACCCTGACCGCGCCGGTCGCGGCGCTCGAAACCCTGTTCGAGGCCGAGGCGGGGGATGTGACGGACATGCCCCGGCACAATATCTGCCCGACGCAGGACATCGCCGTGGTCGTGGCCCATGCGGGCGCGCGCCACATCGTGCCGATGCGCTGGGGCTTCATCCCGCGCTGGTACAAGACCCCGTCGGACGGCCCGCTGCTGATCAACGCCCGGTCCGAGACCATCGCCGGGAAGCCCGCCTTTCGCGACGCCTGCCGCACCCGGCGCTGCCTGATCCCGGCGAGCGGCTTCTACGAATGGACCGCCACCGCCGGCAAGGGCAAGGAACCGTGGTATATCCATCCCGCCGCACCCGATGATGGCGTGATCGCCTTTGCAGGGGTCTGGCAAAGCTGGACCGCGCCGGAGGGCAAGCGGCTGGTGACCGCCGCCATCGTGACGACGGCCGCGAACGAAAGCCTGGCCCCCGTGCATCACCGCATGCCCGTGATCGTCGCGCCCGAGGACTGGGCGCTCTGGCTGGGCGAGGCGGGGAAGGGGGCGGCCACGCTGATGCGCCCCGCGCCCGAGGATCTGCTGACCCGGCACCGGGTGTCCACACGGGTGAACGGGATGAAGGCCGAGGATCCCGAACTGATCGCGCCGCTGCCCGCTACTGCGTGACGGCGACGACATAGCCCACGGCGGCCGCAACCGTCACCAGCAGCACCACCGCCACCGCGATCTTCCAGGCCGACCAGGGGCGTTCCCCCTGCACGGCGCCGGTGCGCGCGTTGACCACGAACCGATAGGTCTGGCCGTTGTACTTGTAGGCGGCCAGCCACACGGGCAGCAGCACATGCTTGAAGGTCAGCCCGGAGATGTCCGTTTCCACCCGGCCGATCTGCTGCCGGTCGCCGCCGATATCGAAGCGGATGTCGCGGCGGATCTGCGCCTCCATGATGGCGCGGGCCTCGGCATAGCCCTCTTCCAGCGGCACCTGGTAGGCCTCGGCCCGGAAGCCGGCCAGGTATTCCGGCGCATAGGGCATGAGCCCGTGCAGATCCCACGGCGCCAGCGCGTCGGTGTACTGCTTTGGCAGGCTGCGCGAGGCCAGCACCAGCACGTCGTCGAAGAACCGCGCCACGCGCCCCGATACAGGCGTCCAGCGGACCTTGGCCACCTGTTGCGACCGCGTCTGCGGCTTGCCGTTGACCATGACGCGGACCATCCGCGTCTCGTGATGGACGATGCCGCGCTGCCCGGTGTAGCGGGTCTTCGTGTCCGCGTCATAGGTCCAGTAGGGGACATAGATGCCCTGCATCCGGCGCCCCTTGCGGGCATAGTCGGTCAGGCCCGAGGGGGCGAACCACAGCCGGCCCAGCCAGCGGGTCATCGCGTCCCGCGCCTCGCGCTCGGTCAGCAGGAAGGGCAGGACGCCGCGCGGCTTGATGTGGCGGTGGGTGCCGGTGTCGGTCACCACCGGCGTCGCGCAGAAGGGGCATTCGGCCGCGTGGGTGTCCGGGTCGAACTCGACCTGCGCGCCGCAGGACGGGCAGGAGGAAACGCGCGTCTCCTCCATCTCGGCCTCGGGCAGTGTCCTGTCCACGGCGGCGGCGAAGTCCTGTTCGGCCAGTGTCTTCGCGCCGCCCCAGGGGCCGCTCGCCTCGCCCTCGATCTCCTGCTCGGCGCCGCAATGGTCGCAATGCAGAAGGGTGGTTCCGGGCAGGTAGCGCAGGTCCGACCCGCAGGTGGGGCAGGGGAAGCGGTGTTCCTCGATCCGGGCTTCGGTCATATCGGGAAGGCGATCCCTCAGTCTGCGGGCGGCGGGGGCGGCGGCATCACGGTGAAGAGCTGCGCAAGCTCGTTCACCTCTCCGGCGCGCTGCCAGCCGTCAAGCCCCTGCGTCCATACATGCGTCTCGCGGGTGAGCGCGCCCTGTGCCGCCATCTTGCCCAGATCCGCGCGACTGAACGGGCCCTGCGTCTGGCCGCCGCTGGCGATGTGCCACACCTTCTCGACCGGGGGCGGCGGCGGGGCGGCCTGTCCGGGCGACTGGCCCCAGGCGCCGGGCTGGCCCATCATCTGCCCCGCCATCGCCATGCCCATGCCCGCCCCAAGACCCGCGGCCATGCCGCCGCCCGCCGGGTTCCCGGCGGCATCGGTCATCGCCTCGGCGGCGGAGAACTGGGTGTAGCGGCTCAGGTCGCCCACGATCCCCATCGAGGTCCGCTTGTCGAGCGCCTTCTCCACCGCCTCGGGCAGCGAGATGTTCTCGATGTAGAAGGCGGGCAGCGCGATGCCGTATTCCGCCAGAAGCGGCGAGACGCGATCGGCGATCAGCTTGCCCAGGTCATGGGTATTGGCCGCCATGTCCAGCACCGGGATCCCCGAAGAGGCGATCACCTGCCCGAACTTCGCGACGATGATGTTGCGGATCTGGTAGCTGATCTCGTCGGTTGTGAACTCGCCGTCGGTGCCCACGATCTCGCGCAGGAACAGGGCGGGGTCGATCACCCGCATCGTGTAGGTGCCGAAGGCGCGGATGCGCACCGGGCCGAATTCCGGATCGCGGCACATGATCGGGTTCTTGGTGCCCCATTTCAGGTCCTGGAACCGGGTCGTGTTGACGAAATAGACCTCGGACTTGAAGGGCGAGTTGAAGCCGTGATCCCAGTGCTGAAGCGTGGTCAGGATCGGCATGTTGTTGGTCTCGAGCATGTAGAGACCGGGGGTAAAGACGTCCGCAAGCTGGCCCTCGTGCACGAAGACGGCGGCCTGCCCCTCGCGCACGGTCAGCTTGGCGCCGTACTTGATCGCGTTGCCCCGCCGCTCGAAGCGCCAGACCAGCGTGTCGCGGGTGTCGTCGGTCCATTCGATGACGTCGATGAACTCGCCGGAAATGAAATCGAACAATGCCATCGGTTCTTCTCCCGTGCTGTCCTACGACCCCGAGGCGGGGTCCGTTACCAGTCTGGCGCCGCTGGCCCGCGCCGCGTCGCGCGCGATTGCGGGCAGTAGCGGGCGTGCCTGCTGCAATGTAATGCCCGCCCGCAGGCGCCGATCATAGAGCATCCTGAGCAGTATCTCGTCATGTGTCGTCAGCAGCGCGAATTCCTCGTCGTCGTTGAATATCGAGGGCCGCACCGTGGGGCTGTCGTTCAGAAGCCCCAGCGCCTGCGTCATCTCTTCATGGAAGCAGGAGCGGCGCAAGATGCCGCGATGCTCGGCCTTGATCAGCGCGACAGCGACGGCGATGCCCCCGTTGCGCCGGTCCGGACCGAAGACGCTGGCGGAACAGAGCAGCGCGGGGGGCGAGTTCTCCAGATCCACGGCGACCTGGACAGGCAGATCCTCCTGCGCGCGGATGCGCTGTGCCATGGCTCTCTGCTCGTCGCGCGCAAGCACGAGGACGAGGAAGTTGATCTCGCCATCGGGCACATAGCGGATATCGAGCCCGGTGAGCCTGCGATACCGCCGCAGCAGGTCCTGGACCTCGGCCATGTCGTCGGCACGCTGATCCTCGGCAACGCTTTCGCCAAAGATGACGCCGACCCGGACCGGCCCTTCCCAGCGGGTCAGCGGGATGGCGGCTGCGGTCTGTTCGGGCCGCCGGCCGGTCTGGCTGAACTCGGAGACGAAGGCGATGTCGGCGAAATTCCGGGTCAGCAGCGACAGGCTGAGCGGCGCGTCGGACGGCGTTGCGTCCGTCCGCAGCCCGCCGGCATTCTCGATGGCGCGGGCGGTATCCGCGTAAAGCCCCTCCAGCGCGGGTCCGCGAAGGTCCGGCGCAACCGGTTCCGGCGCGCAGGCGGACAGCGCTGCAAGTGCCGCCGCGCCGCACAGGTGGCGCGACGTCGTGAAGGGGGTCCGGATCATCGGCCCTATGCGTCTGGCACGGTGCCGCCGATCGTTGCGCCGGGCTTGTCGGACCGGGCGCGGGCGGCCGCGAGGGTGGTCTTCAGCTCCGCCTCCATCGCGATCAGCTCCTTCTCGGCCTCGGAGCGGCGTTTCTTGCCCTCGTCGGCGATGGCAAGGCTTTCCTCGATCGTTGCGATCAGGTCCGAATTGGCCTTCTTGATCGCCTCGATGTCGAAGACGCCGCGCTCCATCTCCTTGCGGATCTCGGCGTTGGCGGTCTTGAGGTTGGCGGCGTTGGCGGTCAGCAGCTCGTTTGTCAGGTCGGTCGCCTCGCGCACCGCGCCCGCCGCCTCGCGCGAGCGGTGGATCGTCACCGCCTGGGCGAGCTGCGTTTCCCACAGCGGCACGGTGTTGACCAGGGTGGAGTTGATCTTGGTGACCAGGCTCTTGTCGTTCTCCTGTACCAGCCGGATCGAGGGCAGGGACTGCATGGTGACCTGGCGCGTCAGCTTCAGGTCGTGCACGCGGCGTTCCAGGTCGTCGCGGGCGGCCCGCAGGTCGCGCAGCTCCTGCGCCCTGAGCACGCCCTCGTTCTCGGGCGCCTCGGCGACCTCGTGCTCCTTGCGGGGGATGTCCTCGGCGTCGAGGCGGCGGATCTTTTCCTCACCGGCCGCGATGTAGAGCGCCAGCTCGTCATAGAATTCGAGCGTCTTCTCGTAGAGCTTGTCGAGCGACTTGATGTCCTTCAGCAGCACATGCTCATGGGTGAGCAGGTTTTCGGTGATGCGGTCGATCTGGCCCTGCACAGATTCGTATCGCGCCATGAACTCGGCCATGGGCTTCGTCTTGCCCAGAAGCCGTTCCCACCAGCTGAGCTTGCGGTTCGGGTCCAGTTCCGACACCGAGAAGCCCCGGATCGAGGTCACGATCTCGCGCAGGCTGGCGCCGGCGGGGCCGGTGTCCTTGTTCTTGACCCCTTGCAGCATCTCCTGGCTGATGACCTGCAACTCGGCCTGCGCCTTCGATCCGAACTGGATGATCGACTGCGTGTTGCCGACATCCAGTTCCGCGATGCGCCGCTCGATCTCGGCCCTGGTCGCCTCGTCGGCCTGCTCGATCGGCACCAGCTCTCCCCTCGGCTCGGGCAACAGGGCGCGGGTCACGTCCTCTACCTCGTTCAGCGCGTCTTGTGCCCGGCTGCGAACATCTTCTGACATATGCCTTTCCCCTCTCCGTTCATGGCGCGGCAGCCGCTACAGGCCATCGCGTTGCAATCTCTCGCGCAGCACCTCGATCTCGACATCGAGTGCCACCTTGTCGTCGCGCAGCAGCTCGTCCCGGTGCTGACGGAAGCTTGCCTCCAGATCGTCGAGCAGCGCCTCGTATTCGGCCCGCGCGGCCGCATCGCGGTTGCGGCTGTAGAGTTCCGCAAAGCGGCGCGTCGCGTCGCGCGCGCCGACCAGATAGATCGACAGGAACTTGCGGGCGCGGGTCAGGTCGCGGGGGTCCGCCTCGACCGTGCGGAACACGTCGCGCACGGCGCTGAGCATCTTCTCCACCCGCGCCTCGAGATGGCGGTCGCCGACGCCGCGAACGGATGTCAGGATGTCGGCCACGGTTTCCTCTGCCGCGTCCAGGGCGCGGGCGACGCGGTCGATGTCGAACTCGGACGCGCCTTCCATGCCCTTGCGCTTCATGGGATCCAACCCGAAGGCGAGCACCTGTGCCGCGCCCGCCGCCGCGGCAAAGATCAGCCCGCCAAGGATGCCGCTGCCCCCGGCAAGGCCCGCCGCAAGAAAGATGCCGAGCGTGGTGGCCACGGCCGCGAACATCTTGCGCGGGATCGCCGGCGGGCGCGCCACCGCGCGGGCGTGATAGGCCTCTTCGGCGCGGCGCCCCTCGTTCAGCAGCACGGCCGAGAGCATCAGAATCCCGAAGGCGCCAAGCTCGACGGCCATGCCGGTCGCATCGCCCTGCATCACCTCGCCGAGGCCGGCGAACAGAAGTGGCAGTGGCACCAGGTACATGGCCCGCGCGGCGATGCTGACATTCTGCGCCCGGCGCCCGCGAAAGCGCGCGCCCGCGTCGGGCTGCGGCGTGGTCGGGCCGCCGGGGCTGTAGGTGCCGCCATAGCGCTTCGCCATCAGAACGCCCCCGCCCCGAAAGCCCGGAAGCCGGTGAACAACACGATCGCCAGCAGGATCACGGCAGCGGTCCGTTGGAGGGTGCGGTCGTTCATCGTCGAAGGCTCCTTTCCCCAGGCTGACGCTAACACGCTGATCGCATGGCACATAGGTATTCCGGCGCAGGGATACGAGCCTGCGGCACCCGGGCGCTGCAAGTGTGGGGTGCATCCTGCACAGAAATTCAGCGCAAACCCGCCGCGCCCTCTCTGCGGGCCGGTCGCACACGCGTCTTCGTTGAGTGGTGGGCGTGATTCGGTCTAGCCTGTCAACGCTTCGGGTCGCCGTCGGACGTGGGGGCCGTCAGGTACTGGGCCAGCCTGGCGCGACACAGCAGAAGGACCGCGGCATGTTGCGGCGGCAAGGCAAGATTGGACTCTGAAATGGCAAAAGGCACCGTCAAGTGGTTCAACACCGAAAAGGGCTACGGCTTCATCCAGCCCGAAGGTGGTGGCAAGGACGTGTTCGTCCATATCACGGCGGTTCAGGCTGCGGGCCTGAAGACACTTACCGATAACCAGCCCATCGAGTACGAACTGCGCGAAGGGCGCGACGGGAGGCAGATCGCCGGCGATCTGAAGGTCTGACCCCCACATCCGGTTCTGCAAGGGCTGCGCGCCGATGCCGGCGCGCAGCATCCTCAGAACTGGAGCCGGCGGTACCGCTCCGGATCGAACTCGCAGGCGAACCCGTCGCCATCCGGGTCGAGGTTGAAGCGGTCGGTTTCAGGCCCGCCATTCGCAAGGAACTGGCGCTGCGCCTCGTCGTTGGTCTCGAAGCGGCGGCAGACCGAGGCCGACTGGATCCGGCTGCGGAAGGCGGGGCGGTTGTAGCGCTTGGTCCCTACCGGGTGCGTGGTCTCGCGCGCGAAGGCCACGACATTGGCGTTGATGTCCTGCTGCGGCACCGGCATCGGCTCGACCACGACCAGCTGGCTTTGCGCCGCCTCGCGCATCTGCTGAGCCACCGCGCGCTGGCGCTCCTGCACCTCCAGCGAGCTGGCGTTCAGGTCGATGCTCTGGTCGTTGGGGTCGATGCCCATGTCGCCCGCGACCAGGACGTCCCCCACCTGCGCGACCGGCGTTCCCGGCGGCGGCGGCGCACCCGGCGGCAGGATCGCCCCCGACGTCGTGGTGTTGGTGCCCTGAAGCGCGGCGGTCACGTCGCGGGCCAGCGCGGCGTTCGGATCCGGATCGACGCTGAGCGCGCTGGCCGGGCCGCCCTCCATGCCCGGTGTGCCCGCCATCATCGGCTGACCGAAAGCCGGCTGTCCGGGCTGAGTGCCGGTCGAGGGCAAGGTCGAGATCGAATCCGTCGGCGGCACGAAGCGCGCGGGCGGCGGCGGGTCGAAATAGCCCTGTCCGCCGGCGGGCGCGCTGTTGTCGCAGGCGGCAAGCGCCGCGAGAAGCCCAATCAGTGAAGCCGTTCGTTTCATGCCCGATCCTCGCTTGGCCGCTGTCCTGAGCGCAAACCCGGCCCAGTCACCACCACTTTTGCGCATGATGCGCAAAACCGGCGGCGTTTTCCAGCGCGTAGGCGGTATTCAGCAGGTCCGCCTCTTCCCATGGCCGCCCGATCAGCTGGAGCCCCAGCGGCAGGCCGCGCGCGTCGAGCCCGGTGGGGACGCTGATGCCGGGCAGGCCTGCCAGGTTCACGGTCACGGTGAACACGTCGTTCAGATACATCCGGATCGGGTCGGCATCCGCCATCTCGCCGATGCCGAAGGCGGCCGAGGGGGTGGCGGGCGTCAGGATGGCGTCGATGCCCTCGGCATAGACGTTCTCGAAGTCGCGCTTGATAAGCGTGCGGACCTTCTGCGCCTTCTTGTAATAGGCGTCGTAATACCCCGCCGACAGCACATAGGCGCCGATCATCACCCGGCGTTGCACTTCCGGGCCGAAGCCCTCGGCGCGGCTGCGCTCGTACATCTGGACGATGCCCTCGCCCTGCCGGATCTTGGCACGGTGGCCGTAGCGCACCCCGTCATAGCGAGCCAGGTTCGAGGATGCCTCGGCGGGCGCGATGACGTAGTAGGCGGGCAGCGCGTATTTCGTGTGCGGCAGCGAGATATCCACGATCTCGGCACCCGCGTCGCGCAGCATCGCAGCCCCGTCGGACCACAGCTTCTCGATCTCGGCGGGCATGCCATCCACGCGGTACTCTTTCGGGATGCCGATCTTCTTGCCCCGGATGTCGCCGGTCAGCGCCGCCTCGAAATCCGGCACGGGGATGTCGGCAGAGGTCGAGTCCTTCGGGTCGTGCCCGGCCATGGCGCCCAGCATGATCGCGGCGTCGCGCACGGATTTCGTCATCGGCCCCGCCTGGTCGAGCGACGAGGCGAAGGCGACGATCCCCCAGCGCGAGCAGCGGCCGTAAGTCGGCTTCAGCCCCACCGTTCCGGTGAAGGCGGCGGGCTGGCGGATCGACCCCCCGGTATCGGTTCCGGTCGCCGCAAGGCACAGGTCGGCCGCCACCGCCGCGGCCGACCCGCCCGAGGATCCGCCGGGCGTGAGCGCGGCGTCCGAGCCTTGTGCCCGCCACGGGTTGATCGCGGGGCCGTAGACCGAGGTCTCGTTGCTGCTGCCCATGGCGAACTCGTCCATGTTCAGCTTGCCCAGCATCACGGCGCCGGCGTCCCACAGGTTCTGCGTCACGCTCGACTCGTAGGGCGGGCGGAACCCTTCCAGGATGCGCGAGGCCGCCTGGGTCTGGACGTCGCGGGTGGCGAACAGATCCTTGATGCCGAGCGGGATACCGCACATCGCGGGCGCATCCCCCGCCTTCAGTCGCGCATCGGCCGCTGCCGCCTGCGCGCGCGCCTGCTCGGCAGTCATGGCGATATAGGCGTTCAGCGGTGCCGCGGCTTCCGCTGCGGACAGGCAGGCCTCGGTCAACTCGGTCGCGGTGATCTCGCCCTTGCGCAGCTTGTCGCGGGCATCGGCGATGGTCAGGGCGTTCAGCTGGGTCATGTCACTCAACCACCTTGGGCACGGCGAAGAAGCCCTCGCGGGCGTCGGGGGCGTTGCGCAGGATATCCGCCTGCCGGTCGCCATCCGTCACCGCGTCTGCGCGGCGCTTCAGGGTCATCGGCGTGACCGAGGTCATCGGCTCCACGCCCTCGACATCGACCTCGTTCAACTCGTCCATGAAATCCAGGATCCGCGACAGGTCACGGGCCAGCGGTTCGAGCGCCGCTTCCTCCACCTCGATCCGGGCGAGATGGGCGACGCGGCGCGCGGTTTCCTTGTCGATCGCCATTTTTGCTCTCCTTGGGTCGCGGCGGGTTTAGCCGCCGGCGGTCAGTGGCGCAAGGGCCGCACGCCCCGCTCAGCGGGGCGCGGGCACATGCCGGTGCAGGACCATGATCATCCAGCCCAGCATGATCCCGTTCAGCGTGTGCCACAGGAAATGCGTACCCAGCGGAAAGACGCTGCAGACCGCCTCGTCGATGGTGCGGAAGAACAGCGAGGCGAGCAGGATCCCCGCGCCGATCGCCATGCCGCGCGCGGTTTCCGGCGCGGATCGCCACAGGGCCGCCGCGAAGCCCAGAATCAGGATCGGCACCGGGACGTAGCCCAGCGACCCGTTCAGCCCGCCGGTGATCGGCCGGAGTCCCGCCACGACAAGGAAGGCGTAGGGAAAGAACGCCACCACCGCCGCGCCCCCGGCCCAGAGCGGCAGCTGGAAGAAACGCACCGTCGCGAAGAACAGATAGGCCAGGATGAACAGCTGGATCGGCAACGTGTCGGCCAGCAGCGCCCAGCGGGTGGCATAGGTGTGGAACAGGAAAGACCCGATGCCGATGGCGGCCAGTATCGCCACCAGCACCCGGGCGCCCGGATCGCGCTTGCCGCCCAGCATCGCCCAGACCACTATGGCGGCGATCATGAAGGAGGCGTTGGTGACGGCGTTCACGGGTTCCGACCAGAAGGCGAAATCGACCCTTTCGCAGTAGTTGTCCGTCTGGCCCATCCAGTCCATCGAGCGTCTCCTTGATTTCGACAGGTCGCGTGCTTGATAACAACCTCGGACATAGGAGGAACACATGAAAATCACATGGTTGGGACATTCCGGTTTTCGCATCGAGATCGCGGGCCAGGTGCTGCTGGTGGATCCGTGGCTGACCGGAAACCCGATGTTCGAGGGCAAGGACCGCGCCGCCGCCATCGCGGGCGCCACGCATATCCTTGTCAGCCACGGCCATGGCGATCACACGGGCGATACTGTCGCGCTTGCCAAGGAGCTTGGCGTGCCCGTGGTGGGCATCTACGACCTGATGTCCTGGTGGGCCGAGGCCGAGGGGATCGACACCGTCGGCTTCAACAAGGGGGGCACGGTGAAGCTGGGCGACGTCGCGGTGACGCTGGTCAATGCCTGCCATTCCTCGTCGCTGGGGGGCGCGAACGGGCCGGTCTATGCCGGGGGCGAGGCAGGCTTCATGATCGCGGGCGAGGGCCATGTGATCTATTTCTCGGGCGATACCGACATCATGGCCGACATGGAATGGATGGGCGACCTGCACAGACCCGATATCGGCATCCTCTGCGTGGGCGGCCATTTCACCATGGATCCGGCGCGGGCCGCCTATGCGGCCAGGCGCTATTTCGACTTCAAGACGATCATCCCCTGCCACTACCGCACCTTTCCGCTCTTGGCGCAGGACGCGAAGCCGCTGGCCGATGCGCTGCCGGGCGTGGATGTGCGCGAGCCCCAGGTGATGCAGCCGATCGAGCTGTGATCCCTCAGCCGGGCCTGAGCCCGGCGAAGAACTCCCGAAGGAGGGCGCTGCACGCGGCCTCCTCCAGGCCGGGATAGACGTCCGGCACATGATGCGCCTGCGGGTGGGAAAAGACCCGCGGCCCCTGCTCGACGCCGCCGGACTTGGGGTCGTGCGCGCCATAGTAGAGCCGGGCGATGCGGGCGAAGGATATGGCCGCGGCGCACATGGGGCAGGGCTCCAGCGTCACCCACAGATCGAGGCCCGGCAGCCGTTCCGAGCCGCGCGCGGCGCAAGCTTCGCGAAGCACGAGTATCTCGGCATGGGCGGTCGGGTCCGACAATTCGCGCGTCCGGTTGCCGGCCCGGGCGATCACGCTGCCGGTCGCGGGATCCACCAGAACCGCGCCCACCGGCGTCTCGCCCCGCGCGGCGGCGGCGCGGGCCTCTTCGAGGGCGATATCCATGTAGCTGGTGAAACGCATGACGCCGCAGTTTCGGGGATTGCGCGCGGGCGCACAAGGGCGCTAGGTGAGCGAATGACCCAGGATCCCGAACGCATTGCAAAGCGGCTGGCCCGCGCCGGTATCGCCTCTCGCCGCGAGGCGGAGCGCATCATCGAAGAGGGCCGCGTCGCGGTGAACGGGCGGCGGATCGACAGCCCGGCGCTGAACGTGCTGCCCGGCGATGTCATCACGCTGGACGGCAAGCCCATTGCCGAACCCGAGCCGGTTCGCATGTGGCGCTATCACAAGCCCGCGGGGCTGGTGACGACCACGGCGGACGAGAAGGGGCGCAAGACCATCTTCGATGCCCTGCCCGAGGACATGCCGCGGGTGATGAGCGTGGGCCGGCTCGACCTGAGTTCCGAGGGGCTGCTGCTGCTGACCAATGACGGCGATCTGAAGCGACGGCTGGAACTTCCCTCGACCGGCTGGCTGCGCAAGTACCGTGTCCGCGCCAAGGGCGAGCCGACCGTCGACATGCTGGAGCCGCTGCGCAAGGGCATGACCATCGATGGCGAGCGCTTTGCCCCGATGCAGGTCGAGATCGACCGCCAGCAGGGCGCCAACGCCTGGCTGACCATCGGCCTGCGCGAGGGCCGCAACCGCGAGATCCGCCGCGCGCTGGAAGCCGTCGGGCTGGAGGTGAACCGGCTGATCCGCATATCCTACGGGCCGTTCCAGCTGGGCGAGTTGCCCCGCGGCGCGGTCGAGGAAATCCGTCCCAAGGTGCTGCGCGACCAGCTGGGCATCAAGCGCGAGCCGGACAAGCCGGCGCCCAAGGCGCCTGAAAAGCCGGCGCCCAAGGCCCGCACCGTTGCGCGGCCGGGCGCCAAGCCGAAACCGGGCAAGCCCGGCCCGGACGCGCCGCGCCCCGGCAAGCCTCCGGTCAGGGGTGGGGCAAAGGGTGGTGCCCCGAGGGGCGCGGGGCCGAAGGGTGCCAGGCCGGGGCGTACCCGGTCCTGAGCACGGCAACGCTCGCCGCTGGTGTCAGCAGCGCGCATGGGCCTGACGGCAGTTCCTCGGCCGGGCCATAGCCTTCGGGCGTCCATTCCATCGCCATCCCGCCAAGGATTGCCAGCATCCGCTGGCCCGAACGCACCATCGCGCCGTCGGGCAGATCCCCAGGCGACACGCGGGGCCTGGGGCCAAGGCGTTTTGCATGAAGCACGCGGTCGATCGCATCGGCGCTGTCCGCGCCAGGAAAGCTCCGGGCGAAGGCGCGCGCGGCCTTGCGCCGACATTCGAAGCAGGGTCGGTGGCCCGCGGCCAGCGCGGTCACCTCGTCGAGGAAGAACAACTCGGTATAGCCTGCGCCCATCACGTTGCGGTGGCGGTCCTTGAAGCTAAGGGTACAGATGATCCAGCGGCGCGAGACCCAGCGACGCGCGCCCAGCCCGCGCGCGGCATCGTGCAGCCGCCCGCCGCGGTTGCCCATCATCGTGCCGCGCATCGGGTGGGCGACAATGTCTCCGTCTGGCAGGACACGGTTCTGCAGGGGGCTGGACATGGGGCGGTTCTGGTGCCTTTGCTCTGGCGCATGGAAGTGATCGACCACCTCTCGCCCAATTGCAACGCCCGCCGTCACGGCGGGCCGCCCGACATGGTGGTGTTGCACTATACCGCCATGCCGACGGCCGAGGACGCGCTCGCGCGGCTCTGCGCGCCCGAGCATCAGGTCTCTGCCCACTGGCTGATCGCCGAGGATGGGCGTGTCTGGCGCATGGTGCCCGAGGAACTGCGCGCCTGGCATGCGGGGGCCGGTGCGTGGGGGGCGGTCGGGGATGTCAATTCCCACTCCATCGGGATCGAGCTGGCCAATACCGGCGCGCACCCCTTCCCCGAGCCGCAGATGCGCGCGCTCGAGGCGTTGCTTTCGGGCGTGCTGGCGCGCTGGCGGATCCCGCCCGAGCGGGTCATCGGCCATTCCGACATGGCGCCCGACCGGAAGTCGGATCCGGGACCGCGCTTCGACTGGCGCCGCCTTGCGCGCGCCGGCCTGTCGGTCTGGCCCGGAAACGGGGCGCAGGGCGGGCAGGGGCCGGCGCGCTTCATGGAAGCCGCGCGGCGCTTCGGCTATGCGTTTCCCCTCGAGCAGGTGCTGCCGGCCTTTCGGCTGCGGTTCCGGCCCTGGCGCCTGGATGCGCCGCTGGAGGCGGAAGATATCGCGCTGATCGAGGCGCTCGCGCGCCGCTATCCCTGTCTTGACCCGGACCGCGCCAATCCCCATTAAGACGCTGTGCGGATGGCTGGATGGCCGCGTCCCCGAAAGGGGCCGAGGAAAGTCCGGACTCCACGGAGGAACGGCGCCGGGTAACGCCCGGCCGGCGAGAGCCGAGGGAAAGCGCCACAGAGAACAGACCGCCCCCGGCGAAAACCGGGGGTAAGGGTGAAACGGTGGGGTAAGAGCCCACCGCGCGACTGGCAACAGGAGCGGCACGGCAAGCCCCGCCGGGAGCAAGGCCAAATAGGGACCGCGCGCGGGAAACCGCAGGGGCGCCTCTGCCCCGAGCAGGTCCGGGTTGGCTGCTTGAGCCAGGCAGCGATGCCTGGCCCAGAGGAATGGTCATCGGGGCGCAAGCCCTACAGAATCCGGCTTACAGGCCATCCGCACAATCCGATCCCCTCGAAGCACGGAAACGGCATGGGAAACCATGGCCCGCCGACTTCGGCTTGCCCGCGATTCACGCCGGATCTGTGGATAACTTCGGGGATAATGCCCGTGAACCTGTGCATATTGCCCTGCGGCGGGGCTTGGTCTGGAAAATTATGGGACGGCGCCCCACTGCAAGCGGCGTCTAGATATGGTGGTGCCGAAGTATAGGCATACCACTATTCGGAAATTGATCGCGCCAGCGCCGCATCAAGGCCACCATGGCGCAGGAAAATAAGGCTCTGTGGGTTGTTGTGGGTAATTTTCCCATTGATTTGCACGAAATCCCATGAGATACCTTTTTCCACGGAAGGATGCGGTCACGGCATCACGGGGCACCAGATCCCGGAGCGACATAAAACGAGCAGGTTTCATACAGGCCCGCACCCTTCCGCAGATTACGGGCGTTCCGGCGCAGATTGGCTGGCGAGCAGGCTGGTGCGCAATCGGAGGCGACCAGACGAAGATCGGGGGCGGTCAGTGCCAGCAAGAGCACGGCCGCCCTTTTTCATGGGCCGACGGGCCCGGGCAGGGTGAGGCGTGGCACGACGTTTCAGAGGCGAAAGCGTCCACAAGGTGGATGGCAAGGGGCGGGTCTCGATACCGGCCCCGTTTCGCCGTGTCCTCGAAGAGGGCGACCCTGACTGGCAGTCCGGCCAGAATCCCAACCTGGTGCTGATCTACGGCATACCCGGCAAGCCATGCCTCTGGGGATTTTCCATCGAGGGCATCGAGCGGCTGGACGAGGAAATCGAGAAGCTCGGCCGCTTCTCGCGCGAGCGCGCCTTTCTGGAGCGTGCGATCAACACCCAGTCCACCTATGCCCAGGTGGACGAGAACGGGCGCATCGTGCTGTCCGCGAAGCTGCGCGACATGATCGGCGTGGAGGGCGAGGTCACATTTGCCGGGATGGGCGACAAGTTCCAGGTCTGGGAGCCATCTGCCTATGCCGCCGACATGGAGGCCTGCATGGCAAGCGTCGGCCCGATGGGCGGGCCTGACGATCCCTTCGCCCTTCTCGACCGGGCCGGGCGGGGAGACTGACCCATGACCCCGGCGCAGGCGACCCCCGATCCCCATATCCCGGTCCTGCTGCAGCCGATCCTCGAACGGGCGGCGCCGGTCACCGGCACCTGGCTTGACGGCACCTTCGGCGCGGGCGGCTACAGCCGGGCGCTGCTGGCCGCAGGCGCGTCCCGGGTGATCGGCGTGGACCAGGACCCCGAGGCGTTCGAGCGTGCGGCCGCGTGGGCTGGCACTTGCGGCGACCGGCTGGCGCTGGTGGCGGGCAACTTCGCCGATCTCGACCGGCTGGCCGAACAGGCGGGCGCGCTGCCTCTGGATGGCGTCGTGCTCGATATCGGGGTCAGCTCGATGCAGCTCGACCAGGCCGAGCGCGGGTTTTCCTTCGCCAAGGACGGGCCGCTCGACATGCGCATGGCGCAGGCCGGGCCATCGGCCGCGGATCTTGTGAACACACTGCCCGAGGCGCAGCTTGCCGACATCCTGCACCAGTATGGCGAAGAGCGCGCGTCGCGGCGCATCGCGCGGGCCATCGTTACGGACCGCAAGTCCACGCCCTTCACCCGGACACGCCAGCTGGCCGGCCTGATCGAGCGGATCATGCCGCGCCCCAAACCGGGCCATCCGCATCCCGCGACCCGCAGCTTCCAGGCCCTGCGCATCGCCGTCAACGACGAGCTGGGCGCGCTTGCCCGCGGGCTGATGGCGGCGGAACGGGCGCTCAGGCCGGGCGGGATCCTTGCGGTCGTGACGTTCCACTCGCTCGAGGACCGGATCGTGAAGCGCTATCTGCGCGATGCCAGCGGCGGGGCCGCGCGGGCCAGCCGACACATGCCCGAGACCGAGGAACTCGCGCCGCGCTTCGCGCTGCTGACCCGCAAGGCGGTCGAGCCGGACGCGGAGGAACTTGCGGCGAACCCGCGCGCGCGCTCTGCGCGGCTGCGGATGGCACGGCGTACGGACGCGCCCGCCGCCGCCGCCGACCTTAAGACCCTCGGACTGCCTTCCATCGCCCTGAGACAGGAGACGCGTGCATGAGGACGTTGCTCTATCTCGCTGCCTGCGCCCTGGTGGTCGTGTTCGGCTACTGGGCCTACCAGGTGAACTACGCCACCCAGGATGCCGTGCGCCATGTCGAGCGGCTGCGCCAGGACATCCAGCGCGAGCGCCAGGCGATCGCGGTGCTGAACGCCGAATGGGCCTATCTGAACCGGCCCGACCGGCTGCGCGCGCTGGCCGAGGAATATTTCGCCGAATTGCAGCTCATGCCCATGAGCGCCGATCACTTCGGCGATCCGTCCATGGTGGCCTATCCCCCGGCCGAGGATTCCGACAGGCTGGCGGAAGACGTGCTTCAGGCCGTGCTGGAGGGGCGGCCATGATCCGCCGCCCGCTGCGCCCACTGGCCCGCGTCATCGACGCGCGTGCCCATGGCGAGAACCCCGACCTGATCGAGGCGGAAGAGCGCGCCGCCCGCATGCGCCAGCGCCACAAGGCGGAACGCCAGCGTGCCGAATACCGGCTGCTGATGCTGGCGGCGGTCTTCGTGCTGGCCTTCGGCACGGTCGCGGCCCGGATGTCGGTGCTGGCGGCCTCGGACCCGGCAGAGCCCCTGGCGGGGCTGAGCGGCACGCAGATCGTGGCGCAGCGGGCCGATATCGTGGATCGCAACGGCGCGATCCTTGCCACCAACATGCAGACCGCCTCGCTTTACGCGCAGCCCCACCTGATGGTGGACAAGCCCGCCGCCGCGGCGGGGCTGGCCCGCATCTTTCCCGATCTGGACGAGACGGACCTGCTGCGCCGCTTCTCGGGCGGATCGAAGTTCATCTGGATCAAGCGTTCGCTTTCGCCCGAGCAGCAGCAGGCCGTGCACGATATCGGCGAGCCGGGGCTTCTGTTCGGCCCGCGCGAAATGCGGCTTTACCCCAACGGACGGCTGGCCGCGCATATCCTGGGCGGCTACCGCTACGGGCGTGAAGGGGTCCACGCGGCCGAGGTGATCGGGGTGGCGGGCGTCGAGCGCGAGTTCGACGCATATCTCCGCGACCCCGCCGAGGAGGGAAAGCCGCTCGAGCTGTCGATCGACCTTTCGGTGCAGGCCGCGGTCGAACAGGTGCTGGCAGGCGGCATGCGGCTGATGAACGCCAAGGGCGCGGCGGCGGTGCTGATGGAGGCGAAGACCGGGCAGATCATCGCCATGGCCTCGCTTCCCGACTTCGACCCGAACCAGCGCCCGGTTCCGCCCACGACGGGTGATCCCTCGGACAGCCCGATCTTCAACCGCGCCGCGCAGGGCGTGTACGAGCTTGGGTCCACCTTCAAGATATTCGCCGTGGCGCAGGCGCTGGAACTGGGCCTCTACCGCCCCGAGTCGATGATCGATACCGAAAGCCCGATGCGCTGGGGCCGGTTCCGGATCAGCGATTTCCGGAATTACGGCGACCAGAACACCATGCGCGACGTGATCGTGAAATCCTCGAACGTCGGCACCGCGCGTATCGCCCTGGAGATCGGCGGCGAGCGGCAGCGCGCCTTCCTGGAGCAGCTGGGCTTCGGCGAGCCGGTTCCCGTCACCCTGCCGGAGGCGGGGCGCACCAAGCCGCTGATCCCGGCGCGCTGGTCGGAAATCTCGACCATGACGATCAGCTACGGCCATGGGCTTGCCGCGACGCCCCTGCATCTGGCCACGGCCTATGCGACGGTCGTCAACGGCGGGCTGCGCGTGCGCCCGAGCCTGCTGAAATCGACGCCACACCCGACCGAGGCCGATCGCGTCCTCTCGGCGGCGACGTCGGCGGAAATCCGCTCCATGCTCCGCGAGGTGGTGACGCGGGGCACGGCGACGCTGGCCGATGTTCCGGGCTACCGGGTCGGGGGCAAGACCGGCACGGCCGACAAGCCCAAGCACACCGGCGGATACCATGAGGACAAGGTGATCGCGACCTTCGCCTCGATCTTTCCCGCCGACGATCCGCAATATGTGCTGATCGTCACCCTGGACGAACCCGAGGATCGCACCGGACGCGAGCCGCGCCGGACCGCCGGCTGGACCGCCGCGCCGGTCGGCGCCGAGATCATCCGCCGGATCGCCCCGTTGATGAACATGCGCCCCTTGCCTAAAGAGACGCCCGAGACGGCCCGGATGGTGCGGGCCGGAAACGGCTGAGGGGGCGGCCGCGGCATGGGCGAGGGAACCGAACGGGTACGCGAGATCGAGGCGCTGGGCATCCTGACCGGCGCCCGGCGCGCCGGCGACTGGTCCGGCGCGGGCGGGATCACCGGCCTGTCGGTGGACAGCCGCAAGACCCTGCCGGGCCACCTGTTCGCGGCGCTGCCGGGAACCAGGATGCACGGCGCGGAGTTCATTCCCTACGCGATCCGCATGGGCGCCGCGGCGATCCTGACCGACGAGGCGGGCCTGGCGCTGGCCGAGGCCGAGGCGCCCCTTGCGCTGCCGGTCATCGTCCATCGCGACCCGCGGCTTGCACTCGCGCGGGCCGCCGCCGCCTGGTACGGCGCCCAGCCCGAGACGATGGTTGCGGTGACGGGGACCAACGGCAAGACCTCTGTCGCCAGCTTCACCCGCCAGATCTGGGAACATCTGGGCGTCCGCGCGGTCAATTTCGGCACCACGGGGGTCGAGGGGGCGTTGGCGCGGCCCCTGACGCACACCACGCCCGAGCCGCTGACATTGCACAGGCTTCTGGCCGAGCTTGCGGACGAGGGGATCACCCATGCCGCGATGGAGGCGTCCTCGCACGGGCTGGCGCAGCGCCGGCTGGACGGGGTGCGGCTGCGGGCTGCGGGTTTCACGAACATCACCCGCGACCACCTCGATTACCATCCGACCTTTGCCGACTACCTCGAGGCGAAGTCGGGGCTGTTTACCCGGGTGCTGCCGAAGGACGGGGTCGCGGTCCTCAACATCGACGATCCCGCCGGGCGCGTGCTGGCAGAGCAACTTGCGGCGCGCGGGCAACGCGTGATCCGCGTGGGCGCCGACGAGGGGGCCGACCTGCGTATCCTCGGCACCCGGTTCGACGCGACCGGACAGGATCTGCGGTTTTCCTGGCAGGGGGCCGCGCATGTCGTCCGCCTGGGCCTGATCGGTGGCTTCCAGGGGGCGAACGCGCTTGTCTCGGCTGGGCTCGCCATCGGCTGCGGGGCAGAGCCCGGCGACGTGTTCGCGGCCCTCCCCGCACTCAGGACCGTGCGCGGCCGGATGGAGCGGGCGGCGGTGCGCAGGAACGGCGCTGCGATCTATGTCGATTACGCCCATACCCCCGATGCGCTGGCGACCGCGCTCCGGGCGATGCGCCCGCATGTCATGGGGCGGCTGATCGTCGTGTTCGGTGCGGGCGGTGATCGCGACCCGGGCAAGCGCCCGATGATGGGGCAGGCCGCGCGCGAGAATGCCGACCTGGTCTATGTGACCGACGACAACCCGCGCAGCGAGGATCCCGCCACCATCCGCAAGGCGATCATGGAAGCGGTGCCCGAGGGCAACGAGATCGGCGACCGCGCCGCCGCGATCCTGGCGGCGGTGGACGCGCTTCAGCCCGGGGACACGCTGCTGATCGCGGGCAAGGGGCACGAGACGGGCCAGATCGTCGGCGACGACGTGTTGCCCTTCGACGATGCCGAGCAGGCCAGCATCGCGGTGGCAGCCCTGGAAGGGCGGCTCGCATGAGCCCGCTCTGGACCGCGGCCGAGGCCGCCGCCGCGACCCATGGTCAGCGCCTGGGCCGCGACTGGGTGGCCAGCGGCATTTCCATCGACACCCGCACGCTGCAGCCGGGCGATCTGTTCGTGGCGCTGCGCGATGTCCGTGATGGCCATGATTTCGTGGCGCAGGCCTTCGAGAAGGGGGCCGCGGCGGCATTGGTCAGCCGCAGGCCGGACGGCGTGGCCGCGGACGCGCCCCTGCTTGTGGTGGGGGACACCCTGGCCGGTCTGCGCGGGCTTGCCGCGCGGGCGCGGGCGCGCTGCCGGGCCCGGGTCGTGGCCGTGACGGGCTCGGTCGGCAAGACCTCCAGCAAGGAGATGCTGCGCACTGCCTTGTCCGCGCAGGGACCCACCCATGCCTCGGAGAAAAGCTACAACAACCACTGGGGCGTGCCGCTGACACTGGCGCGGATGCCGCGTGCGACGCGCTTTGCCGTCATCGAGATCGGCATGAACGCCCCGCGCGAGATCGCGCCGCTCTCGCGCCTTGCGCAGCCGCATGTGGGTCTGATCACCACCGTGGCGCCAGTGCATCTTGCGGCATTCGGGACAGTCGAGGGGATCGCCGCCGAAAAGGGCTCGCTTGCCGAGGGCGTGGTCGAGGGTGGGCGCATGGTCCTGCCGCGCGACATCGCCACCTGGCCAGTTGTGGCTGCCGCCGCGCGCCGGGCGGGGCTGTCGATCACCACCTTCGGGCGTGAGGCCGGGGCCGACTACCGGCTGGAAGAGGTCCACATGACCGAGGCCGCCACGACGGCCAAGGCCACCTGCCGGGGCCGTCCGCTGATGTTCCGGCTGGACCAGCCGGGGCAGCACCTGGCCGGAAACGCGTTGGGCGTGCTGGCCGCGGTGGAGGCGCTGGGCGCCGATCTGGGCAAGGCGGCGCTGGAACTGGCCAGCTGGTGTGCCCCCGAGGGGCGTGGCGCGCGCTGGGAAATCGCGCTGGGCCCGGGCGGGCTGGACGGGTCGGTCCGGCTGATCGACGAAAGCTACAACGCGAACCCCGCCGCGATGGCGGCCGCCTTCGAGGTGTTCGCCCTGACCCATCCGCAGGACGGGCTTGGCCGTGTCTCTCGCGGGCGGCGGATCGCGTTTCTGACCGACATGCTCGAACTGGGCGAGGATGCGCCGGCGATGCACGCAGCCCTCGCCGATCTGCCGACGATGGAGTCGGTGACGCTTGTCCATTGCGCGGGGCCGCTGATGAAGGCGCTGCACCACGCGCTGCCCGAGCGGCGGCGCGGCCAGTGGTACGAGAGTGCGGCAGAGCTTGCGGCGCGCGTGCCGCGGCTGGTAGACGCCGGCGATGTCGTGATGTGCAAGGGCTCGAACGGCTCGAAGGCCAGCCTTCTGGCAGAAGCCGTGCGCAATCTGGGCGCGGCGCGCCCGCTGGACGGGCAAGGAGCGGACTGAATGCTGTATTTCCTGAAATTCCTGTCTGACGGCGGCGATGTCTTCAACCTGTTCAACTACATAACCTTCCGCGCCGGCGGTGCCTTTCTCACGGCGCTGATCTTCGGGTTCCTCTTTGGCCGGCCGCTGATCAACTTCCTCAAGCTCAAGCAGAAGAAGGGCCAGCCGATCCGCGCCGACGGACCCGAGAGCCACCTGGTCACCAAGGCCGGCACGCCCACGATGGGCGGGCTGCTGATCCTGTCGGCGCTGGTGATCTCGACTCTCCTGTGGGCGCGGCTCGACAACGGGTTCGTCTGGCTGGTGCTGTTCGTCACGCTGGCCTTCGGGCTGATCGGCTTTGCCGACGACTATTCCAAGGTCACCAAGCAGAATGTCGCGGGGCTTTCGGGCAAGGTGCGCCTGGCGATCGGCTTCGTCATCGCGGCGCTTGCGGCGATATGGGCGATGTATCTGCACCCCGAGACGCTGACCGGGCAGCTGGCCTTTCCGGTGTTCAAGGACGCGCTTCTCGACCTTGGCGTCCTGTTCATACCCTTTGCGATGATCGTGATCGTGGGCGCGGCCAATGCCGTCAACATGACCGACGGGCTGGACGGGCTTGCCATCATGCCGGTGATGATCGCGGGCGGGTCGTTCGGGATCATCGCCTATGTGGTGGGACGGACAGACTTCACCGAATATCTGGAGGTCCACTACGTTCCCGGCACCGGCGAGATCGCGATCTTCATCGCGGCGCTGATCGGGGGCGGGCTGGGGTTCCTGTGGTACAACGCGCCGCCCGCGGCCGTGTTCATGGGCGACACCGGCTCGCTGTCCCTGGGCGGGGCGCTGGGTGCGATCGCGGTGGCGACCAAGCACGAGATCGTGCTCGCCATCATCGGCGGTCTCTTCGTGGTCGAGGCGCTGTCGGTCATCGTCCAGGTCGCCTATTACAAGCGCACGAAGAAACGCATCTTCCTGATGGCGCCGATCCACCATCATTTCGAAAAGAAGGGCTGGGGCGAGGCGCAGATCGTGATCCGGTTCTGGATCATCAGCGTGATCCTTGCCCTGATCGGGCTGGCCACGCTGAAGCTGCGCTGAGCCCGCTTCCGGCCCGGCCCGGAGCGCGCTAGAAATCCTTGCATCCGCAACGAAGGGGGCAGGCCATGATCCCGGTCAGAGGCTATGACGGGCACAAGGTGGGCGTTCTGGGGCTGGGCCGATCCGGGCTCGCCACGGCGCGGGCGCTGCGCGCGGGCGGCGCGGTGCCGGTCTGCTGGGACGACAGCCCGGACGCACGGCAGAAGGCCGAGGCCGAGGGGTTCGAGACCGCGGACCTGAACCGCGACGCGTCGTGGGAGGGCATGGTCGCGCTGATCGCGAGCCCGGGCATCCCCCATCTCTACCCCGCGCCGCACCCGATCATCGACCGCGCGCTGCGCCTGGGCGTGGCGGTGGACAACGATATCGGGCTTTTCTTCCGTTCCTTCGCCACCGACGACTGGGCAGAACTGGACAGCGTGCCGCGGGTGATCGCCGTGACCGGCTCGAACGGGAAGTCCACCACGACGGCGCTGATCCATCACTGCCTGAAGGCGGCCGGGATCCCCTCGCAGATGGCGGGCAACATCGGCCGCGGGGTGCTGGATCTCGACAAGCCCGGCGATGGCGAGGTGGTGGTGCTGGAGCTTTCCTCATACCAGACCGAACTGGCCCGCGCGCTGGCCCCCGATATCGCGATATTCCTGAACCTCAGCCCCGATCACCTGGACCGGCACGGCGGCATGGGGGGGTATTTTGCGGCCAAGGCGCGGCTTTTCACGCAAGGGGGGCCGGAACGCTCGATCATCGGGGTGGACCAGCCCGAGGGCCGGTTCCTGGCAAACCAGATGCGCGAGGTGGCGGGCAATGGCGATCCGGTGATCCGGATTTCCAACACCCAGCAGATCAAGGATGGCTGGACGGTCTTTGCCCGCAAGGGGTTCATCGCAGAGTGGCGGCGCGGGCGGCAGGTCGCCTCGATCGACATGCGCGCGATGGTGACGTTGCCCGGCGCGCATAACCACCAGAACGCCTGTGCGGCCTATGCGGCACTTCGGGCCGTGGGCATGGGGCCGCGCCAGATCGAGGAAGGTTTCGCCAGCTACCCGGGCCTGGCGCATCGCTCGCAGCTGGTTGCCGAGCGGGGCGGCGTGCGCTTCGTCAACGACAGCAAGGCCACCAATGCGGACGCCGCCGAAAAGGCGCTTCTCGCCTTCGACCGGGTGCGCTGGATCGCCGGGGGCAAGCCCAAGGAGGGCGGGATCGCGGCGCTGCGACCGCATTTCGGCCGTGTCGCCAAGGCGTATCTGATCGGTGAGGCGGCCGAGGAATTCGCCGCGACGCTGGGCGGCACGCCGCACGAGATCTGCCACGACATGGCGACCGCCGTGGCCCGCGCCGCCGCCGATGCCGAACCGGGCGACGTGGTGCTTCTGGCGCCGGCCTGTGCCAGCTTCGACCAGTACCGCAGCTTCGAGGTGCGGGGGGACCACTTCGTGGAACTCGTCCACGCGCTGGGCTGATGGACCTGCGGGCCGTCTACGACCGGCAGGCAAATGCTTGGGACGCCGCGCGCGCGGGCAGCCGGATGGAGGAAGGCTGGCTTTCCCGCGTTACGCGGGGGCTGTGCCCCGGGGCGGCCGTGCTCGATATCGGTTGCGGCAGCGGCGTGCCCGTGGCGGCGTGGCTTGCCGCGCGGGGGTTTTCCATCACCGGCGTCGATTTCTCGTCCGCGATGATCGGGCTCGCCCGCAAACGCCTGCCGCAGGCCAGCTGGATCGAGGCCGACATGCGGTCGCTCGACCTGGGGCGGCGCTATGCGGCGGTGATCGCGTGGGACAGCTTCTTCCACCTGTCCGCGCCAGACCAGCGGGCGATGATCCCGATCTTCGCGGCGCATCTGTCGCCTGGCGGGCGGCTGCTGTTCACCAGCGGCCCCGATGCCGGGCAGGCGATCGGCACCGTGGGAGGAGAGCCGGTCTGCCACAGCTCGCTTTCGCCGGAGGAATATCGCGCGCAGCTGGCTGCAAACGGGTTGCGCGTCCTCGCCTTCCGGCCCGAGGATCCCGATTGCGGCGGTCACAGCGTGTGGCTGGCCGAAGCGGAGAGCACACGCGGCCAGGCGGCAGGCCGCGCCCGCGCGTGATCCTGCCATGCGCGGAAGGCGGCCCGCTGCCGCGCTCAGGGCGCAGCACGCTGATTGCCGGGCCCATCGACTTTCGTCCGGGATATTCAACCGAAACGGGGACGGGGGGGCATTCCGGGGGCGAAAAGCCGCGTCGCGAGTCCCTGTGGCCGCCAGCGGCCTATTCCGCGGCAATCGCGCCGGTTGCTTCGGTTTCTGCTGCCAGCGCGACAAGGCCATCCGCAGGCCGCAGGCCATTTTCGCGCAGAAAGGCAAGGTAGGTCGCCGCGCGCGCCTGCCTGCCCGCATCGAAGGCCGCCCCGTCGAACCGGATCAGCTTTTGCAGCGTGCTGCGGGTAAGCGGTCCGGTCATGTCCTCGGCCCGCAGATGCGGAACGTCGGTCTGGCGGCACAATTCCTCGGTCCGGCTGTCGATGGTTATGGTGCAGGCCATGCGCCCGGCCTGGATGGCCAGCGCCGCGCCGTGATAGCGCGGGCCGATGGTCAGGTCGTGGCGGCGCAACTCGTCCATCCAGGCCGGCACGTCGTAGAAGCTGCGCGCATAGGCGTTGCACCAGGCCGCGAACAGTTCGGGCGTGTAGTGGGGCATCAGGTGCCGGCGGATCCGCTCGCGCACGTCCGGTTCCACCTCGTGCAGCAGATCGCGCGAGATGCGGATCATGTCGCCCATGGACTGCGGGACATAGACGCCGGGATGCACCGGATCCATCATCATCGCGACAAGCTGCTGCTCGATCACGCGCACCTTGTCCCAGGCCTGGTGTCCGCCCGCCACCGCGATCGAACGGGGCAGGTCGAGGGCCTGCCAGCGCGACTCGATCCGGCGTCCCAGCCCGGGGGCAAGCTCGATGAATTGGGACGGACAGGACCCCGTCACCACTTCTGCCCCGGTCAGCTTGCGGATCTGTTCGGTGGCATACGGTCCGCGGGTGTAGATGTTGTTGCGCCCGAAGCGCCGCCCGTTGGCGATCAGCACGTCAAGCCAGGCGGCGGTTCCCGGTGTCAGGGTCACGTCCTCGTCCCGTGACATGGTCTGCGCGCCAAGCCCCAGAGCGACCACCGGCACGTCGATCCGGCCCAGCAACTCTGCCATCGCACCGAGGTCGGTATGCGCGCCGAGCTGGTTCGCGCAGGGCAGGACGACCAGGTCCGCCTCTGCGTTGATCTGCTCCGGCGCCGTATGCCACGGAAGAATCGAGACGATGTCCGGCAGCGTGACGCTGGCGCCCGCGACGAAAGCCAGGTTGCCGTTGTTATGGCCGATGCCGGCATAAAGCCGGTCGAACGGGGCGTTGGAATAGAGACCCGGGTCGGCCATGGACCAAAGCAGTACGACACGCATCGGCATTCCTTTCCCTTCGGGTCCCTTCCGGCGGCCTGCCGGCCGGGCCCGGCGACCGGGCAGCGCCAGCCTAGGCTCCGGGAAATGAACGAAGGGTTAACCCCCAGGACCCGCCGAAACGCTGGCGCGCAGGCTGCAAAGCGGCTAAGCTTTCGCGCAATAACAAGGCCAGATCCGCGGACAACAAGCGGACGGCCAGAGGCAGAGACATGAGCAAGGGCAGGTCGCAATGACCGAGATGGTGCATGGCGCGGTCGCCGAGAAGCCGGGCGAGCCGCTGCTGCCGCGTTGGTGGCGCACGGTGGATCGCTGGTCGCTGGGCGCGGTTCTGGGGCTGTTCGTGATCGGGCTGCTCCTGGGTCTGGCCGCCTCGCCGCCGCTGGCCAGCCGCAACGGGCTCGACCCTTTCCACTACGTCACGCGACAGGCCTTTTTCGGGGTGATCGCCTTCGCGGCGATGATCGTCGTCTCGATGATGTCGCCCACGGAAATCCGTCGCAAGGCGGTGCTGGGCTTTCTTGCCGCAACCATCGCCGTGGCGCTGCTGCCCGTGTTCGGCACCGATTTCGGCAAGGGGGCGACGCGCTGGTATTCGCTTGGCTTCGCGAGCGTGCAGCCGTCCGAATTCCTGAAGCCCGCCTTCGTGGTGTTCTCGGCCTGGCTGATGGCTGCGAGCTATGATCTGTCGGGCCCGCCGGGCCGGGCGATGTCCTTCGTGGTCGCTGTCATCCTTGCGCTCATTCTCGCGCTTCAGCCGGATTTCGGGCAGGCGAGCCTGATCCTCGCGGCCTGGGGGCTGATGTATTTCGTGGCCGGCGCCTCGATCCTGCTGCTGGTCCTCTGTGCGGCGGGCGTGGTCGGCGCGGGGCTGTTCGCCTATGCCAATTCCGAACATGTCGCCCGCCGGATCGACGGCTTTCTCAGCCCCGACATCGATCCGCGCACCCAGATCGGCTTTGCCACCAACGCGATCCAGGAGGGCGGCTTCTTCGGCGTGGGCGTGGGCGAGGGAACGGTGAAATGGTCGCTGCCCGATGCGCATACCGATTTCATCATCGCCGTGGCCGCAGAAGAGTTCGGGCTTCTGCTCTGCCTGCTCGTCATCGCGCTGTTCGCGGTGGTGGTGATCCGCTCGTTCATGCGGCTGCTGGGAGAGCGCGACCCCTTCATCCGGCTGGCCGGTACCGGGCTTGCCGCGCTGTTCGGGATGCAGGCGATCATCAACCTGGGCGTCGCGGCACGGCTTCTGCCGGCCAAGGGCATGACGCTGCCCTTCGTCAGCTACGGGGGATCGTCCATCGTGGCGGCGGGGCTCGCGATGGGCATGCTGCTGGCGCTGACCCGGCATCGGCCACAGGATCACCTGTCGGAAATCATCGGACGCGGGCGATGAGCGCGCAGCCGCTTCTGGTGATCGCGGCCGGCGGCACGGGCGGGCACATGTTCCCCGCCCAGGCGCTGGCCGAAGAGATGCTGGCCCGCGGCTGGCGGGTCAAGCTGTCCACCGATCCGCGCGGCGCGCGCTATGCGGGGGGCTTCCCGGCGGCGGTCGACCGGGTGGTGCTGCGTTCGGCCAGCTTCGCGCGGGGCGGGCTGGTCCAGAAGCTGCTGGCGCCGGTCAAGATCGGCTTCGGCATCCTCGGGGCGCTGGTCTCCATGTTGCGCGACCGGCCGGCCTGTGTCGCGGGGTTCGGCGGCTATCCGGCGCTGCCCGCGATGGCCGCGTCCTGGGCATTGCGCATCCCGCGCCTGATCCATGAACAGAACGGCGTGCTTGGCCGGGTGAACGAGGTCTTCGCGACCCGCGTCGATGCCATCGCCTGCGGGACATGGCCGACCGAACTGCCCAAGGGTGTCGAGGGCATCGACATCGGCAACCCGGTGCGGGCGTCGGTCCGGGCGCTGGCGGGGGCGGAGTATGACGTGCCCAACGGCGGCGCGCTGCAGCTTCTGGTGTTCGGCGGCTCGCAGGGGGCAAGCGTGATGCGCATGGTGCCCAAGGCACTGGCCCTGTTGCCCGAGGATATCCGCACCCGGCTGGTGGTCAGCCAGCAGGCCCGCGATGCCGATGCCGACGAGGTGCGTGCCGCCTATGCGGCGCTGGGAATTCCGGCGGACATCCGGCCCTTCTTCGACGATATCCCCGAACGCATGGCCCGCGCGCAGCTTGTCGTAAGCCGCTCGGGCGCGTCCTCGGTGGCCGATATCGCGGCGATCGGCAGGCCCGCGATCTTTGTCCCCTACGCCGCGGCGGTGCGAGACGAGCAGACGGCGAATGCCCGCGGACTGGCGGAAGCCGGCGCAGCGACGGTGATCCGGGAAGCCGAGTTGACACCCGAGCGCCTGGCACGGCATATCGCCGCGATCCTGTCGGACGGGTCGGCCGCCGCGCGCGCGGCCGCTGCGGCGGCGCGGCTTGGAAAGCCCGATGCCGCAGAACGCCTGGCCGACCTTGTCGAGACCCTGACCCGGAAGGCCCGCCGATGAATGCCCAGACCCGCATGCCGCAGGATATCGGCCCGATCCATTTCGTGGGCATCGGCGGGATCGGCATGTCGGGCATCGCCGAGGTGCTGCTGAACCACGGCTACACGGTGCAGGGCTCGGACCTGAAGGAAAGCGCCATCACGAAGCGGCTGGCCCAGAAGGGCGCCACCATCTTCATCGGGCAGAAGGCCGCCAACCTGAAAGGGGCCGAGGTCGTGGTCATCTCGTCCGCGATCAAGCCGGGCAACCCCGAACTCGACACCGCGCGCAGCCTGAAGCTGCCGGTGGTGCGCCGGGCCGAGATGCTGGCCGAACTGATGCGGCTGAAGAACAACGTCGCGGTCGCGGGCACCCACGGCAAGACGACGACCACCTCGATGGTGGCGGCACTGCTGGACGCGGGCGGCGAGGATCCGACGGTCATCAATGGCGGGATAATCCATGCCTATGGCTCGAACGCGCGGATGGGCGCGGGCGAGTGGATGGTCGTGGAGGCCGACGAGAGCGACGGCACCTTCAACCGGCTGCCCGCCACCATCGCCATCGTGACCAATATCGACCCCGAGCACATGGACCATTACGGCAGCTTCGACGCGCTGCGCCGGGCCTTCGACACCTTCGTGTCGAACATCCCCTTCTACGGGCTTGCGGTCTGCTGCATCGACCATCCGGAGGTCCAGGCGCTGGTCGGCCGCATCCACGACCGGCGGGTCACGACCTATGGCTTCAACCCGCAGGCGGATGTGCGCGCGGTGGACCTGCGCTACGATGCGGGGCAGGCGTGCTTCGACGTGGTGCTCAGCGCCGAGGGCGACGTGATCGAGGGGCTGGTCCTGCCGATGCCCGGCGATCACAACGTGTCGAACGCGCTGGCGGCCATCGCCGTGGCCCGGCACCTGGGCATCGGCCATGACGATATCCGCCGGGCGCTTCAGGGATTTGGCGGGGTGAACCGCCGTTTCACCCGCGTGGGCGAGGTGGACGGCGTGACCATTATCGACGACTACGGCCACCATCCCGTGGAAATCGCGGCCGTGCTGAAGGCCGCGCGCCACGCGACGAAGGGACGGGTCATCGCCGTGCACCAGCCGCACCGCTTCTCGCGGCTGCACGACCTGTTCGAGGATTTCTGCACCTGTTTCAACGACGCCGACGTGGTTGCCATCGCCGATGTCTATGCCGCAGGGGAAGCCCCGATCGAGGGTGCGGATCGTGACAGCCTGGTCGCGGGGCTGCGCCGCCACGGCCACCGCCGGGCATTGCCACTGGACAGCGAGGCGGCGCTTCCCGCCCTTGTGCGCGCCGAGGCGAAACCCGGCGACATGGTGGTCTGCCTGGGCGCCGGCAGCATTTCCGCCTGGGCCCATGCGCTGCCCGAGGCGCTGACCCGGTGACGGCGGCGGCGATACTGGGATGCCTGTGGGTGATCCTCGTTTCGCTGGTCGCCATGATCCCCTATCCGCGGCACCGGCCCTATGCGCTGGCATTGCTGATCCTGTTCCCGGTCCTGCTGGTGCTGATCGCGCGCGAATGGGGCATGCTCTGGGCGGTGGCGTTCTTCTTGGGCGCGCTGTCGATCTACCGCTATCCGGCCCTGTTCCTGGTGAAATGGCTGCGCCGCAAGGCCGGGGGCGGGTCGTGACGGTGCTCTATGCGCTGACCTGGGTGTTCCTCTGCTCGGCGGCGGGCGCCACGCCGAACCGCTGGCACAAGCCGATCGCGGTGCTTCTGGGGCTGGCCGCGCTGCCGGTGCTGTGGCTGATCGGGCGCGATTTCGGCTGGCCCTGGGTGCTGGGCTTCATCCTTCTGGGGATGTACCAGTTCCGCCTGCTGCTGTTCAGCTGGGCACGTCGCATCAGGCGCTGGTTGCGGGGGAGGGGCGGCTCGTGATCGGGCTTCTCTACCTGCTGGCGGCGGGGCTCTTCGCCTTCGGTGTCTTCTGGATCCTGGCACGGGCGCTGCCGCGGCAGGCCTATCGCATCGTCTCGCGGGGGCTTGCCGCGGCGCCCGGGCTGCTGTGGACCGCCGTCGGGCTGACGTCGAACCTTGTCGGCTTGATCGTCCTTCTGTCCCTTGTCATATGGGCGGCTCTGACGCTTGCCGCGATCGCGGCAGAGCGGGTGGTACATGGAAGGGTGCGCGATGCGGATCGATGACCTGCCCCCGGTCAGGGGGACGCTGACCCCGGACCGGCCGCTGGCCGATCTGAGCTGGCTCCGCGTCGGCGGCCCGGCGGACGTGCTGTTCCAGCCCGCCGACGAAGAGGATCTGCGCGCCTTTCTCGGGGCGCTGCCGGCCAAGGTGCCGGTCTTTCCCATGGGTGTCGGCTCCAACCTCATCATCCGCGATGGCGGTATCCGCGGCGTCGTGATCCGGCTCGGGCGCGGCTTCAACGGGATCGAGACGTTGGCGGGGGGACGGGTTCGGGCCGGCTCTGCCGCGCTGGATGCCCATGTCGCGCGCAAGGCCGCGCAGGCCGGGATCGATCTTGGCTTCCTGCGCACGATACCGGGCGCCATCGGCGGCGCGCTCCGGATGAACGCCGGCTGCTACGGGCGGTATGTGGCGGATGCCTTCGTCTCGGCGCGCGGCGTCCTGCGCGACGGGACGGCGATCACGCTGGGGCCGGAGGACATGGGCTTTGCCTATCGCTCGACCGCGCTGCCGCCGGACCTTGTTCTGACCGAGGCGGTTTTCGAGGGGCCGGAACGCCCGCCCGAGGAGATCGAGGCCGCGATGGAGGAGGCCCTTGCAAAGCGTGCCGCGACCCAGCCGGTCAAGGACCGTTCTGCCGGATCGACCTTCCGCAACCCTGCCGGATATTCCTCGACGGGACGGGCGGACGATGTGCATGATCTGAAGGCGTGGAAGCTGATCGAGGATGCGGGCATGAAGGGCGCGCGCCTGGGCGGCGCCCAGATGTCCGAGATCCACGCGAATTTCCTGATCAACCGGAGTGACGCAACTGCCACAGAGCTCGAGTTGTTGGGAGAACGGGTCAGGGAAACTGTTTTCGCAAAATCCGGTATCAGATTAGAGTGGGAAATCATGCGCGTGGGCGAAGCAGTTAAGACGGAAGCCGGCGCAGGGTAAAGAGGTAGAACCGGGAGGGGCCGCCAGAGCCGTCCCCGGGTAGTGAGGCGGGGCTATGTCGAGCAGGGCAAGCATCCGCGTGGCCGTCCTGAAGGGTGGGCCGTCGGCCGAGCGTGAGGTTTCGCTCGTGTCCGGTGCCGCCTGTGCTTCGGCGCTGCGCGACGAGGGCTTCGACGTCGTGGAAATCGACGCCGGCCCGTCGCTGTGCGCCGATCTTTCCGCCGCGAAACCCGATGTCGTGTTCAACGCGCTTCATGGCCGCTGGGGCGAGGATGGCTGCGTCCAGGGCATGCTGGAATGGATGCGGCTGCCCTACACGCACTCTGGTGTGCTGGCCTCGGCGCTGGCGATGGACAAGATCCGCGCGAAGGAGATCTTCGTGATGGCCGGGCTGCCCGTGCCCGAGGGGTTCCTGTCCACCGCCGACGCCGTCCGCAAGACCCACCCGATGGAGCCTCCCTATGTGGTGAAGCCCTACAACGAGGGGTCTTCGGTCGGGGTATACATCGTCCACGAGGGCGCGAATGGCCCGGCGCAGCTTGACGCGCAGATGCCTGACGAGGTGATGGTCGAGCGCTTCGTTCCCGGGCGGGAACTGACCGTCAGCGTGATGGGCGAGCGGGCCCTGACTGTGACCGACATCGTGACCGACGGCTGGTACGACTACCGGGCGAAATATACCGCTGGCGGTTCGCACCATGTCGTGCCGGCCGATCTGCCGGAAGAGATTTTCGAGGCATGCCTCGATTACGCGGTTCGCGCGCACAAGGCCCTGGGATGCCGGGGCATGTCGCGCACCGACTTGCGTTGGGAGGAGAGCAGGGGCTTGAACGGTCTGTTCCTGCTTGAAACCAACACGCAGCCAGGGATGACCCCCACCTCCCTGGCACCGGAGCAGGCGGCCCATTGCGGAATCAGCTTTGGGCAGCTTGTCTCCTGGATGGTGGAGGACGCCACATGCTTCCGGTAAAGGCGCCCCGCGACCCCGCGCCGAGCCGAGTGAAGTATCGGTTGGAACGTCTGTGGCTGCGCCCCGCCATCCGCAATTCCGTGCGCATCGGGCTGCCGCTTTGCGCGGCGGCGTGGTTCGCCACCTCGCTGGCGATGGATCCCGGCGTGCAGCAGATGGCCCGCGAGCAGGCGGCCAGTCTGCGGGCTGCCATCGCCGCGCATCCCGGCCTGATGGTCACGCGGCTGGAAATCGAGGGCAGCAGCCCCGATCTAGAGCAGGCATTGACCGACGCGGCGGCGCTGTCGCTGCCGGTCAGCTCGATGGACCTCGATCTTGACGCGTTGCACCAGCGGGTCGCCGGTCTCGATGCCGTCGCCACCGCACAGGTTCGGGTCGAGGGGGGCGGGCTTCTGCGCATCATCGTCGAGGAACGCGTTCCGGCAGTGGTCTGGCGCCTGCCCGGCCGCGAGGCCTTCGTGACGCTGGATGCGACGGGCGTCCGGGTGGGCGGCCTTGAAACGCGCGCCGATCGGGCGGACCTGCCGCTGATCGCGGGGCCGGGCGCGGACAAGGCCGCGGCCGAGGCGCTGGAGCTTCTGGCGCTGGCCGCCCCCGTGGCCGACCGCATCGGCGGCCTTCTACGGGTGGGCGAGCGGCGCTGGAGCCTTGTCCTGCGGGACGGACCCGAGATCATGCTTCCCGAAACCGGCGCCGCGTCGGCGCTGGCGCGGGTGATGGCACTCGACGCGGCCGAGGACATCCTGGCCCGCGACCTGGCCGTCGTGGACATGCGCGACGCGCGCCGCCCGATCCTGCGGCTGACCTCGAACGCCCTGCTGGAATTGCGCCGCGCCCGCGGCGAGATCGTGGAAGAAGACGCATGAGCAACCTGTTCGAAGCGCAGCGCATGATGCGCCAGCGGCGCGAGGCGGCGCTGCGGCGCGGTGTCGTCGCGGTTCTCGACATCGGCACCAGCAAGATCTCGTGCCTGGTTCTTCGTTTCGCACCTGGACTCGAGGAGGAGGCCGGCCAGCCCCGCCGTGGGCTGACCCATGGTGCATTTCGCGTGATCGGCGCGGCCACCACCCGCTCGCGCGGGGTGCGGGCCGGCGAAATCGACGCCATGGACGAAACCGAGCGCGCGATCCGCACCGCGGTGCAGGCCGCGCAGAAGATGGCCAATGTCCGCGTGGATCACGTCATCGCCAGTTTCGCGGGGGGCGCGCCGCGGTCCTACGGGCTGTCGGGCGACGTGCGGGTCGAGAATGGCGAAGTCTCGGAACTGGATGTCGGCCATGTGCTGGCCGCCTGCGACGTGCCCGACTACGGCGCCGACCGCGAGGCGCTGCATGCGCTGCCGGTGAACTTCACCCTGGATGGCCGCACCGGGCTGATCGATCCGCGCGGGCAGATCGGGGCGCGGCTGTCAGTGGACATGCACCTGCTGACGGTCGATGCCGGCCCCGTCCACAACATCCTCCAGTGCTTCCGGCGTTGCGACCTGGAACTCGCCGGGCTGACCGTGTCGGGCTATGCCGCGGGCATGTCGGCGCTGGTCGAGGACGAGCAGGAACTGGGCGCCGCCTGTATCGATATCGGCGGCGGGACCGCCAGCATCTCGATATTCGTCAAGCGCCACATGATCTATGCCGACGCGGTGCCGCTGGGCGGGCACCACCTGACATCGGATATCTGCCAGGGGCTGGACATTCCCGCGGCATCGGCCGAGCGGATCAAGACCCTGCATGGCGGGGTGATGGCGACCGGGCTGGACGACCGCGAGTTGATCGAGATCCCCTCGCTTTACGAAGGCGAGGGCGGCGACCGGCGTCAGGTGACGCGTTCGGAACTGATCGGCGTGATGCGCCCGCGCATGGAGGAAATCCTCGAGGAAGTGCGCGACCGCCTCGACGCCTCGGGCTTCGAGTACCTGCCGGGGCAGCGCATCGTGCTGACCGGGGGCAGCGCACAGGTGCCGGGCCTTGACCAGCTGGCCGCGCGCATCCTTGGCCGGCAGGTCCGCGTGGGCAAGCCGCTCAGGGTGCAGGGCCTGCCGCAGGCCGCCACCGGACCGGCATTCTCGGCCGCAGTCGGCCTGGCGCTGCATGCCTCGCAGCCGCAGGACGAGTGCTGGGATTTCGAGATGCCTGCCGACCGCGTCGGCGCCCGCCGCGTGCGCCGCGCGCTGCGCTGGTTCCGCGAGAACTGGTAGCACTGTAGCCGGCCGGCCCGGCAGCGCGCCCCGTCCGGGCCACCGCGATCCGCGCCATCGTCTTGCGGATCATGCCGTCCCGTCCACGTCGAGGGCTTTGACCCCATCCGGCGCCAGGCGCCCCGCCTGAACCCGAGGGGCGGAAAAGGCGCAAGCGCGCGCCGCGCGTTAGGCCGCCCTCGCGAACGGCGGGGCCGCGATGCGAGTGGCGCGTTTCTTCGTATCGGGGGCCCCGGGGCCGCGAGATGCGCTAGATAGGCCCGAAACCGGCCCGTTTCCCACAAAATCCGTGACGCTAAACCCTGCATGGGTTACCTTCTCGAATCAGCAGTATTGCAAGAGCCGCGGCTAGAAAGCGGTCAGAAAACAGGCGGACCAGACACATGGCTTTGACTCTCAGCATGCCCGAGCAGCATGATCTGCGCCCCCGCATCACCGTGTTCGGTGTCGGCGGCGCCGGCGGCAACGCCGTCAACAACATGATCGAGAAAAACCTTGAAGGCGCCGAGTTCGTGGTGGCGAACACCGACGCCCAGGCGCTGGCCCAGAACCAGGCTCCGCAGAAGATCCAGCTTGGGGTCGAGGTAACCCAGGGTCTTGGCGCCGGGGCCCGGCCCGAGATCGGCTCTGCCGCGGCAGAGGAATCGATCGAGGCGATCGTCGACCAGCTTTCCGGCGCGCACATGTGCTTCATCACCGCCGGCATGGGCGGCGGGACCGGCACGGGTGCCGCCCCGATCATCGCCCGCGCCGCGCGCGAGATGGGCGTGCTGACCGTCGGCGTGGTGACCAAGCCCTTCCAGTTCGAGGGTGCGCGCCGTATGCGCCAGGCCGAGGCCGGCGTCGAGGAGTTGCAGAAGGTGGTGGACACGCTGATCGTGATCCCCAACCAGAACCTGTTCCGGCTCGCCAACGAAAAGACCACCTTCACCGAGGCGTTCTCGATGGCCGATGACGTGCTCTACCAGGGCGTCAAGGGCGTGACCGACCTGATGGTCCGCCCCGGCATCATCAACCTCGACTTCGCCGATATCCGCTCGGTGATGGACGAGATGGGCAAGGCGATGATGGGCACCGGGGAAGCCGAGGGCGAGGACCGCGCCATCCAGGCCGCGGAAAAGGCCATCGCGAACCCGCTGCTGGACGAAATCAGCCTGAAGGGTGCCAAGGGTGTCCTGATCAACGTGACCGGCGGCCCGGACCTGACGCTGTTCGAACTGGACGAGGCCGCGAACCGCATCCGCTCGGAAGTGGACCCTGACGCCAACATCATCGTCGGCTCCACCCTCGATCCCGAGATGAGCGGCAAGATGCGGGTTTCCGTCGTCGCCACCGGCATCGATGCCGAGCAGGGCACTTCCGCCGCGCCGGCAACGGGTGCAGGCGTGCGCCGTCCCGCCGCGCAGCCGGCCGCGCCCGCGCCCCAGCCCCGGCACGAGCCGGTAGCAGTCCAGCGCGCCGAGGAAGACATCCCCGCCGGCCGCAGCTTCGTCGATGCCCGTGCGCAGCGCCAGCCGGAACCGGCGCCCGCGCCGGCGGCCGCTCACCGCGAGATCGAGGCGCCGGTGACGCACCAGATGATCGAGGACGAGGCGCCCGAGCCGCAGCAGCAGATGCGCGCGGTCGAACAGCCGATGGCAGAGGCCCCGCGCCGCGCGGGCGAGCCGTCGGCCGAGACGCTTCAGCGCCTTGCGGCTGCCGTGAACCGCAAGCCCGAGACGCAGGCCGAGCGCCCGGCATCCGCGCCCCTTCAGCGTCCGCGCGCGGCCGAGCCCGAGGGCGGGCGCTTTGCGATCAACAGCCTGATCCACCGCATGACCGGGCAGGGCCACCGCGAGGAGCGCGAAACCGCGCCGCGCCAGTCCCCGCCGCTGACATCCGGCAATGGCGAGCGGCGTGAGCGCGACCCGAGCGAGATCCCGGCCTTCCTGCGCAGGCAGGCCAACTGATAGGCGACATTTCGCCGATGCAGACAGAGGCGCCCCCGCGGGGGCGCCTTTTTCAATAGGGATCAGGCGTTTCGCGGCCGCTGTAGCAAACCGACACATTCTTTGAGTTGTATGGGTGCCCCCCCGACACATAACTGACGCAAAGGTAAAGACGTGGGACGCACCACCCCTGGCTTGCTGGCCAGTGCGGTATGTGTCGGAAGGAGTGGCCCGTGCAGACGAGTTTGAAGCGTGACGTCCAGTTCGTCGGGATCGGCCTGCATTCCGGTCGTCCGGCGCGCATGACCCTGAAGCCGGCGACGGCGGGCAGCGGCGTCCGGTTCTGCCGGGTCGACGTGACCGACCGCGACCCCTTCATTCCCGCCCGGTTCGACCTGGTCAGCGATACGCAGCTGAACACGCGCTTGACGAATGCCGGCCACGTCAGCGTCTCGACGGTCGAGCATCTGATGGCGGCCATCGCCGGAACCGGGCTGCACAACGTGCTGGTAGAGATCGACGGCCCCGAAGTGCCGATCATGGACGGCAGCGCGCGCCGCTTCGTGCACGATATCCTCATGGCGGGGCTGGTCACCACCCGGGCGCCCCTGCGGGCCTGGAAGGTGGATCGCGAGATCACCTTCGAAGACGGTGGCGCCAGCGCGACGCTGCGGCCGTCGGACGCCTTCACGATCGACTTCGAGATCGACTTCAGCGATCCGGCCATCGGCCGGCAGGCGCGGCGGTTGGACATGGCCAATGGCGCGTTCCTGCGGGAACTGGCGGATTGCCGGACTTTCTGCCGCCGGGCAGAGGTGGACTACATGCAGGCGCACGGGCTTGCGCTGGGCGGTTCGCTCGACAATGCGGTCGTGGTGGACGGGGCCGAGGTGCTGAACCCCGGCGGTTTCCGCCGCACGGACGAGTGCGTGCGCCACAAGATGCTCGACGCGCTGGGCGATCTTGCGCTGGCCGGTGCGCCTGTCCTTGGCGCCTATGAGGGCCGGCGCGCGGGGCATGGCGTGACCAACCGCCTGCTGCGCAAGGCGTTCGCCACGCCGGGCGCGCTGCGGCTGGTCGAGGTGACGCCCGAGATCGCGGCCCGGCTACCCGGTTCGGGCCTGCTTCCGGCGGATCTGGCAGCGGTCGGCTGACAGCCCGAAAAAGCGCAACGCGCGTCTTTTTCTTGGCTCGTCTTATGTGCTAGACCGATATCCGAAAAGGCGGCGGCGCAACCCGACGCCGACGGGATCGAGGGCAGCGACTTGCGTCATTGGGGTGTTTGGCTGATTGCGCTGGCGGCATTGTCCGCATGCAGCCGCGAAGCGGAGGTGCCGGTCGAAAGCCGTTCGGCACAGGATCTGTATATCGCCGCGGAAGCAGAACTCGATGCCGGACGCGCAGCACGCGCGGGCGAGTTGTTCGACGAGGTGGAACGCCTCTACCCCTATTCGGACTGGGCAAGGCGGGCGATGATCATGTCGGCCTTTTCCTATTACGACGCGCAGCGCTACGAACTCGCGCGATCTTCGGCCAACCGTTACCTCGACTTCTACCCCGCCGAGGACGATGCCGCCTATGCGCAATACCTGATCGCGCTCAGCTATTACGACCAGATCGAGGATGTGCGCCGCGACCAGGGCACCACGATCGACGCGTTGCAGGCCCTGCGCGAGGTGGTGGAACGCTATCCCGACAGCGATTACGCGAAATCGGCCGAGCTGAAATTCGACCTTGCCCTTGCCCATCTGGCCGGCAAGGAAATGGAGATCGGACGCTATTACCTGAAGCGGGGCCATTACACGGCCGCGATCAACCGCTTCCGCGTTGTCGTGCAGGAATTCCAGACCACCCAGCACACGCCCGAAGCGCTTCACCGGCTGGTCGAGGCGTATCTTTCGTTGGGGCTGACGGACGAGGCGCAGACCGCCGGCGCGATCCTTGGATACAACTACCAGGGCTCTGTCTGGTACCAGGACAGCTTTGCGTTGCTGACCAGCGCCGGCCTCGATGCAGAGCCGCAGGGTGATGGGTGGCTTTCGCGCATCTACCGGCAGGTGATCCAGGGCAAATGGCTCTGAACGCCCCAGGCCAATGCACCGCTCATGCTGCGTGAACTCACGATCCGCGACATCCTGCTTATCGAGGAGCTGGACCTCGACTTTCACCCGGGCCTGAATGTCCTTACCGGCGAGACGGGGGCGGGCAAGTCGATCCTTCTCGATTGCCTCGGCCTTGTGCTGGGCTGGCGCGGGCGCGCCGATATCGCGCGCCAGGGCGCCTCGGAGGGCGAGGTGGGCGCCGTGTTCGACCTGGTGCCGGGCCATGCGGCCCATGCGGTGCTGGAGGAGGCGGGGCTGCCGCGCGACGACCAGCTGATCCTGCGGCGGATTACCTCGGCCGACGGGCGCAAGCGTGGTTTCGTCAACGACCGCCGCGCCTCGGGCGAGGTGCTGCGCGCGCTGTCGGCCACGCTGGTGGAACTGCACGGCCAGCAGGACGATCGCGGGCTTCTGGACCCGCGTGGCCACCGTGACCTGCTCGATGCCTTTGGCGGGCTTGAGCCCTTGCGGGACCGGGTCCGCAGCGCCTGGCGGGCGCTTGCGGCCGCGCGCAAGGCGCGGATCGACGCGGAAGAGACGGTCGCGCGTGCCGCCCGCGACGCGGATTTCCTGCGCCACGCGGTGGCCGAGCTTGACGCATTCGCCCCCGAACCCGGCGAGGACGACCGCCTCGACGCGCACCGGCGCCGGATGCAGATGGCCGGCCGCATCCGCGACGACGTTGCACGGGCGGTGGACCTGATGGGCGGCGACGGCGCCGAGGGCCGCATTGCCGAGGCGATGCGCTGGCTCGAAACCGTGGCCGACCGTGCCGACGGCGCGCTGGACGAGCCGCTGGCCGCGCTTGGCCGCGCGCTTGCCGAACTGGGCGAGGCGCAGATGGCGACCGAGGGGTTTCTAGAGCGGCTCGACGTCGACCCGTTCGAGCTGGAGCGCACGGAAGAGCGGCTTTTCGCCCTGCGCGGGCTTGCCCGCAAGCACGACGTGCTGCCTGACGACCTGGCCGATCTGGCCGATGATCTGCGGCGCAAGCTGGCCGCGATCGACGGTGGGGCCGAGCAGACGGCACGGCTCAGGCAGGAGGAAGCGGCGGCGCAGGCGGCCCATGACGCGGCTGCTGCCGCGCTGGGCGCCGCCCGGCGCGAGGCGGCGGGCCGGCTGGACGCGGCGATGGCCCACGAACTGGCACCCCTCAAGCTTGAGCGTGCGGTATTCCGCACCGATGTGAGCGATGCGGAGCCGGGGCCCGATGGGTGTGACCAGGTCAGCTTTACCGTCGCGACCAACCCCGGCGCGCCGCCGGGCCCGCTTGCACGCATCGCATCGGGGGGCGAGCTGTCGCGCTTCCTTCTGGCCCTGAAGGTGTGCCTGACCGGGCGCTCGGACGGGCTGACCATGATCTTCGACGAAATCGACCGCGGCGTGGGCGGCGCCACCGCCGATGCCGTGGGCCGGCGGCTGGCGCAGGTGGCACAGGCCTCGCAGGTGCTGGTGGTGACGCACTCTCCGCAGGTCGCCGCGCTGGGCGCCCATCATTTCCGCGTGGCGAAATCGGTCGAGGCAGAGGTCACGCGCACCCGGGTCGCGGCCCTCGATCCCGAGGCGCGGGTGGACGAGATTGCCCGGATGCTTGCGGGCGACGTGATCACCGACGCCGCCCGCTCTGCCGCGCGCGCGCTTCTGGCGCGCTGAGGGCGGCTCAGAGAAGCACGACCTGCGTGCCGACCTTGGCCAGGCCGAACAGTTCCGCGATCTGTTCGTTGAACAGCCCGATGCAGCCGTTGGATGACCGCCGGCCGATCTTGCGCACGTCGTTGGTGCCGTGGATGCGGTAGTACTGCCAGCTCAGGTTCAGCGCATGGGTACCGAGCGGGTTCTCGGGGCCGGGGCCGACATAGCGCGGCAGTTCCGGGTTGCGTTCCAGCATCGAAGGCGTGGGGCGCCATTCCGGCCCGTTCCGCTTGAGCGTGATCTCGGTCCGGCCGCGGCGGGTCAACTCGTCGCTGAGCGGCACGGAGGTGGGGAATATCCGCGTGATGCTCTCATCCTCGGACCAGTAGAACAGCACCCGCGCCTCGGTATCGCAGAGGATCGCGCCGTTCTTCAGATTGTCGAAATGATCCTGCCAGCGATGGGTGGCAAAGCCCGAGACGCGGCGCGCGATCCCGTCCCCGGCGGTCTCGGCCCGCAGGATTGCGGGGGCGGCAACCAGCGTGGCTGCGCCGCCCGCAAGGGCGGTCAGGAAATGACGTCGTTCCATCGGAAAACTGCTCCGTTTCTTGTTGTTGCCTTGCATGCGCATAAGCTTATGGGAACAGGTCAAACGCAAGACACGAAGGGGTGAGCGTCAGTCGATGCGCACAACCTTGCCGGGGTTCAGGATGTTCAGCGGATCGAGACATCGCTTGAGCTGCGCCATCACCTCCCAGGCGGGACCGTGCTCGGCCTCCATGTAGTCCATCTTGCCAAGCCCGATGCCGTGTTCCCCGCTGATGGTGCCGCCCATGCGCAGGGCGCGGGCGTTCATCCGCCCGGCAAGGTCCTTCGCGATGGCCAGCTCCTCTGCGTTGCCCCGCTCGATCAGAAGCCCGGTGTGGAAGTTGCCATCCCCCACATGCCCGACGATGGCCCCGGTGATGGGGCTTGCGTCAAGATCGGCCCGCGTCTCGAGCACGGCCTCGGCCAGGCGCGAGATCGGCACGCAGATGTCGGTGGTCATCGGCATGCAGCCCGGCCGCAACGTCTGATAGGCGTAGTGCACGTTGTGGCGCATCTTCCACAGCGCGGCGCGGTCCTCGGTCCGGGTGGACCATTCGAAGCCCGCGCCGCCATTGTCGGCGGCTATTTCCGCCACGGTCGCCGCCTGTTCGGCCACGGCGCTTTCCGATCCGTGGAATTCCAGGAACAGGTGGGGCGCCTCGGGCATGGAGCCCCCCGAATGGAAGTTGAAACCCCGCACGGTGCGGTCGTCCACGAATTCCATCCGCGCCATCGGCACGCCCATCTGGATGGTCTGGATCACGGTGTCCACCGCGCCCCTGATGCTGTCGAAGCGGCAGATCGCGGCCGAGATCGCCTCGGGCTGGCCCTGCAGGCGCAGCGTCAGTTCGGTGATGACGCCAAGCGTCCCCTCGGATCCGACGATCAGCCTGGTCAGGTCGTAGCCCGAGGCGGACTTGCGCGCCCGGCTGCCCGTCCGGATCACGCGGCCGTCGGCCAGCACCACCTCCAGCGCCAGCACGTTCTCGCGCATGGTGCCGTAGCGCAGTGCCGTGGTGCCCGAGGCCCGGGTCGCCGCCATGCCCCCGAGCGAGGCGTTGGCCCCCGGATCGACGGGGAAGAACAGCCCGCTGTCGCGCAGGTGCGTGTTCAGCGCCTCGCGCGTGACGCCGGGCTGCACGACCGCGTCCAGACCCTCGGAATGGATGGCGAGGATGCGGTCCATCCGCCCCATGTCGAGCGATATGCCGCCCCGAACCGCCAGCGCGTTCGCCTCGAGCGACGTGCCGGTGCCCCAGGGCACGACCGGGCATCGTTCCTCGGAACAGATCCGCAGGATCTGCGCGACGTCCTCGGTGCTTTCGGGAAAGGCAACCCCGTCAGGGGGCGTCTCGGGATACCAGGTTTCGTTCCGCCCGTGGATTGACCGCACTGCATCGCTTGTGACAAATCGCGACCCGAGCAGGTTGCGAAGCCGGTCCAGCGCGGTTTCTATACACATTGCGCGATCCTCTCCGGATGTTCCGGGGCGACCCTAGAGCGGCGCCAGACAAAGGAAAAGCCCGATGGAAGGTGGTCCGGCCCAAGGCCATGACGGTCCCTATGCGGCGCCGCTGCCGCTGCCGGGCGGAGAGGTGGAGCCGGGCTGGATCGACTACAACGGCCACATGAACGTGGCCTGGTACATGCTGGCCTTCGACCGGGCCATCGACGTGATGCTGGAGCGGGAGCTGGGCCTGGGCGAAACCCATGTGCACGCGTCCGGGCAAGGGCCGTTCGCGCTGCAATCCTCGATCCACTACCTGGCCGAGCTGCGCCTCGCGGCGCGGTTCCGGTTCGAGGCGTTGCTCCTCGATGCGGACGCGAAGCGGATGCACCTGGTGGTGACCATGGTCCGCGCGTCGGACGGATCGCCGGCCGCCACGCTGGAGACGCTGCTGATGAACGTCGATCACGCGACCCGGCGGGCGGTGCCTTACCCCGACTGGGCGCAGCCCCGGCTGGCCCGGATGCTGGCCGATCATGCCACAGCACCGCGGCCCCCGCAGGCGGGCCGGCCGCTTGGCATCCGGCGGCAGGGCTGAGCCGTGAGAACCCGCCGGTTTTTCCGTCTCCTGCGTATCCGGGGCCTGCGGGGCGCCCAGCGGGGCAGGGATGCGCTGCGCAGCCTGCGCCAGCGCGGGCCGGGGGCGATCCAGTTCTGGGCCATCGCCCTGGTCGTCGGTGTCATCGCCGGACTTGCGGCCGTGGGCTTCCGCCTGTCCATCGACTGGCTGCAGGAGACGTTCTACGGCGCCACCGACGTGGAACTGGCAAGCTATGCCGCGAACCTGCCCTGGCAGATCGTGCTTGGCATGCCGATCGCGGGCGGGTTGGCCGTCGCCCTGATCCTGCGCTTCACCACGCCCGACGGTCGCCCGCATTCCGTCGCCCATGTGATCGAGGGGGCCGCGATGCGCGAGGGGCGCGTCGATACGCGCGCGGGGCTCGGCTCGACCGCGGCCTCGCTGGTCACGCTGTCCACGGGGGGATCCACCGGGCGCGAGGGGCCGGTCGTGCTGCTGGCGGGTGTCATCTCCACCTGGGTCGCGCGGCTGATCCATGCCGACGGCATCACCGGGCGCGAGCTTCTGGGATGCGCGACGGCCGCGGCGGTGGCCGCCTCGTTCAACGCCCCCATCGCCGGCGCGCTTTTCGCGCTGGAAGTGGTGCTGCGTCATTTCGCGGTGCATGCCTTCGCGCCCATCATCATCGCATCCGTCGCGGGCGCGGTGATCGCGCGGCTGACGGTAGGCAACGTGACCGAGTTCGTCCTGCCCGACCCGACGCTGGCCTTCTATGTCGAGTTGCCCGCCTTCATGCTGCTTGGGCTGATCTCGGGCCTGGTGGCGGCGGTGATGATCTGGTCCATCTTTGCCGCCGAGGATATCGGCGACGCGATCCAGCGCCGCACCGGGCTGCCCGGCTGGATGCGTCCGATGCTGGCGGGCGCCATGCTGGGCGGCATCGCGCTGGCCTTTCCCCATATCATCGGGGTGGGATACGAGACGACCTCCCGCGCGCTGACCGAGGGGCTGTTCCTGTGGGAGGCGGTCGTCTTCGCCGCGATCAAGGTGCTTGCCGTGGCGATCACCATGGCCGGCCGCATGGGGGGCGGGGTCTTTTCGCCCTCGTTGATGCTGGGGGCGCTGACGGGGCTTGCCTTCGGTCTGCTGGCCACGTCGATCTTCCCGTCGGTGTCGGGCACCGCGGGCCTGTACGCGCTGGCGGGCATGGGCGCGGTGGCCGCCGCGGTGCTGGGGGCGCCGATCTCCACCGCTCTGATCGTGTTCGAGATGACCGGCGACTGGCAGGCCGGACTGGGCGTGCTGGTCGCGGTGTCGCTGTCCTCGGCGCTCTGCTCGCGGCTGGTGGTGCGCAGCTTCTTCCTGACCCAGATCGAGCGGCGCGGCGTCCATGTCGCGGCGGGACCGCAGGAATACCTGATGGCGACCATCACCGTCGGACGCCTCGCCGCGCCGCCCGACGCGGTGGGGCTTACCCCCGAACAGGCCGAGCGGCTAGTCGGCAAGGGGGCGTTCCTGCGCCGCTCTGACACGCTGGAGCGCGCCCTGCCGCTGTTCGACCGGCTGGGCGTGTCGGTGCTTCCGGTGGTGGAGGAACAGGCGCCCGGCGTTCTTCAGACCGTGGGCGCCGTGACCCATGTGGCGGCGCTGAAGGCCTATGCCCGCGCGCTGGCCGCCACGGCGCGCGAGGAACATTCCTGAGACGCCTCAGATCTGTTCCACGGCCACCTTTTCACCGGTCCTGAAGGCGATGTAGCCGCGGACCCGTTCGGTGGCCTCGCTGGGTTCTTCATAGGACCAGGCGATATCCGGGATGGCGCCGCTTTTCGCGACCACGGCGTAATGCATCGCGCGACCCTTCTCCGGGCTGACGCTGACGGTTTCCGACGGCTCGAGGAATGCCATCTCGATATCGTCGCGCGGGAAATAGATCACCGGGGAAACGCCTTCCTCGATCAGTTCCAGGGCGTTCTCGGTCTCTCCGATCACGGCGCCGCCGGCACGGACGACCCATTTGCCAGGGGCCTTGGCGATGGTGATGGTGCTGCTCAGCATTGGCATTCTCCGATCAACGTCACTTCTGCGGCGGCGGGGGCCGCTCGGCCAACCGGACGGTTCTTACACCGGCCGCGTCGCGCGTTCCAGCCAGACCCCGGCCTTTTCCGAAACCTGCGGGCCAAGCGCCTCGCGCACCCGCATGTGATAGGCGTCGAGCCAGGCGCGTTCCCCCGCGTCGAGCAAGCTGGCATCGATCAGGGAAAGGTCAATGGGGCAGAGCGTCAGCGTCTCGAAGGACAGCATCGCCCGCTCGCCGCCCCGGGGGATGGAGGGCGGATTGACGGCCACCAGGTTCTCGATCCGAATGCCGAAGGCCCCGGTCCGGTAGTAGCCCGGCTCGTTCGACAGGATCATGCCGGGGCGCAACGGTTCCTCGCCGCGGCGCGACAGGTTCTGCGGCCCTTCGTGGACGCTGAGAAAGGCGCCGACCCCGTGCCCGGTCCCGTGGTCGTAATCCATCCCCGCATCCCAGAGCGCGCGGCGCGCCAGCGCGTCCAGGTCGCGCCCGGCCAGCCCTTCGGGCCAGCGTGCGCGCGATATCGCGATCATCCCCTTCAGCACGAGCGTGAAGGGACGCTTCGCCTCCTCCGGCGCGGCACCGATCGCGACGGTCCGGGTGATGTCGGTCGTCCCGTCGGCGTATTGCCCGCCGCTGTCCACCAGCAGCAATTCGCCCGGGCGAACGGCGCGGTTGGTCGCCTCGCTGACCCGGTAGTGCACGATGGCCCCGTCCGGGCCCGCGCCGCAGATCGTGTCGAACGATATGTCCTTCAGCGCATTGCTCGCGCGGCGCCGGGCTTCCAGTGCGCGCACCACGTCGATCTCGGTCAGGGTGCCCTTCGGCGCCTCGGCATCCAGCCATGCCAGGAACTCGACCATCGCCGCCCCGTCGCGCAGATGGGCCGCGCGGGTTCCGGCAAGCTCGGCCGCGGTCTTGCACGCCTTGGGCAGCACGCAGGGATCGCGCATCCAGCGTATCTCGACCCCCGCGCCCGTCAGGCGATCGGCCACCCAGGAGGGCGCGCTCGCCTTGTCCACGCCCACGGGTCCGGCCAGCGCGTCGAGCGCGGGGCCGAATGCGTCGGGGGTGGCGATGCGGACAGCGTCGCCCAGATGCGCGCGCGCCCCTTCGTCGAACTTCGCCGGATCGGCGAACAGCGCGACGGCGCCGTCGTCGTGCAGGATCGCGAAGCCCTGGACCACGGGCACCCGGGGCAAGTCCGCGCCGCGGATGTTCAGAAGCCAGGAGATCGAGTCGGGCAGGCTCAGCACCGCAGCCCGCACGCCATCCTTGCGCAGGCCTGCCGCCAGGTCGGCCCGCTTCTCGTCATGGGTGCGGCCGGCGAATTCCACCGGGTGCGGCACCACCTTGCCACGCGGCGGGGCGGGCTGGCCGGTCCAGACCGCATCGACCAGGTTCGCGACCGGGCGCAGCACGATCCCCGCCGGGGCCAGCGCCTCGCGCAGCGTTTCCAGATCGCGCATCGTGTGCAGCCACGGGTCATAGGCCAGCACCGCGCCCTTCGAAAGGGTCTCGGCGACCCATGCCCCGGGCGTGTCGGCGGGAATGTTCAGCAGTGTCAGCACGCCCGTATCCACCTGCGCGGCGGCCTGCAGCGTGTAGCGCCCGTCCACGAACAGCGCCGCCCGGTCGGCCAGCACGACGGCGATGCCCGCCGAGCCGGTGAAGCCCGTCAGCCACGCAAGCCGCGCGTCTCGATCGGCCACATACTCGCCCTGGTGGGCATCGGCGCGCGGGACCAGGAAACCCTGCACCCCCGCATCCGCCATCGCGCGGCGTAGCGCGGCGATCCGGGGTGGGCCATTCTCCGGCACCGAGGCGACGGTGAAATCCTGGAACATCCTGCCTCCGGGTCTCAGGCGGCGCGGCCGCGCCGGGACTTGCGGCCATCGGTGTCGAACAGCGAGGCCAGCTGCTCGGTCATGGCGCCCGCAAGCTGTTCGACGTCGGTGATGGTCACCGCGCGCTGGTAGTAGCGGGTCACGTCATGGCCGATGCCGATGGCGATCAACTCGACCGCGCGGCGCTTCTCGATCATGGCGATAACGTCGCGCAGGTGCTTTTCGAGGAAGTTCGCGGGGTTCACGCTGAGGGTCGAGTCGTCCACCGGCGCCCCGTCCGAGATCACCATCAGGATGCGCCGCTGCTCGGGCCGGCCCAGCATCCGCCGGTGCGCCCATTCCAGCGCCTCGCCGTCGATGTTCTCCTTCAGCAGGCCTTCCTTCATCATCAGCCCCAGGTTGGGCCGGGCCCGCCGCCAGGGCGCGTCGGCGCCCTTGTAGACGATGTGGCGCAGGTCGTTCAGACGGCCGGGCAGGGGCGCGCGGCCCTCGGCCAGCCAGCGCTCGCGGCTCTGGCCACCCTTCCAGGCGCGGGTGGTGAAGCCCAGGATCTCGCACTTGACCTGGCAGCGTTCCAGCGTGCGGGCCAGCACGTCGGCGCAGATCGCCGCGATCGAGATGGGCCGTCCGCGCATCGAGCCGGAATTGTCCAGAAGCAGCGTCACCACCGTGTCGCGGAACTCGGTGTCGCTTTCCTGCTTGAAGCTCAGCGGCGTCGTCGGGTTCGCCACCACGCGGGCAAGCCTGCCCGCATCGAGGATCCCCTCCTCCAGGTCGAAATGCCAGCTGCGGTTCTGCTGCGCCTGAAGCCGGCGCTGCAACCGGTTCGCCAGCCGCGACACCGCGCCCTTCAGCGGCTCCAGCTGCTGGTCGAGATAGGCGCGCAGCCGCTCCAGCTCGGCCGGGTCGGCCAGGTCCTCGGCGGCGATTTCCTCGTCATACTGGGTGGTGAACACCTTGTAGGTCGGGTCGGCCTCGCTGTGCGCGGGGGGCGGACGGTCGAAGGGCGGCTGGCCGTCCTCGGCCTCCACCTCTTCGGACACCTCGGCGTTCTCGTCCTCCTCGACCGACACCTCGGCGGACTGGGTGTCCATGTCCTCCATCTCGGAGGTCTGGTCCGCGCTCTCGCTCTCGTCCGACGTGTCGTCCTTCTCGCCGCCCGGCTCGGACTGTTCCTCGGCCTGGTCCTCGGTCTCGGGCTCGCCGCCCTCGTCGCTTTCGTCGTCCAGGTCCGGGTCGTCGCCCAGCTGGTCGCCATAGCCCAGATCCGCGATCACCTTGCGGGTAAGCCGCGAAAACGCCTTCTGGTCGTCAAGGCAGGCCGTGATCTGCTCGAAACTTTCGCCGGCCTCTCCCTCGAGGAAGCCGCGCCACAGGGCCATCACGTTCTCTGCGCCCTTGGGCAGGGGCCGGCCGGTGGCCAGGTGGCGCACCAGGTAGCCAGCGGCCTCGGCCAGCGGCGCATCGGACTTGTCCTTGATCTGGGCATAGCCCTTGCGGCGGCAGTCCTCGGCGATCTTGGCGTCGATGTTGCCGGCGGTGCCGGGCATGGCGCGGGCGCCCATCGCCTCGCAGCGGGCGGTCTCCATCGCCTCGTAGAGCGCCTGCGCCACCTCGCCCTGGGGGGCGTAGCGGCTGTGGGTCGCGGCGTTGTGGAAGCGGCGGCGCAGCGCGAAGGCGTCGGCGGTGCCGCGTGCCAGCATCACCTCGTCGCGGGTCATCCGGCGGCTGACCTGCGGCAGCCGCGCGGAGTCCTTGCTCATCCCCGGCGGGTCGATGCTGAAGCTGACCGCAAGCTCGGGGTCGTTGGCCATGGCCTTCGTCGCCTCGGCCAGCGCCTTCTTGAAGGGCTCTGCGGGGTTCTCCGGCGGCTTGCCGGGGGTCAGCTGGTTGCTGCCGCGGACGGGTTTGGATGTGGCTGCCATGCGATCGGTATGTCGTCTGATGCGGGCGCTTGGCAAGGGTTTCGTGCCGCGCGCCGGATACGAAAAGGGCGGCCCCTGGGGCCGCCCGTGGATATGGCCGCTGCCTCAGCCCAGGCTGACGCTGGCCGCGCTTTCGGGCAACTCCTCGTCGAAGCAGCGCTGGTAGAACTCGGCCACCGTCTCGCGCTCCAGCTCGTCGCACTTGTTGAGGAACGTCAGGCGGAAGGCGAAGCCCACATCGCCGAAGATCTCGGTGTTCTGCGCCCAGGCGATCACGGTGCGCGGGCTCATGACGGTGGACAGGTCCCCGTTCATGAAGGCGGTCCGGGTCAGATCGGCCACCGTCACCATCCGGCTGATCGTCTTGCGGCCCGCATCGGTGTCGAATTTCGGGTTCTTCGCCAGAACGATCTTCGACTCGGCGTCATGCGGAAGATAGTTCAGCGTCGCCACCAGCGACCAGCGGTCCATCTGGCCCTGGTTGATCTGCTGGGTACCGTGGTAAAGCCCCGTCGTGTCGCCAAGGCCAACGGTGTTGGCGGTGGCGAACAGCCGGAAATAGGCGTGGGGGTGGATCACCTTGTTCTGGTCCAGCAGCGTCAGCTTGCCGTCCACCTCCAGCACGCGCTGGATCACGAACATCACGTCGGGGCGGCCCGCGTCGTATTCGTCGAACACGATGGCCACCGGGTTGCGCAGCGCCCAGGGCAGGATCCCCTCCTGGAACTCGGTGACCTGCACGCCGTCCTTCAGCTTGATCGCGTCCTTGCCGATCAGGTCGATCCGGCTGATGTGACTGTCGAGGTTCACGCGCACGCAGGGCCAGTTCAGCCGCGCGGCCACCTGCTCGATGTGGGTGGACTTGCCCGTGCCGTGATAGCCCTGGATCATGACGCGGCGGTTGAAGGCAAAGCCCGCAAGGATCGCCAGCGTCGTGTCATGGTCGAAGCGATAGGTCAGGTCCAGCTCAGGGACGCGATCGGTCCGCTGGGCGAATCCCTTGATCGTCATCGGCACGTCGATGCCGAAGGTCTCGCGCACGCTTACGTCAACGGTGGGTTCGCTCGGCAGTTCGATCGCGCCATCAGCCATGTGAAAGGATCCTTTGTCTCGTTCCGGCGGGCATATAATCGCTTGCCCGCAGTCGGACCAGTGCAGGCCGGTCCATGGCGGTGTGTTTGTCCGAATTCGCGCGCGGTTGCAAGCCGCGCGCCGCACCCCGGTCAGTCGGGAAAGCTGCGGCTGTCCTTCAGCTGATCCCAGGCCCAGACCACTTCGGCCAGCCGGTCCTCGTCGTCGCGCTTGCCGCCGTTCATGTCCGGGTGCAGCACCTTCACCAGCGCCTTGTACTGCGCGCGCAGTTCCGCCTTGGTCGCGGTCTCGGGCGCCTCGAGGATGGCCAGCGCCTTGCGCTCGGTGGGCGGCAGGCGGCGCTTCGGCGCCCTCGGCGTGCCGTTGCCGTTCAGCGTGGCCTTGTCGCCCAGCACCTCCATAGGATCGTCGAAGCCGAAGCGCTGCCAGGCGCGGCCCTCGGGATGCGCCTCGGTCGTCTTGCGGAAGGGCTTGGTCGCACGTTCCCACACCCGGTCGGCGGCGAACTGGCGTTCCAGCTCGGCCTCGGAGTGGTTCTCGAAGAAGTTCCATTTCAGGTTGTACTCCCGGACATGGTCCAGGCAGAACCAGTGGAATTCCTCCAGGTTGTCCGGCGATTTGGGCGCACGGTATTTGCCGACCTTCTCGCAGCCGGCTTTCTCGCAGCGTCGCGATGAAGTCTCCACCGCGCCCGACATGCCGCGCGCGCGTGCGCGCCGACGCTTGTCGGCGGTGACGGAAATATCGAAGTCGAACGGCGACTTGCCTTTCATTCGCATGTCCTCGTGACAGCCCTTTCCGAGTCGAGGGCGACAGTTTAATGCTTCTCGAAGCCGCGCCAAGGGCGCTTTTCCCGCTTCATCCCACTTGACAGGAGTTCCCGTGACCCAACCCGGACCCGTAGCCGCAGGCATGGAGGCCAAGCTCCGCACCGCCTTTGCGCCCACCCATCTCGAAGTGATCGACGAAAGCGAAAAGCATCGCGGGCATGCCGGCTACCGCGAGGGCGGCCAGACGCATTTCCAGGTGGTGATCCGCGCCGCCGCGTTCAACGGCCAGTCCCGCGTCGCCCGCAGCCGCATGATCCACAAGGTGCTGGCCGAGGATCTGGCCGAACAGGTACACGCGCTGGCCCTGAAGGTCGAGGGCACCGAGGATTGACCCCCCGGCCGGGGCGGCGTTATTCCGCCCGGTCCGCGGGGCCCAGCGGGCGCGGTGCGGCAGGCTCTGCCGCCCGCCCCAGGAACCCGCGCCGGGGCGCCGGTTCGGCGGCGGAAAGCCGCGGCTCGGGCATGGCGACCGCCTCGCGGCGGAAGATCAGCACCGTCTGCAACACTTCCTTGGTTCCCGAAAGCATGCCCTGCTTTTCCTCCACCGGCAGGGTGTCGGCGCGCAGGTACTCCCAGCCCGCCCGCGCCTCGGCGTTGATCACTTCGGTCAGCGTCACGGCATAGCGGTCGGCGGGCGTTTTCGCCCCCTTGCTGCGCTTGGATCGGCGCGGCGCGGGAATGATCCGGTATTCATAGACGGGCATGGGCAGGCTCCGCTTCAGGGCAGGGTCCGGTTTGGTCGAGATGCACTTCGCAGATGGCGCGCCCCGGCACAAGCGCCGGCTGCGCGCGGTGGCCTCAGACGCCCAGCTTCTGCCGAACCAGGTCGTTCACCGCCTGCGGGTTGGCCTTGCCGCCGGTGGCCTTCATCACCTGGCCCACGAACCAGCCCGCCATGGACGGCTTTTCCCTGGCCTGCGCCACCTTGTCAGGGTTGGCGGCGATCACCGCGTCCACCGCCGCCTCGATGGCGCCGGTGTCGGTGACCTGGCGCATGCCACGTTCCTCGACGATGGCGGCCGGGTCGCCGCCCACGGTCCAGACGATCTCGAACAGGTCCTTGGCGATCTTGCCCGAGATGTCGCCCTTCGCGATCAGGTCGATGATCCCGCCCAGCTGCGCGGCGGATACCGGGCTTTCGCCGACGGGCAGCCCTTCCTTGTTGAGGCGGCCGAACAGCTCGTTGATGACCCAGTTCGCGGCCTGCTTGCCGTCGCGGCCCCTCGCCACTTCCTCGAAGAAACGCGCGTTGGCGGTTTCCGCCGTCAGCACGCCCGCATCGTATTCGGTCATGCCGTAGTCGCGCACGAAGCGGGCCTTCTTCTCGTCGGGCAGTTCGGGCAGCGCGGCGGCGATCGCGTCCACCCAGGCCTGCTCGATCTCCAGCGGCAGCAGGTCGGGGTCCGGGAAATAGCGGTAGTCATGCGCCTCTTCCTTGGACCGCATCGACCGCGTCTCGCCCTTGTTGGGGTCGTAGAGCCGGGTTTCCTGGTCCACCTTGCCGCCATCCTCCAGGATGGCGATCTGGCGCCGCGCCTCGTACTCGATGGCGGCCTGGATGAACCGCATCGAGTTCATGTTCTTGATCTCGCAGCGGGTGCCCAGGTGGCTGAAGTCGCCGGTTGCCTGGAACTTCTCGTAGTCGCCTGGGCGGCATACCGACACGTTCACGTCGGCACGAAGCGATCCCTCCTGCATGTTGCCGTCGCAGGTGTCGAGATAGCGCAGGATCTGGCGCAGCTTGCGGACATATTCGGCCGCCTCCTCGGGGCCGCGGATGTCGGGGCGGCTGACGATTTCCATCAGCGCGACGCCGGTGCGGTTGAGGTCCACGAAGGACATCTCCGGGTCCATGTCGTGGATCGACTTGCCCGCGTCCTGTTCCAGGTGGATGCGCTCGATCCGCACCCGGCGCGCGACACCGGGCTCCATGTCCACCAGCACCTCGCCCTCGCCCACGATGGGGTGGTAGAGCTGGCTGATCTGGTAGCCCTGCGGCAGGTCCGGGTAGAAGTAGTTCTTTCGGTCGAACTGCGAGAACAGGTTGATTTCGGCCTTGAGCCCCAGCCCGGTGCGCACCGCCTGTTCGACGCAGAATTCGTTGATCACCGGCAGCATCCCCGGCATCGCCGCATCCACCAGGCTGACATTGGTGTTGGGCTCGGCCCCGAAGGCGGTCGAGGCGCCCGAGAAGAGCTTGGCCCTGGACTTCACCTGGGCATGGACCTCCATGCCGATCACGATCTCCCAATCCTCCTTCGCCCCGGCGATGACCTTGGGCTTGGGTTCGGTATAGGCGAGTTCCGTCATGGGGCGTGTTCCTCGATCGACGTTTCGGGCGGGTTTTAGGCAAGCGGCCCCGGCGGGGCAAGGGGCTCGCGCGGGCGGTCCGCGCGCGCCCGGCCAGTCAGGCGCGGGCCTCCAGGATGCGGCCCACGATCTCGGTCGTGTCCTTCGACAGGCCCTTCGTGTCGCTGATGCGCTGAAGCTGGGTCAGGATCAGCGCCTGCCGCCCCGCGTCGAACTGGCGCCAGGTCTCGAAGGCGCCGGCGACACGGGCGGTGGTCTGCGGGTTCACCGGGTCGAGCCGGATCAGCCAGTCGGCAAACAGCCGGTAGCCCGCCCCGTCGGCGCGGTGAAAGCCCGCCATGTTGGCGGCGAACGCCCCGATCAGGCTGCGGAAGCGGTTGGGGTTCTTCCACTCGAAATCCGCCCGCCCCGCCAGTTCGGCCACCAGCTCCGGCGCGTTTTCCGGCGGCGTCAGGCTGGCCTGCACCGCGTACCACTTGTCGAGCACCAGCCCCTCCGATGCCCAGCGCTCATGAAAGCGCGCCAGCGCCTGCGCGCCCTGCCCGGTGGCCACCAGCAGCGACAGCGCCTGCATCGTCTCGGTCATGTTGTCGGCCGATGCGAACAGTTCCCTGGCCGTGGCGGCATCCGGCTCGAGCCGGGTCAGCAGCGCCAGCAGCCGGCCCCTGAGCGCCCGTTTGCCGGCCGAGGCGGCGTCGGGGCTGTAGGGGCCGGGCACCGCCAGCGCGTCGAGCCGCGCGCGCAGATCGGGGATCCGGCGGGCCAGCGCCGTCTCCAGCCGCAGCAGCGCCTGGCGGATCATCGCGGGGTCGGGGGTCTGGCCGTCGCGGCGCGCGGCGTCGAACACCTCCTCGGCGGTGGGCAGGCGCAGGGCGAGGGCGCGGAATTCCGGGTCCAGCGTCTCGTCGGCCAGCACCGCGTGCAGCCCCTCGAGCAGGGTTTCCTCGGGTGCGTGGGCCGGATCCTTCAGCATCCGCACCAGCACCGCGCGGGCGAACTCGCGCCCGGCCTCCCAGCGGTTGAACGGGTCGGTGTCATGCGCCAGCAGGAAGCCCCGCCGCGCATCGTCCATGTCCTGTTCCAGGATCACCGGCGCCGAGAAGCCCCGGTTGATCGACGGCACCGGCCGCGCCGACAGCCCCTCGAAGCGGAAGCTCTGGCGGGCCTGGGTCAGTTCCAGCACCTGCTCGGCCACCACTTCCGCGCCCTCGGGCGACAGCAGCGCGGTCGCCAGCGGTATGACCATTGGTTCCTTGTCGGGCTGGCCGGGGGTGGGCGGCAGGGTCTGGCTGAAGGTCAGGGTGAATACGCCGTCCTTCCACGTCTCCTGTACCCGGACGCGTGGCGTGCCCGACTGCGCGTACCACAGCGAGAATTGCGACAGGTTCCGACCCGTCGCATCCTCGAACACCGCGATCCAGTCCTCGATGGTGCAGGCCTGCCCGTCATGCCGCTCGAAATACAGGTCGAGCGCCCGGCGATAAGCCTCGGGCCCGACCAGCCGGCGGAGCATGCCGATCACCTCGGCGCCCTTCTCGTAGACGGTCGCGGTGTAGAAGTTGTTGATCTCGACATATTCGACGGGGCGCACGGGATGGGCAAGCGGGCCCGCATCCTCGCGGAACTGGCGCGCGCGCAGCATCAGCACGTCGTCGATGCGCTTGACCGCGTGCGATCGCTGGTCGCCCGAGAACTGCTGGTCGCGATAGACCGTCAGCCCCTCCTTCAGGCACAGCTGGAACCAGTCGCGGCAGGTGATGCGGTTGCCGGTCCAGTTGTGGAAATACTCGTGGGCGATGATGCTCTCGATCCGCTCGTAATCCTGGTCGGTGGCGGTGTCGGGGCTGGCCAGGACGTATTTCGCGTTGAAGATGTTGAGGCCCTTGTTCTCCATCGCGCCCATGTTGAAGTCGTCGACCGCGACGATCATGAACAGGTCCAGATCGTATTCGCGCCCGTAAGCCTCCTCGTCCCAGCGCATGGACCGCTTGAGCGCGTCCATGGCGTAGGCGCATTTCCCCTCGTCTCCGGGCCGGACATAGATCTTAAGATCAACCTTGCGCCCCGAGCGGGTGGTGAAGCTGTCGTCATGCGACACGAGGTTTCCCGCCACCAGCGCGAACAGGTAGCTGGGCTTTGGCCAGGGATCGTGCCACTCGGCCCAGCCATCGCCGCGGGCGGTGGGGTTGCCGTTCGACAGCATCACCGGCGCATCGCCCTCGATCCGCACGGTATAGGTCGCCATCACGTCGGGGCGGTCGGGGAAATAGGTGATCTTGCGAAAGCCCTCGGCCTCGCACTGGGTGCAGTACATGCCCTTGGACATGTAAAGCCCCTCGAGCGCGGTGTTGCCGGTTGGGTCGATCTCCACCTCCGCCTCCCAGGTGAAGGGGGCGTCGGGCACCAGCGCCGCCGGCACCGTCAGCCCGGTATCGTCCGGGTTCACCTGCACCGGTTGGCCGTCGATGGTGGCGCGGATCAGGCCCAGCTTCTCGCCGTCGAAGCGCAGATCCTGCCCCGGTTCCGCCGCAGGGTTCGGCCGCATCGACAGCCGCGCCACCACCCGCGTCGCCGTCTGGTTCAGGCGAAAGGTCAGGTGCACCGCGTCCACCAGGTAGGCGGGCGGGGTGTAGTCCCTCAGGCGGATCGGGCTCGGGGCGGTGTCGGTGCGCATGACGTCCTCGCTGTTCTTGCCCCTCCGACTTAGCGTGCCGCGCGACGTAGTGAAAGCCGGCCGCGGGCAACGTGACCCGGGGGCCACAGGTCGCGCAGGGGTCGTTATGCCCCTTGTGCCGGGCGCGCGGGATCCCCATGCTCGGAAACGGGGTCGCCGTGATGCGCCCCTCCTTCCATAAATCGCCGCAGGCAATGTCCGGTCGCCGCCCGAGGCCCCGGTCCGCCGCGGCGTGTTTGCCCCGAAAGGAGTCCGTTTGTACGACGTCATTCCCGACATCCACGGCATGGCCGACAAGCTTGTCCATCGCCTGACCGCGCTTGGATACACCGAGAGCAAGGGCGCCTGGCGGCACGCCGACCCGGACCGCAGCGTCGTGTTTCTGGGCGACTTCATCGACCGCGGGCCCCAGAACGGCCGCGTGCTTTCCATCGTCCGCGCGATGATCGAGGCCGGCACCGCCCGCGCGATCATGGGAAACCACGAGCTGAACGCCATCCACTTCCACAGCCAGGGCGACAGGGGGCCGCTGCGGGACCACACCCCCGACAACCGCAGGCAGCATGAAAGCTTCCTGGCCGAGTTCCCCCTCGGCAGCCCCGGCGCCCGCGCATGGATCGACTGGATGGCGGACCTGCCGATCTGGCTGGAACGCGACGGCCTGCGCTTTGTCCATGCCTGCTGGGACGAGGGGGCGATCTCGCTGCTGCGGACCCATGCCCCGAACGGATCCGCGGGGATGGATACGCTTCTGCGCGCGGCGACGGACCCGCCGCTCAGGCACGCGGTCGAGATGCTCACCAAGGGCCCCGAGGTTCCGCTGCCGCAGGGATACAGCTTCAAGGACAAGGGCCAGAGGACGCGCACCGACATGCGCCTGCGCTGGTGGCTTCGCGATGCCACCGCGTGGCGAAGCCTGGGGATTTCCGTTCCGCACCGCGAACAACTCCCCGAGGGAGACATCCCCGCGCGACACCGCATGCCCGGCTACCCCGCGGATGCGCCGCCCGTCTTCTTCGGACATTACTGGCTCGAAGATGCCCCCGAGCTTCAGGCGCCGAACGTGCTCTGTCTGGACTACTGCGCCGGTAAGGAGGGGCCGCTCGTGTCCTATCCCGTCGTCCCCGGTGCGCGCAGGCTGGAGCTTGCGCGGCTGCAAGGGCTCGATCCCTGTTGAGCGGTTGCCGGTTCCAGCGTTTCCGGTCCGCTAAAGCAGCCCCGGCACACTCAATTTCTTGCGACAAGGGCCAAGCTGCGGCATGATGTCGCCGATGATACTTGATCCAAGGGGGACATCAGAATGCGTTTAGTGGGAATTGTGACACTTCTTGCCTGCGGGGCGTTTGTCGCTGCCTGCTCGCAGCCCGAGCCGGCGCCGCCGCCGCCTGTGATCCAGGGCGAGCCGATCTATGACAAGTTCGGCGGGGTCACCGGCTGCACCAGCGGGGTCTATGTCCCGGGCGCCGCGCCGCAGGACCAGTGCCTGCCGCCGCCTGACGAGTGCACGCCGAACAGCACGACGGCCGCCGACCCCTGCCTGCCGCTGCGCGATGACGACCGTGGGCGGGATCCGACCACCCCTGACCCGCAGACGCCGGGAACGGCCCCCGTCAACTGACAGTCGCAGGGCCGCCCCGACCTTCGGGGCGGCCTTTACCGTCCGGCGCGCGCCGCTATCTCACGCGCATGAGCAGCCGGCCCGTGATCTTCTGGTTCAAGCGCGATCTGCGGGTCGCCGATAACCCGGCACTCGCGCGGGTGGCCGAGGTATCGGGCGGCCATGTCCTGCCGCTTTTCATCTTCGAGCCGGAATACTGGCGCCTGCCCGACACCTCGGCCCGGCAGTTCGCCTTCCTGACCGAGACGCTTGCGGACCTGCGCGCCGATCTTGCCGCGCAGGGCCAGCCGCTTGTCCTGCGCACGGGCGACGCTGTCGATGTCCTGGACGCCCTCGTGCGCGAGACCGGCGCGCGGGCGTTGTTCTCCTCCGAGGAGACCGGGAATCTCTGGACCTATGCCCGCGACCGGCGGGTGGCCGCCTGGGCGCGGGGGCGCGGGCTTGCCTGGACCGAACTGCCGCAAGCGGGCGTGAAGCGCCGGCTGAAAAGCCGGGACGGCTGGGCCGCCGCGCGGGACCGCTTCGTGCGCCAGCCGACGGTCGCGGCCCCGGCGCTTGCGCCCCTGTCCGGCATTGCGACGGGCGCGATGCCCGATGCAGCGTCCATGGGTCTGCCGGCCGATCCCTGCCCGGATCGCCAGCCCGGCGGGCGGCAGGCGGCGCTGGCGCTGCTGGGCGGCTTCCTGACGGAACGCGGCCGCGACTACCGCCGGCAGATGTCCACCCCGGTCGAAGGGGAATGGGCCTGCTCGCGCCTCAGTCCGCATCTAGCGCTGGGCGCGCTGTCGGGCCGCGAGGCGGCGCAGGCCACCGCCGCCCGCCAACGCGAGGTGCGCGGCACGCGCGAGGGCTGGGCGGGCAGCCTTTCGTCCTTCCAGTCCCGCCTCGCCTGGCGCGACCACTTCATGCAGAAGCTCGAGGACGAGCCGCGGATCGAGACGGACTGCCTTCACCCCGCCTATGAGGGCCTGCGCCCCCGAACCCCCGACGCGACCCGCCTGAGCGCCTGGGAGAGGGCAGAGACCGGCATCCCCTTCGTCGATGCCTGCATGCGCTACCTGCACCACACCGGCTGGCTGAACTTCCGGATGCGGTCCATGCTGGTGGCGGTTGCGAGCTATCATCTCTGGCTCGACTGGCGCGCGACCGGGCCGCATCTGGCGCGGCTTTTCACCGACTACGAGCCGGGCATCCACTGGAGCCAGATGCAGATGCAGTCGGGCACCACCGGCATGAACACCGTGCGGATCTACAACCCCGTCAAGCAGGGGCTGGACCAGGACCCGACCGGCGTCTTCACCCGCCGCTGGGTGCCGGAGCTTGCCGCCGTCCCCGACGCCCATCTCCAGTCGCCCTGGACATGGGAGGGGGCGGGCAGCGTCCTGGATCGTGCCTATCCCGCGCCCGTCGTGGACGTGGCCGAGGCCGCGCGCCACGCGCGTGACGCGGTCTGGGGCGTGCGGCGCGGCGACGCCTTCCGTGCCACCGCCGCGCGCATCGTGGAAAAGCACGCCAGCCGCAAGGATGGCGGCGACCGCGCCCCCCGCCGCAGGCGCGGACCCGGGCGCGCCAAGGCGTCCCCGGACCAGCTCAGCCTCGATCTTTAGCGGCCGTCTTGCGTCCGGACCCCCTGTTGCCTATCGGAAACTTTTTCCCTATGTGGTGCACAATGGCATACAATGCCGATGGGGTCACAGGGCACGAGAGAGGGCCGGATCATGGGTAACCGCGTAGAAAAACATGGGCTGCAAGTCGACGCCACGCTGGCAGCCTTCATCGACGGGCAGGCGATTCCCGGCAGCGGCATCGCCGCCGACGCGTTCTGGGAAAGCCTTGCGCGACTGCTGGGCGAACTGACCCCGAAGAACCGCGCCCTGCTGGCCGAGCGTGACCGGATCCAGGCCGCGATCGACGACTGGCACAAGGCGCGCCGGGGCCAGCCCCATGACGCGGAAGCCTACGAATCCTTCCTGCGCGAAATCGGCTACATCGTTCCCGAGGGCCCCGATTTCAGCGTCGAGACCGAGAACGTGGACGCAGAGATCGCGACCATTCCCGGCCCGCAGCTTGTCGTGCCGGTGATGAACGCGCGCTATGCGCTGAATGCCGCCAACGCCCGCTGGGGCAGTCTCTATGACGCGCTCTACGGCACCGACGCGCTGGGCGATGCGCCGAAGGGCGCGGGTTACGACCCCGAGCGGGGCGCCCGCGTGATCGCCTGGGCCAAGGCGCATCTGGACGAGGTCGCGCCGCTGGCCACCGGGTCGTGGGCCGATGTCAGCCGCATCGACGTGGCGGACGGCGCGCTGGCGCTGACCGGCCCCGCCGGACAGACCACGCTCAAGGATCCCGCGCAGTTCGCGGGCTACCGTACTTCCGCCGCCGGCAACCTGTCCGAGGCGGTGCTGCGCGCCAACAACCTGCTCATCCGCATCGTGATCGACCCCGCCAACCAGATCGGCAAGTCCGATCCGGCGCATGTCTCGGACATGCTGGTCGAGTCCGCGATCTCGACCATCATGGATTGCGAGGACTCGGTCGCCGCCGTCGATGGCGAGGACAAGGCGCTGGCCTATGCCAACTGGCTCGGGCTGATGAAGGGCGACCTGAAGGAAGAGGTGTCCAAGGGCGGAAAGACATTTACCCGTGCGCTGAACCCCGACGTCACCTTCACCGCGCCCGATGGCGCGAAGAAGACCCACAAGGGCCGCTCGCTGATGCTGGTGCGCAACGTGGGCCACCTGATGACCACGCCCGCGATCCTGGACGCCGATGGCAACGAGGTGCCCGAGGGCCTGCTCGACGCCATGTGCACCGTGCTCTGCGCCGTGCACGACCTGAACAAGTCCGATGGGCCGCGCAACTCGCAGGCAGGCTCGGTCTATGTCGTGAAGCCGAAGATGCACGGCCCCGCCGAGGTCGCCTTCACCGACGAGATCTTCACCCGCGTCGAGGCGGCGCTGGGCCTGAAGCCCAACACCGTCAAGATCGGCATCATGGACGAAGAGCGGCGCACCACGGTCAACCTCAAGGAATGCATCCGCGCCGCGAAGAAGCGCGTGGTGTTCATCAACACCGGCTTCCTCGACCGCACCGGCGACGAGATCCACACCTCGATGGAGGCGGGCCCGATGGTCCGCAAGGCCGAGATGAAGGGCACCGCCTGGATCTCTGCCTACGAGGACAACAACGTGGATGTGGGCCTTGCCTGCGGGCTGAAGGGCCGCGCGCAGATCGGCAAGGGCATGTGGGCGATGCCCGACCTGATGCACGACATGCTGGTGCAGAAGATCGCGCATCCCATGGCGGGCGCCAACTGCGCCTGGGTGCCCAGCCCCACCGCCGCAACCCTGCACGCGACGCACTACCACAAGGTCGACGTCTTCGCCCGCCAGGACGAGATTGCCGCCGGCGGCCCGCGCGCGAAGCTGTCCGCGCTGCTGACCATCCCGACCGCGCCCGGCACCAACTGGTCCGAGGACGACATCCGCGCCGAGATCGAGAACAACGCGCAAGGGATCCTTGGCTACACCGTGCGCTGGGTCGACCAGGGCGTCGGCTGTTCCAAGGTGCCCGACATCAACAATGTCGGCCTGATGGAAGACCGCGCGACCTGCCGGATCAGCTCTCAGCACATGGCGAACTGGCTGCACCACGGCGTCATCACCGAAGCGCAGGTGCGCGAGGTGATGGAGCGCATGGCCCAGGTCGTGGACCGGCAGAACGCGAACGACCCGGCCTACACCCCGATGGCGCCCGGCTTCGACGGCTTCGCCTACCGCGCGGCCTGCGACCTGGTGCTGAAGGGAACCCGGCAGCCCTCGGGCTACACCGAGCCGCTTCTCCACGCCAACCGCCTGGCGCTGAAGGCGTCGCAGGCCAAGGCCGCCTGAGGAGGGGATGGACATGACCAGGATCACGCTCGAAGCCGCCAACCGCATCATCGAGGTGGCGCTCGCAACCGCGGCCGAAAAGAAGCTGAAGCCCCTTGCGGTGATCGTTCTCGACGCGGGCGGCCACGCCATCGCCTATGCCCGGCAGGACGGCGCCTCGCCGGGGCGTTTCCAGATCGCGGGCGGGAAAGCCTATGGCGCGGTGATGCTGGGCCTTGGCGGACGCGCGCAGATGGCGCGGGCCGAGGCGCAGGCCTATTTCATCGCCGCCGCCAATGGCGCGCTCGACGGGCGGCTGGTGCCGGTGCCGGGCGGCGTGCTGGTGACGGACGCTTCCGGCACCGTGATCGGCGCCGTGGGCATTTCCGGCGACACGTCGGACAATGACGAGGCCTGCGCCGTCGCTGGCATCGAGGCCGCTGGGCTGAACGCCCAGCCCTGAGCAAGACCCCTGCGCCGCGCCGGCCCCGGTGGCTGGCGCGGCGCCAGGTTGATATGGGTCAAGGCGGCGATCGGGGGGGATCGCTAAGCATTCGGCAGTCTGCAACTGTCGTGGTGCACATGATCCGAATGCCCATCCCCCCGAGAACACTCCCAATCGATGCCCCGCGCCCCATGTCGCGCGGGCTGACGGCGGCGGTTGCGCTGACCGCGCTGCTGGCGGCTGCCGCGATCCCGATGGGCGCGGCACATGCCCAGGGCCAGGGCTCCGGCGGAAATGCCTCGGCCGGCGCGGGGGGTGGCAACCCGGATGCGGGCAACCGTCCCACCACCTCCAGCGCCGGCGATGACGGTCGCGGACCGCAGGCCAACAGGCCGGGGGAAACCGGCGGTGGCAAGCCGGTCTGGGCGCAGGAGGGCATTCCGGCGGTCGAACTTGGCCGCCTGAGCGTCGTCCGCTCACCCGATCATGTGCTGGAGGCCGCCTACACAGAGGCGCTTGCCACGCTGACCGACGACATGGTGGATTTCTACAACCTGTCCTTCGGCGACCTGATCGCCGAGTTGTCGCTCAACTTCGACAGCCTCAGCTTCATCGACTCGCCGCTTCAGAACCTCGCCCTGCTGGATGACGCGCTCGACGGCACATCCGCGCTGGCCGATGCCGGCGTGGGTACCTCGGCCAGGCAGCTTTCGGCGATCTTCCTCGGCGTCGCCTCGGACAAGACCCTGCCGATCAGCGAGGACACGGTCATCGCGGTGACAACCATCCTGGGCCACGCGCTGACCGATGCCGAGATCAGCGCGCTTGCCGACGACGCCGAGGACGTCCGCATCGCGGTGCTGGCGGGCCACGGCTGAGACGCAACCTTTGGCCCGGCGCCCGATGCGGGCGCCGTCGACCCCCGGCCAGATCCGTTGGAGGAGAATTCGATGAGACGCGCGATTGCCCCGGCCGACCGACTTCCCCACCTGCTGCCTGCCACGCCATCCCTGCTTGCGCTGGGTCTGCTGCTGGGCATGGTGACAGGCGCTGTCCCCGCACGAGCCGAACACGAGGATGGGGTGATCCACGAGGATGGCGCGCACGAGGACGGGCAGGGCGGCCCCCGCGGCCCCGGTGGCGGTGGCCATGATGAGGGTGGCGAGAACGGCGGCCACGAAGACGGTGGCGGCCGCGACGGCCCGCCCGACACGCGCGGCGAGGATGGCGGCTCGGACGGGCGCGGCCCGCAGGCGAACAGGCCGGACCAGACGGGCGGCGGCAGGCCGGTCTGGGCGAGGGAAGGGATCCCCTAGGTGGAACTCGGGCGCCTCAACGTCGTGCGCTCGCCCGATCATGTGCTTGGCGCCGCCTATGACGAGGCGCTCGCATCGATGACGCAGGACATGGTGGATTTCTACAACCTGCCGCTTGCGGACCTGATCGCGGAATTGTCGCTCAACTTCGAGAACGCCAGCTACATCGACTCGCCGCTCCAGAACCTCGCCCTGCTGGATGACGCGCTCGACGGCCGTTCCGTGCTGGCCGAAGTCGGCGTCAGCACCCAGGCCAGCCAGCTGTCGGCGATCTTCCTCGGGGTTGCCTCGGACAAGACCCTGCCGATCAGCACCGACACAGTCATCGCCGTGACCACGATCCTCGGCCATGCGCTGGACGATGCAGAGGCGTCACAGCTTGCCGCCACGGCCGAGGCGGTGCGCGTCGCGGTCTTGGCCGGCCATGGGTGATGCGGCACCCTGACGCAAGGGCAAGAGGGGGTGCCGGTCCGGCAGGCCGATGCCCTCTGCACGCGGACGAGAGCAGGAGAAACGACATGCCGAAGGCGATGTTCGCCGTATCAGCGGCGCTGGCAGCCAGTCTCGCCATCAGCGCCCCCACCGCGCAGGCGCAGTCCGGCCAGGGCGTGTTCGGGATCGACGCCCCCGCCGTCACCTATGGCCGCTACGCGCGCTTCGACCTTGGCGCCGGGTTTTCGGCCACCGACAGCGGCGACTGGCTTCCGCCGGGCGCCAGCGATCCGCGGGTGTTCTTCGCGCTGGACGGCGAGAACGGCATCGCCGGCACCGCCGCCATCGGCTTCGACTGGATGAACGGCTGGCGCGCCGAGGCGGCGCTGACCCATGTCGGCAAGGAAACCGTGGGCGGCGACTGGTCGCGGACCGAACCCGCCACCCCCGGCCCCCATGCCAGCGTCGAGGCCGACATCTCCTCGACCGCGCTCATGGGCAATGTCTATTACCTGCCGTTCCAGCGGCCCGGCCGGAACGCGAAGTTCCAGCCCTTCGTGACGGCCGGGCTTGGCCTGTCGATGAACAGCATGGACGACTGGACCCGCACGAACCCTTCCGCGACCGACCCCGTGCGCAGCTTCGAGGGCGCGAGCCACATCGACCTTGCCTGGAGCGTGGGGCTTGGCGCCAGCATGCAGATCAGCGCAACGGGGAAGCGCCCGATCCTGCTGGAGGCAAGCTACCGCTACTACGACCTGGGCGCGGCCCGCGGCAGCGCCACGCCGCTCGACGGTGGCAACGCGCCGCGCGACCCGCTGTCGGTTGATCGCGAAAGCCACGTTCTCGCGATAGGCCTGCGCATTCCGCTTCGCTGAGCGCGTCGCGCCCCGGCTTAAAGCACCCGGTCCAGCGCCGCGATCAGCCGGTCCACCTCGGCCCGGCTGGTGTAGTGCACGAAACTCATCCGCAGCACGCCATGCTCGGGCGCGATCCCCAGCGCCGTGATCAGCCGCGTGGCGTAGAAATCCCCGCCCCCCGCCATGATCCCTTGGGCCGCCAGCGCCTCGGCCAGTTGCGCCCCGGGGCGGTTTGCGGCGATGGCGACGGTGCCCACCTTTTCCGCCACGTCCCGCGGCCCCAGCAGGCGGATATCGTTGCGGCTGCGCAGATAGGCCAGCAGCGGGGCAAGCAGCGCCTCTTCCTGCGCGCGTTGCAGCCCGGCCACCGCCCGCGCCCGTTCGGCGGGCGCGGCCGCGGCCCCGAAATGCCGGGCGTAAAGCGCGTCGATATAGTCCGCCATGCCCGCGCAGGCGGCGATCTGGGCATGATCGGGGCCCGCGGGGGTGAACCGCTTGGACAGGTAGCCTGCGTTGAAGTAATGGCCCTGGTTCGGCAGCGCCTCGGCCAGGGCGCGGCTGATGGTCATGATCCCCTGGTGCGGGCCGTATGTCTTGTAGCTTGAGAACAGGTAGATGTCCGCCCCCAGCGCGGCCACGTCCGGCAGCCCGTGCGGCGCCGCGCTGACCCCGTCCACGCAGGCCACCGCACCCGCCTCGTGCACCATGCGGCACCACTCCGCCACCGGGTTCATCCTCCCGAGGATGTTCGAGCAGTGCGGCAGGCACACCAGCCGCACCCGCCCGTCGAGAAGCCGCGCAAGCCCCGCGGGGTCGAGCGCGCCGGTTTCCGGATCGACCTGCCATTCGCGCACCTCGATCCCGCGCCTTTCCAGCCGCCGCCAGGGGCCGGTATTCGCCTCGTGGTCCTGGTTCGTCACGATGATCGCATCGCCCGGCGCCATCCACTCGCCGAAGGCCTGCGCCAGCACATAGGTATTCTGCGTGGTCGAGGGACCGAAGGACAGCAGGTCCTCCTCCACGTTCAGCATGGCGGCAAGGCGGCTGCGCGCCTCGTCCATCTCCTCGCCCGCGCGGCGGGTCGCGGGGGCAGGGCCATAGGGCTGCACCTTGGTCTCGCGGTAGAACCGGGTCAGGCGGTCGATCACCGGACCGCAGGCATAGGATCCGCCGGCATTCTCGAAATGCGCGTGATCGGGATAGGCGGGCTCCGCCAGCGCGGGGAACTGCGCCCGCACGAAATCCAGATCCAGTGCCAATTCCTGCCCGTCCATCCGCCGTGCTCCCTGCCTGATGTCGCCTTGCCCCACCTTGTGCACAGCCCCGCGCCCAGCCGCAAGGGCGGTTGAGGCAGCGCAGCCTGGGGCCTATTGTCCGTGCCGGACAGGCATGAAGGGCAGGGGCATGGCAACGGGCGCGCGGGTGGATTTCGTCGTGCTGGGCATGGCGCGGACCGGCTCCTCGCTGCTGGGCGGGATGCTGCGCGCGCATCCCGAAGCTTACGTCCATGGCGAGATCTTTCACGACAGGCGCCCGGCCGAGCATATCCGCGAGGAGCTTTTCCCCCACATCGATCTTGCCCGGCGCGCGGCCGACCCGGTGGGCTTCATCCGGCAGGTGCTGGACTTCGCCCCCAATGGCGAACGGGTGCGCGGCTTCAAGCATTTCTACCGCCACAACCCCGAGGCGGCGGAATGGCTGATCGGCGCGCCGGGGATCGCCAGGATCGTGCTCGAACGCGAGAACCGGCTGGCGATGTACGCCTCGCTGGAACTGGCGCGGGCGACCGGGGTCTACAATCTGGGCCCCGCGGCGCGGGCGGCGCGTCTCGATGCGGTCCGGCAGGCGCGGATCCCGTTCAAGGCGCAGGCCTTCCGGCGATATTGCGAGACGGTCGACGCCATCTACGATCGCTACCGGCAGGCCACCGGGCAGGTGCTGCATCTCACCTATGCGCAGGTCGCGCGCGGTCAGGTTGCGCCGGTCTTCGAATTCCTTGGCCTTGCCCCGGTGGCGACCCCGCCCGCCAAGGTGAAGCTGCATGGCAGCGATATCGCCGCGCGCTTCCGCGACGAGGACCGCCCGAAGCTTGAGCGGGTCCTGGAAAGGATGGGGCGCAGGGAGTGGATGGTGGAAGATGCAGGCTGACGCGGCGGCGCGGGACGGGCAGCCGGTGCTGTTCGCGGTGATGGCCATGCCGCGGACCGGAAGCTCGCTTCTGAACGGCATGTTCCGCGCCCATCCCGACGCCTATGTCCACGGAGAGTTGTTCAACCCCCGTGGCATCGAGAACCACATCCGCGAGGAGTTCCGCGCGCAGGCGGACATGCGCCTGCGCGAGACCGATCCGATAGCCTTTGTCCGCGCCGCCTTTGCCTTCGCGCCGAACGGCGAACGGGTGCGCGGCTTCAAGCATTTCCATTCGCAATCCGTGCCGGTGTCGGACTGGCTGCTTGCCTCCGGCGAGGTCCGCAAGATCATCCTCGACCGGGAAAACCGGCTGGCGATGTACGCCTCCAGCCGGCTGGCCAAGGATACCGGCGTCTGGAACATGGGGGCGCACGCGCCCGAACGGCGGCTCGCGGCGTTGCGGCAGACGCGCACCGGCTTCAACCCGCAGGCGTTCCGCAGGTTCGTCGCGCGGATGGATGCGATCTATGCCCGCTACGCAGCGGCGAAGGGGCCGGTCACGCGCATCACCTACGCGCAGGCGGCGCTGGGAGAGACGGCCGCCGTCCATGAATTTCTGGGGCTGGAGCCGCTCGATCTTCCACCGCCCAAGGCCAAGCTGCACGGCAGCGACATCATCGGTCGCTTCCACGAGGCGGACCGCCCCGCGATCGAGGCGGTCCTGTCCGACATGGGCCGCGAGGACTGGGCGACCGAGCCGGTCTAGGGCTCAGGCGTTCACGTCCACGACCACCCGGCCCCGGACCTCGCCCTTCAGGATGGCCGCGCCCAGTTCCGGCAGGTCGGCCAGCGTCGCGGGATGGATCATCGCGTCCAACCTGTCGAGCGGCAGCAGTTCGGCGATACGGTTCCAGGCGCGGATGCGGTTGGGGCGCGGCTGCATCACGCTGTCGATGCCCAGAAGGTTCACGCCGCGCAGGATGAAGGGGATCACCGTCGCGGGCAGCCCCGCACCCCCCGCAAGACCCACGGCCGCGACCGAGGCGCCGTATTTCATCTGCCCCAGCACCCGCGCCAGCATCGCGCCGCCCACGGCATCGACGCAGCCGGCCCAGGTCTCGCTTTCCAGCGGGCGCTTGACCGTCTCGGCGATGTCGGCGCGCGGCACGATGGTGGTGGCGCCCAACTCGCGCAGATAGGCTTCGGTCTCGGGCCGGCCGGTGACGGCGGCGACCTCGTGGCCCATCGCGGCCAGCAGCGCCACGGCGACCGAACCGACGCCGCCGGCAGCGCCCGTCACCAGCACCGGGCCGTTGCCGGGCGCAAGCCCATGCGCCTCGAGCGCGTCGATGGCCAGCATCGCGGTCAGCCCGGCGGTGCCCACCGCCATCGCCTGCCGCGTCGTAAGCCCCTCGGGCAGCGGCACCAGCCAGTCGCCCCTGACGCGCGCCTTCTGCGCATGGCCGCCCCAGTGGATCTCGCCCACGCGCCAGCCGGTCAGCACCACCTTGTCGCCGGGGCGGTAGTCGGGATGGTCCGACCGCTCGACGGTGCCCGCGAAGTCGATGCCGGGCACATGCGGCCAGGTCTTGACCAGCCCGCCGCCCGACCCGATGCAGAGCCCGTCCTTGTAGTTCACGGTGGAATACTCGACGGCGACCAGCACGTCGCCCGGCGGCAGGTCGTCCTCGGTGATGTGGCTGACGGTGGCGGCCGTGCGCCCCTCCTCGTCGCGGGTCACGACCAGCGCGTTGAAACTCATCCTTTGTCCTTTCGTGTTGGGTCGTTCGCAAACCGCATTCGCCGGACATGCGGCAGAACGGGTCGTTGCCGGATCAGACGCATCATGGATGCAGATGCGCGCGGTGATCAATCGCTCCTTCGGACAAGCCGAAGCATCGACCCATGCGCACCTGGCGCGACGGTCTTCCATCGATCGAACGCAAGCAGGGTCCGGACGCCTGCATCTGCCAGCCGGCGCGCGTCACCACGGATCTCGCGGGATGTCCGTCGGCCGCTCGCGGGCAAGGGCAGTTCCCTTGGTCAATCGCGAAATCGCCGCCCTCAGCCCGCGCGGCGCAGGGCGTCCTTGCGCATGGCCGTGCCAAAGGCCTGGAACAGCGGGCGCGAGACGGGATCGATGCCCGCCTGCCATTCGGGGTGCCACTGCACCGCCATGGCGAAGTTGGGCGCGCCCTTGACGTGCAGCGCCTCGGGCGTGCCGTCGGGCGCGTGCCCCTCGATCACGATGCGGGTGCCCGGCGTCTCGATCCCCTGGCCGTGCAGCGTGTTCACCTCGATCACGTCCGCGCCGAACAGCCGCGCGAACAGCCCGCCCGGCGTCAGGTGCACGGCGTGGCGGTTGGTGAACTTGTCGGCCAGCGCGCCGGTCGTGGGCATCCGGTGGTTCATCCGCCCCGGCAGCTCGCGGATCTCAGGGTGCAGCGTGCCGCCATAGGCCACGTTGAATTCCTGGAAACCCCGGCAGATGCCCAGGATCGGCACGCCCCGGTCCACGCAGGCATGGATCAGCCCCAGCGCCACCGCGTCGCGGTCCAGATCGAAACTGCCGTGCTTTTCGGTCTCCTCGTGGCCGTAATGGCTGGGATGCACGTTGGGCCGCCCGCCGGTCAGGACGATCCCGTCCACCACGTCCAGAAGATGCGCGATATCGACCAGGTCGGGGACCGCGGGGATCATCAGGGGCAGCGCATCGGCCACCTGCGCCACCGCCTCGAGGTTCGACAGCCCGACCGCCTGCGCGGGATATTCGTCATTCACCATGTGGCGATTGCCGATGATACCGACGACCGGACGCGCCATGCCTGCCTCCCTGCTGCGTTGACGACAACTTAGCGCCGCGGCGCCGAAAGCAAAAGAGGGCAGGTCGGCTGCCCCCGGCTTTGCCCGGAAAATAACGGCGATCGGGCGCGCAGCGGGCTGCGACACCGCGGACCGACGAAACTTTGTGCACTTGGGGGTAAACCGTTTTCATGTTGCGACCGTATCTTCCTGCATGACCTCAGCAAGTTTCCCGCGCAGCGGCCCCCGACACGCATGACACCCCCCACGCTCTTCTGGTTCCGCCGGGACCTTCGGCTTGCCGATCACCCCGGCCTTGTTGCCGCCATCGCGCGCGGCGGCCCGGTCATTCCCGTCTTCATCCTCGATCCCCAGACCGAGACGCTTGGCGCGGCCCCCCGCTGGCGGCTGGGCGAGGGGGTCGCTTCCTTCGCCCGCAGCCTCGAGGCGTTGGGCAGCCGGCTGATCCTGCGCCGGGGCGACGCGGCCCGGGTGCTGGCCGCGCTTGCCGCCGAGACCGGTGCGACCGCCGTGCACTGGAGCAGGCTCTGCGATCCCGTCTCGAAGGCGCGCGATGCGGGCGTCAAGGCGCAGCTGAGGGATCGCGGGCTTGAGGCGGTCAGCCATCCCGGCCATCTTCTGTTCGAGCCGTGGACCGTGCAGACCGGGCAGGGCGGCTTCTACCGGGTCTACACCCCCTACTGGCGCGCGGTGCGCGACCGCGATCCGGGCGACTGCCTGCCCGCCCCCGCCCGCCTGCCGGCCCCCGACGCCTGGCCCGCAAGCGACAGCCTGTCCGACTGGGCGCTCGGCGCCGCCATGCGCCGCGGCGCCGATATCGTGGCCGCCCACGCCCGCATCGGCGAGGATGCCGCCCGCGCCCGGCTCGACGCCTTTCTCGAACAGGGGATCGCCGGCTATTCGGACCTGCGCGACCGGCTGGACCTGCCCGGCACATCGAAGCTGGGCGAGAACCTGAGCCTGGGCGAGGTGTCCGTCCGCGCCTGCTGGCATGCCGCCCGCGCCGCGATGGAGCGGGGCGCGCCGGGGGCCGAGACATTCCTCCAGGAAATCGTCTGGCGCGACTTCGCCCACCACCTCGTCCACCACACGCCCCATATCACCGAACGCAACTGGCGCGAGGAATGGGACGGCTTCCCCTGGGCGGGTGAGAGCGAGCACGCCACCCGCTGGAAGCGCGGCCTGACCGGAGAGCCGGTGATCGACGCCGCCATGCGCGAGATGTACGTCACCGGCACCATGCACAACCGCGCCCGGATGCTGGTCGCAAGCTACCTGACCAAGCACCTGATGACCGACTGGCGCGTGGGTCTGAAATGGTTCGAGGATTGCCTGATCGACTGGGATCCGGCGTCCAACGCCATGGGCTGGCAATGGGCCGCCGGATCGGGGCCGGACGCGGCGCCCTTCTTCCGCATCTTCAACCCCGCCACCCAGGCCGAGAAGTTCGACCCGAAATCCGTCTACCGCCGGACTTGGGTCGCGGAACTTTCCCGTCAGCCGGGCAAGGATGCGCTGGACTATTTCCGGGCCGTGCCGGAAAGCTGGGCCATGACTCCCTCCGCGCCCTATCCGAAACCCCTGGTGGACCTGAAAAAGGGCCGCGAGCGGGCGCTGGACGCCTATCACGCGCATCGCGACAGGTCTGCTGCGTGAACCAATTCCAATCCACTTCACGAACTGGCCGATGCACAGGCCCAAGATCAAGGACGAGCAGATGAAGATTGCCGTTGTCGGTGCCGGGATCACCGGAATGGGGGCTGCCTATGCCCTGTCGGAAGACCACGATGTCCACCTTTTCGAACGCGACAGCCGCTTCGGCGGCCATGCCAACACGGTCGAGGCGCATTTCGGCGACGTGACGATCCCGGTGGATACCGGCTTCATCGTCTACAACTACCGCAACTACCCCAACCTTACCGGCCTGTTCGATCATCTGGGCGTGCCCACCAAGTGGTCCGACATGTCGTTCGGCCTGTCGGTCGCGGGCGGGCGCATGGAATACGCCTGCGACGGGCTGAACGAGATCTTCGCCCAGCGCAGCAACATCTTCCGCCCCCGCTTCCTGCGCGGCCTGCGCGAGATCATGCGCTTCAACCGCACCGCCGCCACCCAGCTGGACGACGGGCGGCTCGCGGGGCTCAGCATGGGCGACTACCTGCGCGCCGAGGGTTATTCCGACTGGTTCCGCGACTGCTTCATCCTGCCGATGGGGGGCGCGATCTGGTCCACGCCGACGGCGCAGATGCTCGACTTTCCGGCCGAAAGCTTCGTCGCCTTCTTCCGCAACCACGACCTGATGACCGGGCTCGACCCGTCGCAGCGCTGGCGCACCGTCGAAGGCGGCTCGCGCGAATATGTCAGCCGCCTGATGGCGAAACTCGGCCCCCGCGCCCATGCGGGCGCCGAGGTGGTTTCCGTCACCCGCACCGGGGGCAAGCCGCATCTGCGCTTCGCCGACGGCTCCGAGGCGGTCTTCGACCAGGTGCTTCTGGCCTGCCACGGCCCGCAGGCGCACCGGCTTCTGGCCGACGCCTCGGATGCCGAGCGCAACGTGCTCGCCTGCTTCCGCACCTCGCAGAACCGCGCGGTGCTCCATTCCGACGAGATGCTGATGCCGGTCCGCCGCAAGGTATGGTCCAGCTGGAACTTCCTCTCGCCGCTCAACCCGGCCGAGGATCAGCGCCCGGCGCCCGTCACCTACTGGATGAACCGCCTTCAGACCATCGACCGCCGCTATCCCCTTTTCGTCAGCCTCAACCCCACCCGGACGATCGACCCCGCCAAGGTGCATGTCGAATTCGACTACGCGCACCCCGTCTTCGACGGCGCCGCCTTCGCCGCCCAGCGCGAGATGCCGGCGCTTCAGGGTGTGGGCGGCGTCTGGTATGCTGGTGCGTGGCTTGGCTACGGCTTCCACGAGGACGGGCTGCGCGCGGGCCTTCGCGTGGCGGCGTCGCTGGGCGCGCGCCCCGAATGGGCCCGCGACCTGCCCGCGCCGGAACGCAGCTACATGGCAGAGGCGGCCGAATGACCGAAGGACCGGCAGCGACGCTCTATCGCGGGCATGTGATGCACATGCGCCTGTTGCCCCGGCGGCACCGGTTCCGCTACCGCGTCTTCTCGCTGCTGGTCGATCTGGACCGGATCGACGCCATCCTGTCCCGCCTGCGCCTGCTGGGCCACAACCGCACCGCGTTGATGAGCCTTCAGGATCGCGACCACGGCCCCCGCGACGGCGGGCCGCTGCGCCCCTGGGTGGACGCACAGCTGAAGGGGGCCGGCCTGCCGCCCGCCCGGCGCGTGTCGATGCTCTGCTTTCCCAGGATGCTGGGCTACGTCTTCAACCCGCTTACCGTCTACTACTGCTACGACGCGGATGACCGGCTGCAATCGCTGGTCTACGAGGTCAAGAACACCTTCGGCGACCAGATCGCCTATGCCCTGCCCGCGGGCGACGCGGCCGGCGGCGCCTATCGCCAGCAGCAGGGCAAGGAGATGTATGTCTCGCCCTTCATCGACATGGACAAGACCTACCGCTTTTCGGTGAACGCGCCCGACGAGAAGCTGGCGCTCCGCATCCGCGAGGCCGGGCCCGAGGGCGAGACGCTGATCGCCACCATCACCGGCCGGGGCGAACCGCTGACCGACCGCGCCCTCATGCGCGCCTTCCTCGCCTATCCGCTGATGAGCTTCCGCGTCTTCGCCCTGATCCACTGGCACGCCTTGCGACTTTTCCTCAAGGGCATCCGTTTCCATCGATACTCGCAAAGCGAAACGGCCCGGAAGCGCGCGGCCTGAGCGCGCAGCCCTTGGCGGGCAGCCCTTCCCCCACTACAACCCCTTCAGAAGACTTGCGGAGTGACGACAGAATGACCGTGTTGACGAGTACGAAGGGCCAGTCGGACCTGCCACGCTGGTTCCAGACAAGCTTTTCCGTGATCTCGCGCATGCGTGCCGGCACCTTCGACATCGTGCTGCCCGACGGGCGCACCTTCCGGGCCCAGGGGGCAGAGCCGGGGCCGCATGGCGTGCTCGAGGTGCACGAGCCGGCGCTGTTCACCCGCGTCGCCCGCGACGGCGAGCTTGGCTTCGCCGAGGCGTACATGGACGGATGGTGGGACACCCCCGACCTGATGGCGCTGATGGACATGCTGCTGATGAACAACGACGAGATCGGCCGCTCCTTCCCCGGTGCCGGTATCGTCCGCGCCTATGAACGCATGCGCCACTGGATGAACGCGAATTCCAAGCGGCAGGCGAAGAAGAACATCTCCTACCACTACGACCTGGGCAACCAGTTCTATTCCACCTGGCTGGACGAGACGATGACCTATTCCTCGGCTCTGTTCGACGCCCCGGCCGAGGATCTTGCCGCCGCCCAGACCCGGAAATACGCCTCGATGTGCGACCGTATCGGCGTCTCGGAAGGGGACCACGTCCTCGAGATCGGCTGCGGCTGGGGCGGCTTCGCCGAGTATGCGGCAGCCCATCGGGGGGCCAGGGTGACGGGCCTGACCATCAGCCGCGAGCAGCACGACTTCGCGCGCGAACGCATCTTCCGCGCCGGCCTGAACGAACGGGTGGAGATCGTGCTCCGCGACTACCGCGACGAGACGCGCGCCTTCGACGGCATCGCCTCGATCGAGATGTTCGAGGCGGTGGGCGAAAAATACTGGCCGGTCTATTTCGACTCCGTCCGCGACCGCCTGCGCCCCGGCGCGCAGGCCACGCTCCAGATCATCACGATCCAGGACCGGCTGTTCGACGGCTACCGGCGCGGCGTCGATTTCATCCAGAAATACATCTTCCCCGGCGGCATGCTGCCCAGCCCCGAGGCGCTGCGCCAGCAGATCGAACGCGCGGGGCTCGACCTGACCGGCTCGATCGAGTTCGGGCAAAGCTATTCGGACACGCTCAGGATCTGGCACGACAAGTTCAACGACCGCTGGGGCGAAATATCGGCGCTCGGTTTCGATGACCGGTTCCGGCGGATGTGGAACTTTTACCTCACCTCCTGCGCCGCGTGTTTTAGGTCTGGCACAACAGACGTGACCCAGATTAGCATGAGGCGGCCCGCGTGAGAGTTGCGGGTATCGAACGGGGAGTCACTGTTCATGCCCACCGCAGCACGGCTTGTCGCGGGAATGGCGCTGGCGGCCGCGGCCGCCGCAATGGTGCTTGTCCTTATCTACGCCTATCCCGACGAACGCTTCGACCGCTGGACCACCGATTTCCTGATGGTCTTCGGCGCGGTCGGCTTCCTCGTGGGCTGGAAATCCCTCGGCCGCAAGGTCGAGACAGAGGGCCGGACCGGCATCATCCTCGGGATCCGCGCCGCCGTCACGGCGACCATCTGGATCGCCTTCGTGCTGGCCATCATCACCGTCTGGCGCAACATCTTGGATGCGGACTTCCAGGGGGCGGACCCGATGGACGCGGTGCTGCAACTCGCGGACAAGACGGTGGAATATCTCTCCTTCGTGCTGCATCCGCGGGTGGCGGGGATCGGCCTGTTCCTGGGCGTCGTCGTGGGCGTTCTGACCCGCAACACCCATCACCGCTGGAACTGAGCCGGCCGGGATCGTGCCGGGCGGGGGCCGCCTGATGCGGCTGCCCCGGTCGCTGCTCGCGGCCTATGCCGCGCCCTCGCTGCCGCTCGCGGCGATGTATTTCCCGGTCTATGTTTTCCTCGCGGAATACTACGCCTCGGATTTCGGCTTCTCGCTCGGCTTCATCGGCGCGGCCTTCATCGCCGTGCGGCTCTTCGATGCGGTCAGCGATCCGGCGATGGGCCTTCTGTCAGACGGGTTGCGCACCCGATGGGGCCGCCGCCGGATCTGGCTGGCCATCGGCTGCCCGATCGTGATGGTGTCGGTCTGGTGCCTGTTCGTGCCGCCCGTGGACGTGAACCGGACCTGGTTCGTGACCTTTCTCTTCCTGCTGACGCTGGGCTGGACGGTGATGCTGACCCCCTATTTCGCCTGGGGGGCGGAAATCACCGGCGATTATGCCGAACGCGGCCGGGTCGCCATCTGGCGCGATTCCATCGGCCTTGTGGGCACCATCCTGGCGGCCATCCTCTACACCGCAGGCGGCACCGCGGCGGCGGGCATGACGCTGGTCGCCGCCGCAATCGTGCTGATGCTGCCCGCAAGCGTCATCTGGTGCCTGCGCGTCGTCCCCGAGCCCCGCGACTGGAGCCGTGAGCGCGCCACCGACCTGCGCGACCTGATCCGCGTGATCCGGGCAGAACCACTCTTCCTGCGGCTGCTCGGCGCCTATTTCATCAACGGCGCGGCCAACGCGCTGCCCGCCACGCTGTTCCTGTTCTTCGTGGAATACCGCCTCGGCGCGCCGGGGCAGGGCGGGCTGCTGCTCGTGCTCTATTTCGGCGCCGCGGTCGCCGCCGCGCCGTTCTGGACCTTTGCCCTGCGCCGGATCAGCAAGCACCGGCTCTGGTGCCTGGCGATGATCTATGCCGGGATCATCTTCTCGGTGGCGCTGACGCTGGGCGAGGGGGACATCGCCGCCTTTGCCGTGATCTGCGTCCTGTCGGGTGCCGCGCTGGGCGCGGACCTGGCGCTGCCCTCGGCCATGCAGGCGGATCTTGTGGATCTGGATACCGCGCGCTCGGGCCGCCAGCGCACGGGCGCCTTCTTCGCGCTGTGGTCGCTCGCGACCAAGTTCGCGCTGGCGCTCTCGGGCGGGCTTGCGCTGATCCTGCTCGAATTCGCGGGCTTCGAGGCGAATGCCGCGAACACGGGGACCGCGCTCCTGTCGCTGGCGCTGCTCTATGCGGCGGCGCCGATCGCGCTCAAGGCGATCGCGGTGGCGATGATGTGGCGCTTCCCGATGGACGAGGCGGCGCAGGCGGCGCTGAGGCAGCGGATCGAGACCCGCGCCTGACCTACAGCTTGTCCCAGCCCAGCGCCTTGCGCACGACCCAGATATAGGCGCGGTTGGGCAGCAGCCCGATGGTCTTCAGGATCAGCGCGAAACGCCGCGGAAAGGCCAGCTCGAAGCCGGGCTTCTTCAGCCCCTCGACGATCCGCGTCGCGGCCTCGTCGGGCTGCATCAGGAACGGCATGTCGAACTCGTTCACCGACGTCGCCTCGGTCGCGACGAAGCCCGGGTTGATGACGGTGATCCGAACGCCCAGCCCCACCAGGTCCATCGCCAGCGCCTCGCACATGGCGATCAGCCCGGCCTTGGTCGCGGAATAGACCGCTGCATCGGGCAGACCCCGGTAGCCCGCGACCGACGCCGTGATCGCCAGGTGCCCGTCGCCCCGCGCGATCATGTGCTCGAGAAGCGGCTCAAGCGCGTTGGTCACGCCCTTCAGGTTCACGTCCAGCATCTGCGCCGCCGTGTCCGCGCGGAAATTCTGCGCCCGCATCGGCGTGTAGATGCCCGCGTTCAGGATCGCCAGCGCCAGCGGCCCTTCGGCCGTGATCCCGGCCACGCAGGCGGCCATGCGCGCGGCATCCGCCACATCGCCCGGCATCGGCACGATCCGCCCCGGCCCGGTCGCTTCCGCCGCCAGCAGTTCCAGCTTTTCGGCCGAGCGGGCGGTCGCATAGACCGTCCAGCCCTCGGCCGCCAGCCGCAGGGCCACCGCACGGCCGATCCCGCCCGACGCGCCCGTGATCCACGCCGCGCCATCGGCGGGGCGCATCACCTTCGAGAACACACCCACGCCCTAAAGCAGCCCGGCCAGGTCGCGCCCACGCTCGGCCAGCACGAAGCGGGCCTGTTCGCCCCGCGCCTCGAAACGGTTGCCGACCCATTCGCCCTGCGCATCGTAGAACAGGTCCAGCACCCCGATATCGCCGCGCACGGCCCAGCTTTCGGCCTCGGTCGCGCCACCCGGCACCGGCACTTCCGTCCGCCCCGCGGGCTGCGCCGAGATGTCGAGCGGCTTGCCGTCCTGGGTTGAAATCCACTCGTCGCGCTTGAGAAAGCTCTTCGCCCAGTAGGTCGTCGTCGCGGGCTCTCCCTCGACCGGGCCGCTGTAGCCGCTGCCATCCACCATCAGCACGCCGCCCTGGCGCGTCACGCTGACCCGATGCGCCTCGCCATCGTCGTCGGTGCGTCCCTCAAGCGCCTGGAGCCGCCCGTCGACCCACACCTCCCGCGAGGACAGCGTGTAGCGATAGGCCGGCAGGCCCAGGATGCGCACCGCGATGTCGATATCCACCGCCACGTCCAGCCGCGACCCGTCGCGGGTCACGTCCAGCACCTGCCGCCCGATCTGCGAGGATCCGCGGTACAGCTCGAATACCCGCGGCCCGGTCGAGGCGCGCAGCGGCAACGGTGCCGCCAGCACCATGGCCGCGGCGCCCGCGCTGCCCAGGATCTGCCGTCTTCCGATATGCATGGCCTACCTCGTGAACAGGTTCAGCGCACGGCCCACCGGCCCGGTAAAGCGCAGGCCGCCGGTCATCACCACCAGGCAATAACAGACCTCGTCGCCCACGACCCGGGGGTTGTGCTCGTCGTTGTGGTCCGCGATCGCCACGTCGCCGCGGCGGAACCGCTTGCCGTGATCCTCCATCTCGCCCGACAGGATCAGCGTGGCTTCCTCGCCCTCATGGGTATGATGCCAGATCCCCGTGCCGGGCTTGACCCGCAGCAGGCTCACATGCTCGCCCTCGTAGCCGTCAAGCTCGAATTCGGACAGGCCGGGAATGCGGAACTTCCAGTTCAGGTCGCCCAGCCTTGTCCCCAGCGCGCGCCGCACCGGCATCGGCAGCGGCGTGCCGGGATCGGCGGGCAGCCGCGGCTCGGGCACACCCGCCTCGATCGCGGCCAGCGCCGCGTCGAGCGAGGGCGCCTTGATCCCCTGCGCGGCCTCCTGGTCCATCATCACCGCGGCACCCAGCGCCTCGAACCGGTCCACCTGCTTCCGGCAGGCCGGGCAATAGGTCAGGTGGGACGCGACAAGCAGGCTCATGCCCTCGCTCAGCGCGCCGCTCGCATAGGATGCGAGATGCTCTTTCGTCGGATGTCCCACCAGCATGACTTGCCTTCGTCCTGTGACTTGTGCACCTGATACGCGCGATCCGCCTGGCCGGATCACCGTGCAGCCCCCTTTATCGTGATGCGAAGGGTAATGTCGGCGCGTGGATTATCAAGCGTGGCAGGAGCAACTGTTGAGCACCCCGATATTCGTCTACGGCACCCTGCGCGACCCCGACGTCCTGGCCCTGGCCCTCGGCCCCCTGACCTGCCGCCTGGCGCCGGTTTCCGCCCATCTGCCCGACCACATCGCCCTTCGCGCGGCGGGCGGGCCGTTCCCGGCGCTCAGGCCGCGCAAGGGCGCGCGGGCCGAGGGGCTGCTGCTCGCGCCGATGGATGACGAAATCCGGGACGCGCTCGACGTCTTCGAAGGCGCGTTCGCCTTTTCTCTCGTGCCCATGCGGGTCGTCACCCATGATGGCCCTGTCGAGGCGCTGGTCTTCGAGCCCGCCGGAACCGTGGCAGACACCGGGCAGCCCTGGCTGCTCGAGGACTGGCAACGGGACGACAAGCCGCTGATGCTCGCCATGTCGCGCGAGGCGGTGCTCGGCGCGGGAATGCCGGGCGGCATGCTGCGCCGCGCCATCGCGCGCGTTAACGCCACCGCCGAAGGGCAGGGGCCGCGCCACCTGCGCAGCGATTTCGGGCCGGGCGCCATCGCCGATCACCGCGTCGCCCGCCTGTCCACCGGCTTCTTCGCCCTCGAGGAACATCACTTCCGCCACCGCCTCCATGCGGGCGGCCACAGCGAGTCGGTCCGGCGCGAGGTCTTTGTCACCGGCGATGCCGTCACCGTGCTGCCCTGGGACCCGAAGCGCGACCTGGTCCTGCTGATCGAACAGGTCCGGGCGGGGCTTCTCGGGCGGGGCGATCCGAACCCCTGGAACATCGAGGTGATCGCGGGCCTGATCGACACCCGCGAGACCCCCGAGGAAACCGCCCGCCGCGAGGCGATGGAAGAAGCCGGCCTCACGCTGGGCCGGATCGAGCGCATCGCCGGCTACTACGCCTCTCCCGGCGCGGTCAGCGAGTATCTCACCAGCTTCGTGGCCGAGGCGGATCTGGGTAGCCATGCCGCCGGCCTCCACGGTCTCGATGGCGAGCACGAGGATATCCGCACCCTGATCCTGCCCCGCGAAGAGGCGATGCAGGCCATCGCCTCGGGCGAGGCGCGCAACGCGCCGCTTCTTCTGTCGCTGATGGGGCTCGAACGTCTGCGCCCCACGCTTGGGCCGCGCTGGACCGGCGCGGTTGCAGGCGGCGCCTGCGCGGACTAGGAAGGAACAGGTTCAAACAGACGCCGGAGCGCTGCGATGCCCGTCACCCCCGATCTTGCCTCAGCCATCGGCAACACGCCCCTGATCCGGCTCAACAAGGTCTCGGACGAGACCGGCTGCGAGATCCTCGGCAAGGCGGAGTTCATGAACCCCGGCCAGTCGGTCAAGGACCGCGCGGCCCTGGGCATCATCCGCGCCGCCATGGAAGACGGCTCGCTCAAGCCCGGCGGCACCATCGTCGAGGGGACGGCCGGCAATACCGGCATCGGCCTTGCGCTGGTCGGCGCCTCGCTCGGCTTTCGCTCGGTCATCGTGATCCCCGAAACCCAGAGCCAGGAAAAGAAGGACATGATCCGCATCGCCGGCGCCCAGCTGGTGGAAGTGCCGGCCGTGCCCTACCGCGATCCCAACAACTATGTCCGCTATTCCGGCCGGCTGGCAAAGGCCATCGCCGCGGCCGACCCCAGGGGCGCGATCTGGGCCAACCAGTTCGACAACACCGCCAATCGCGACGCCCATGTCGCCACCACCGGCCCCGAGATCTGGGACCAGACCGGCGGCGCCGTGGACGGCTTCGTCTGCGCCGTGGGCTCGGGCGGCACGCTGGCGGGCGTGGCGCAGGCCCTGCGCGCGCGAAAGCCCGGCATCCGCATCGGCCTTGCCGACCCGATGGGCTCTGCGCTCTATCACTACTACGCCCATGGCGAGCTGAAGTCCGAGGGGAGTTCCCTGACCGAGGGGATCGGCCAGGGTCGCATCACCGCCAATCTCGAGGGGCTGGCGGTGGACGCGCCCTACCAGATCCCCGACGACGAGGCGCTGACCCATATCTACGACCTGCTCGCCGACGAGGGGCTCTGCCTCGGCGGCTCTTCCGGCGTGAACATCGCCGGCGCCGTGCGCATGGCCCGCGACATGGGGCCGGGCCATACCATCGTGACCATCCTGTGCGACTACGGCACCCGCTACCAGGCCAAGCTCTACAACCGCGCCTTCCTGACCGAAAAGGGCCTGCCGTTGCCGCGCTTCCTGTCGCGCGACGCGCGCGACCTGCCCGACGTGGCCGAGGGCTGAGCCATGAGTGCGACGATGCCGCTTTTCCGCGCCGATCCCTACCGGCGCGAGGCCGAGGCGACCGTGCTGTCGGCTTCGCCCGAGGGGATCGTGCTGGACGCAAGCCTCTTCTACCCCACCGGCGGCGGCCAGCAGGGCGACAGCGGCACGCTTTTCTGGGACGGCGGCGAGACCCCGATCGAGACGACGCGCAAGGATGGCGAGGCCATAGTTGCCATACCTTTGCCATACGCAAAGCTGCCACTTTCTGGCACCACCGTGCGGCAGGTCATCGACTGGGAAAACCGCCACCGGATGATGCGGATTCACACTGCGCTGCACCTCCTGTCGGTGGTGGTGCCGCTGCCCGTCACGGGGGGTCAGATCACCCCGGAAAAGGGCCGTCTAGACTTCGACATGCCCGACGCCCCCGAGGATCGCGACGCCATCGAGGCGCGGCTCAACGCGTTGATATTGCAGGACTACCCCGTGGCCGAGGACTGGATCACGGATGCCGAGCTCGAGGCGAACCCGGGGTTGGTCAAGACGATGTCCGTCAAGCCCCCCATGGGCAGCGGCCGCGTGCGCCTCGTGCGCATCGGCAGCGTGGATGCCCCCGTGGATCTCCAGCCCTGCGGCGGCACCCATGTCCGCTCCACCGCCGAGATCGGCCCTATCTCCTTGGGAAAGATAGAGAAAAAAGGCCGCCAGAACCGCCGCATCTCGCTCCACCTCGGCGCCGCCTGACCCGCCCGACCCCCCTTGCATCGCGCCCCCGCCTTCGTGTAGCAAGTCCCCGACGGAGAGGTGGCCGAGTGGTCGAAGGCGCACGCCTGGAAAGTGTGTATACGGGAGACCGTATCGAGGGTTCGAATCCCTCTCTCTCCGCCACTCGCCCCTGAGAAACCGTTCTCCCGATCCGGCTGTGGCCGGATTTTTCCGTGTTTTCAAAGGGATTTCCGGTGTGGGCTGAACACCGCCTTATCGGCATTTGCTCCAAAATCCGTTCTCTCGGCCGGTTTTTCTCCGGACCTGATGACTGCGCCGATTTAGTGAATTTCTCGCAATGCATTGTAAGTAATGGATTTTTCCGTAGGCCAGCCTAAACACCTCGACTGGAGTCGCGTTCGGCGAAATGGAACAGAAATCGAACGTTCGCCGGTCCGTATGTCTCGCGCAGTTTGCCAGTTGCTACCGTGCGGCACGCGCCAAAATTCTGCAGGATGGGCTGGAAGCGGTCGTTCAGTCGCATCGCGGTCCTAGGTCGCCAAGTGGACTGCGGCGCACGTGCCCTGAGGCAGCGGTTTCGGGAATGACGAAGCGGTCGTTGGCGGTGGCGGTCGCGTAGCCTTCGTCCCCGGTTTCATGGAGTGCTTGCTGGTAATCTCCGTCCCAGACGCCGGACAGGCGTTTGAAGAACAGCAGCGGGAAGATGTACTGCTTGTAGTCGCTGGCATCGATGAGACCGCGCAGCAGGGTTGCCGCGCCCCAGAGATAACTTTCGAGTTCGCGTTGGGTCAGCTCGCTCATTGCAGCCACCCCCCTTCGACCAGCACCTTGCGCAGGTGATCTTCGGCAGCGCGAGCGTCGGCCAGCGCTGTCTTAAACGCCTCGACGGCTTCGGGCAGCGGCGGGATGTCCTGGCCAATGGGCGGCAGGACGTAGCGCGAGATGTTCAGGGTCCAGCCTTCCTTCTTGATCTCGTCCAGCGTCGCCACCTTGGCGCGATCCTCGACATCCTCGAAGGCGCGGTACCAGTCGACGATCTGGTTGCTGTGCTCCTGATCGAGGAAGTTCTGCGCCCGGCCTTTGCGGAACAGGCTCGAGGCGCCGATGATCAGGACCTTGTTCTTGCGGGCCTCGGGCTTCTTGCGGCGCAGGATGACGACACACCCAGCCAGCTGCGTCCCGTAAAACAGGTTCGGCGCAAGGCCGATGACCGCCTCGACCATGTCCTTTTCCAGCAGGGCCTGCCGGATCGAGCCTTCGGCCGACTTCCGAAACAGCGCGCCCTGCGGCAGGACGACGGCCATGCGGCTGTTCCCGGTGGGCGCCATGGATGCGATCATGTGCTGGACAAAGGCATAGTCGCCGTAGCTTTCGGGCGGGATGCCGTACCGGGCGCGGCTCCAGGGGTCGGCCTCCCACAGGTCACGCCCCCATTCCTTGAGCGAGAATGGCGGGTTCGCGATCACGCAGTCGAAGGTGGCAAGACCGCCGGTGCTGGAATCCGTGAAGGCCGGGTTCCGCAAGGTGTCCTCACGGGCCACCTGGAAGTCCTCGATCCCGTGCAGGACAAGGTTCATCCGCGCGATCGCGGCCGTGGTCAGGTTCTTCTCCTGGCCGTAGATCTTGCCGTAGAAGGTGCGCGGATCGCCGCCCTTGCGCATCACATGCTCGATAGCCCCGAGCAGCATGCCACCCGTGCCGCAGGCGGGGTCATAGATGCTCTCGCCTTCCTGGGGATCGAGGATCATGCACGTTCTCGTCGCGGGGAAAATCGTTCACCAGCCGCCCCTGCGCACGGTCGTCACGCCTGCGCGACGGGGGTTTCTGACATTGTTGGCGTAGTGGCATGCGTTCCCGTCGTGGAATACAGTTGGGAGTTTCAGGCACGGGCAGCGGATGAATTGGCGCTGTTGCCAGATGGATCGGTGATAGTCGAGATGATGGGTGACTATGCTGTCATGCGGGACCAGACACGATTGTGTAACAATCCGCAGGCATTAATTTTCCGATGACCGCAGCATGCGGCGATTGTAGATCAGCCTGACATCTTTTTCTGATAGAAGCCGGATTTATTCGTTTCTTCACCCCAGGGCCTTCTCACAGCGTGAGACATCGCCGTTCATGATATCCACGGCGCGTTCGGTTGAAATTCAGGGGCAGTCAAGAACGATCTGGCCAGTCAGCGTCGCCCCCAGTCTTGCAACCTCGTCGATCAGGATATCCAGATCGGCGCGAGTCGTTCGATGGTTGTTGATGGCCGCGCGCAGACAATGTCGGCCGTGCACCGTCGTGTCCGACACGGCGGCGACGCCGGTCTCCTGCATCTTCACCATGATCTCCGTATTCAATGCCTTGAGCACCGGCTCCGGCAGCCCGCCCGGGTCGTATCGAAAGCAGACGATATTGATGGCAGTCGGAAAACAGATGTGGAGATCAGGGGTCGCCGAAATCCGCTCGGCCAGATAGCGGGCATGGGCGAGGTCCTGATCGATCAGTCGGCCGAACTTGGCGACGCCATGCTCCTCGATCGCCATCCAGACCTTGAGCGCGCGGAACCCGCGCGAGGTCTGCAGACCGAAATCGTGCAGCCACTCACCCGAGGCAATGCCGCGCGGCGCGGTCTTCAGATATTCCGGCGTCAGGGTAAAGCTGCCGAAATGCGACTCCGCATCCCGGACCAGGGCGCACCCCACCTCGAAGGGAGCATGCAGCCATTTGTGCGGGTCGAGCGCGATGGAATCGGCGCGCGCGATCCCGCGCACCAGCGCACCGCCTTCTGGCGCTATCGCCAGCAGCGCACCGATGCAGCCGTCCACGTGAAACCACAGACCCTCGGCGGCGCACACATCCGCGATCGCCTCCAGATCGTCGATGGCGCCGGTGTTCACCGTGCCGGCGGTTGCGATCACGCAGGCGGGCTGCAAATCTTCAGCCTTGTCGCGGGCGATCGCCGCGCGCAGGGCGGCCACGTCCATCCGGCAGGCCGCGTTCGATGCAACCCGGCACAGCGCCCGGTTGCCCAGCCCCATCGCCTCCACCGCGATCTGGTGGCACGAATGGATCTGGTCCGAACCGTAGAACCGCAGAGGTGCCTTCAGGGCGCCGACCCCCAGGTCGCGCAGGTCGATGCCGGACATCCGGTTGCGCGCCACAATCAGCGCGATCAGGTTGGCCATGGATCCGCCCGAGACCAGCGTGCCGCTGGCCGACGCGGGATAGCCCATCATCTCTTTCAGCCAGTTGACGACCTGCTTGTCGATTTCGGCAGCGGCATGGTCGCCGCCGCCGAGGTTCGAGCCAAGAACGGCGGCCAGAAAGTCGCCCAACGCCCCGGTGAAATTGCTCGTCCCCATGTACCACATCCAGAACCGCGGATGGATGTTGCCCATAGGGTAGGGCAGCATGTTGGTGACGAGATCGTCATAGACCTGTCCCAGCGGTCGTCCCTCTTGCGGCACCGGACTGCGGAACCGTGCGCGCACTTCCGGCGGCATGTCCTGCCAGAGTGGGCGTTCGCGAACGTCTCGGGTATAATCGATGGCGTTGTCGACAATGCGATGGGCGGCAGCGCGCACCCCCTCCCAATCCGCCGGGTCGAGGGTCTCGGTCCGGACGGCCTCTGCTTTCTCTATATTCGCGGTCATGGTTCGCGTTTCCGAAATGGGAGGTTTGTCATCAGGAACTGCAAGCAGGACGCGGCCTCAAGCCGCATTCGCGTTGCCTGACCGGCCCGAGAGCGAGCGGTCCTTTCCCCCCGATCGGACTAGGCGGCGGCGCCGCCGCAGATCACTGCGCCGGGTCTTGTGCCTCGATCGGCGCCATTACATGCCAGAGCGGCGTGTCGCCCCACATGACATAAGGGCCGCCCGCATAGGGATCGTGCGGCAGGTTTGCCACCATCTCCTTGGTCGGGAAAAGCAGCATGAGGTGAGGACCTTCCTCGATCCACATGCCGCCATCGTTCTGATCCGTCGCCATCGGATCGTCGTTATTGACCATCGCATCGCCGGCCAGCATGTAGGAAACCCCGATAACGTCGGTCGAAAATTCTCCGCCGGACGACATGGCTTTCATCCACTTCATCCAGACGGCGTCGTTGCACATGGGGTTGGTGTCGTCGGGGATCAGGGGGACCCCGGGGAAACAGACCCATCCATTCGTCCCTTCCCGCAGGACCGTCCCGTCGAGGTCGAGGAACGTCGCTTCTTCGGTAATATTGGTTGGCGCTGCCGTCTCCGCTCGCGCGATCTTTTCGGCGGCGGTGTCGGCATTGGCTGCTGAAGTTCCAAGAGCGACGATGGCGCCCAAGAGTGCGCCGGTCATGGCAAACTGACTTGTCTTACACATTGTCGATACTCCTTTTTGCGATGTGATCGATTGCTGTTTCACTCCGGGGCCAGTTGGTATCCAGGCGTGGACCGCGACAGCGCGGTTTCCTCCTCGGTCATGTCCTCGGGGATCGACGCGAACAGCGGCGTCGACATATACCGCTCGCCCGTGTCGGGCAGCATGCAGAGGATCACGGTCCCGGGCTCGGCCCGTTCGGCGATTTTCATGGCGACAGCGAAGGTCGATCCGCCCGAGACGCCTGTGAGGATGCCCTCCCGTTGCGCAAGTTTCTGGGCGCACGCGATGCCGTCGGCGCCGGCGACAGGCATCAACTCGTCATAGAGCCGGTCGTCGACCGCCTCCTGCAGCACATGGGGAATGAAATCAGGGGTCCAGCCCTGAATCGGGTGCGGTTCGAAGGCGGGGTGGCTTTCGGCGGGCGAGTGATCTGAATTGCGGGCCTGCACATGGCCACTGCCCAGAAGCTGCGCATTGGCCGGTTCCGACAGGACGATCTTCGTCTCCGGCCGCTCCCGGCGCAGAACCCGGCCCACGCCCGTCACCGTGCCGCCCGTGCCGTAGCCGGTGACCCAGTAATCCAGCCGTTTGCCGGCGAAATCGGCGAGGATCTCGCGCGCTGTCGTATTCTCGTGAATCCGGGCGTTGGCCTCGGTCTCGAACTGGCGCGCCAGGAACCAGCCATTCGCCTCGGCCAGTTCCACCGCCTTGCGATACATGCCAAGGCCCTTTTGATCGCGCGGCGTGAGCACCACCTTGGCGCCCATCATCCGCATCAGCTTGCGGCGCTCGACCGAAAAGCTGTCGGCCATCGTCACCACCAGCGGATAGCCCTTCGCCGCGCAAACCATGGCCAGCCCGATGCCGGTATTGCCCGACGTCGCCTCTACCACCGTCTGGCCCGGACTCAGGCTTCCGTCCTGCTCGGCCTCCTCGATGATGCTGAGCGCGAGGCGGTCCTTGACCGACCCGGCCGGGTTGAACGCCTCGACCTTCACGTAGATGTCTACCCCCGCCGGAGCGAGCGCATTGATCCTGATCGCGGGCGTGTCTCCGATTGTCTCGAGGACGCTGGCGAAAAGCCTGCCGCGTCCCTGCGTCGTGCGTCTCGTCATGGCGTCCATTGGTCTTCTCCATTCTGGTTGCGTCGAAAGTGGCGTTTCCCGCAGACGCATTCATGGTCTCAAGGTCGCTTAGGGCTCGCGCGCGCATAGGGTCTGTCATCCAGAGCACGGCGCTCTCGTCTCCGGTTATGTTGAACCGTCCGGACCCGGAAAGCTTGACGGACCTCTGAAGATTTCCTGTAGCGGTCATCTTTTTGCCCTATGCTGTGTCATGACATGGGCATTCGGAGATTTCCGGCTCGATCCGAAGCGCTTCCAGCTCAGCCGCGGCGTCGAACCGGTGCGGCTGGAGCCGCAGGTGCTGTCCATGTTGATCCATCTGGTCCGAAACCGCGATCGCCTGGTGACGAAAGACGAGATAGTGGCCGCCGTCTGGCAGGGGCATGATGTGTCGGACGCCAGCATTTCCAGCCGGATCCGCTCGGTACGTCAGGCGGTCGGCGACGACGGCGCGCGGCAGAGCGTCATCCGCACTGTTCATGGTCGGGGGTTCCGCTTCGTTGCCGAGGCGAACATCGTGCCGTCCGGGCATGCGGCTTCCGAGGGTGTTGCCCACCCGTCGCCCGATCACCCGGGCGGCCGCCCCTCCATCGCCGTGTTGCCGTTCCAGCCATTGGGCATCGCGCCCGAACTTGCGATCATGGGAGACGCGATTCCGCATGAGATCATCGAGGCGTTGTCGCGGCTGCGATGGCTAGCGGTGATCGCGCGCGGCTCATCCTTCCGCCTCCGGCAGGTCGCCACCGATCTCGATCTGGTGTCGACGGCGCTTACGGCGCGCTATGTCCTGTCCGGAATCATCGAAAGCCCCGGACGCAGCGTCGCCGTAACGCTGGAACTGGCGGATACCAGCTCACGAGAAATCATATGGGCCGACCGGCTCGTCGCCCCTGTCGATGACATCGCCGACCTGAGGGCGCGAATTGTGGCGCATGTGGTGACGGCGCTGGACACACACGTTCCACTCAATGAGGCGCGCCTCGCGCGATTTGACGACCCTGCCGACCTCGATGCCTGGGCGCACTATCACATCGGCTTGGGACATCTCTACCGCTTCACGGCGACCGACACCGCGCTTGCGCATGCCTGCTTCGAACGGGCGGTCAAGGCGGATCAGCAATTCGCGCGGGCGCATGCGGGGCTGTCTTTCACCAGCTTCCTCGACGCTTTCCTGCGCCTGACCCCTGATCCGGCGGTGGCGACCCGCAATGCACGATGCCACGCCGAGCGCGCTCTGGAACTGGACGCTCTCGACCCGTTTGCAAATTTCACCATGGGCCGTTCGTTCTGGCTGACCGATGAACCCGAAGTCGCGGCCGACTGGCTGACGCGCGCGACCACGCTGAACCCCAACTATGCGCAGGGTTTCTACGCCGCAGCCTTCACCGAGATGCTGACCGGAAATGCGTCCGCGACCTTCGAGGGTCTCGATACCTCGCTGCGTCTCAGTCCGCTGGACCCGCTGCTTTACGGCGTTCACGGCGTCCGTGCACAGATGCTGATCCAGCAGGAGGACGATCAGGGGGCCGCCCGCTGGGCAGACCGCGCCGCGACCACCGTCGGCGCACACTATCTCATCGCCATGATCGCGCTCGCTGCAAACGGGCTCGCCGGTCGACACGTTCAGGCTGCCCGCTGGCGCCAGAAGGTCCGTCAACTCAAGCCAGACGCCACGGCGGCGGATTATTTCGCCGCTTTTCCCACACGGGACGGGGCTTCCCGTACGCGCATCGCGGCGGAACTGCGGCGGCAAGGTTTCTGATCCCGATACTTCGTTGCTCTAGATCGCAGGAGCTACGGTTGCTTTCAATGAATTGGCCTCGGGTGATAAGCCAGATCAGTTCCGGCCCCCCGTTGTCAGGATAAGTCGGCTAGCATGCCTGCTGCCCGCTGCGCCCCATCCCGCGCAACTGGCAGGGCGATGCGCGGTGAGTTCAGTTCTTCCAGCATCGCCTGAAAGCCGGCGCCGTGCGGTCAACTGAGACTGGTTCGCATTGTTCCGGCCGCGCTCTCTGGGCTTCTAGCGGTTCGGCCCCCGCACCAGAAGCTCGAGTGCCTGATCGGCAAGGTTGCGGGTGAGGTCGCCTGCCGGCATCGCGCGACACAGCCCCGCGGACTGGCCCGACCAGAGCGACATGAAATCCTCTGATCCCCTGGGCTCGGAAGCCGATCGCAGCGGTGCGAGAGCGCCGCCCGCCAGCGGGAACTGCGGCGCGTCCGCGGCGATGGGGCCCACATCGCGCATGATGCGATTGACGATGCCGCGGGCCGGCCGTCCGGTGAAGACGTTCGTCATTGCCGTGTCGCGATCGGCGCCGGCAGCAAGGGCGCGGCGATGGGGCTCCGCGATGGTGGCCTCCGGCGTGAACAGGTAGGCCGTCCCGATCTGCACCGCAGAGGCGCCCAGCATGAAGGCCGCCGCGATCCCGCGCCCGTCGGCGATGCCGCCCGCCGCGATGACCGGCACGCGCACCGCGTCGACGATCTGTGGCACGAGCGAAAGCGTCCCTACCTGCGTCGCGATGTTCTCGGTGCGGAACATGCCGCGGTGCCCACCGGCCTCGGCACCCTGCGCGATGATTGCGTGGCATCCCTCCGCCTCCAGCCACCGCGCCTCGTCGACGGTGGTGGCCGAGGACAGGATCCTGGCGCCCGTCGCGCGTACCCGGTCCAGCAGGCGCTGCTCCGGCAGGCCGAAATGGAAGCTGACGACCTCCGGGCGCAGCTCCTCGACCAGCGCGCAGAACTCCTCGTCGAAAGGCGCGCGGTTCGACGCGGGAACCGGGGCGTTCGGGTCGAGACCGTACTCCCTGTAGTACGGCTCGAGCCTGTGCCGCCACTGCGCCTCGCGCGCGGCATCGGGCGTGGCCGGAAGGTGGCAGAAGAAATTCACGTTGATCGGTCGCGCGGTCCGCTGGCGAATGATGCCGAACTGGGTGCGCAACTGGTCCGGTCGGAGCAGCGCGCAAGGCAGCGAGCCGAGCCCCCCCGCCTCGGCCACCGCAACGGCCAGATCCGATAATCCGGCGCCCGCCATCGGCGCCTGGATGATTGGCAGCTCTATGCCGAACAGGTCCTGGATCCGTCGATCGGGCCACATGCCTTGTCCTCCCGTCAGTCCCTAGCGCCTGGCCAGAGTGGCCCACCGCGACCAGAAACAAAAGCACTGCCTGACGTGCCGATCCGTTCACCGTCGCCTGCACGACAAGGCGATGCCAGAAGCGTGCCGGAAAAGGCCGTTAATCTGTGCACAGGAAGCCGATGGCGTTCGCAGGCGAACTGCGCCTGGGGCGAGACGAGGAATTTGCAACCACCGTCCTGGCCTTTCGAGGAGGGGCTGCATATCCACGATCCCCTCGAAGTGCGGCTGGATCAGGCGCTTCTTCCGCTCGGCCTTAATCAAGATGGCCGACCGTTATGGATCTGTAACAGAAGCGTTGCTCAGGCTTCATGGACTCGACACCCGAATGTAGTCTCGTGCCCGTACGTCCGGATGTATTCGCCGACAACCGGAGATCCCAATGTTACAGCGTCTCAAGAATAGTCTTGCTGCAACCGCGCTATCACTTTGCATGGTGTTGCCCGCCTATGCGCAGGACAGCCGGCCCGACCTTACCGTGGCCGTCAATTCGTTGCCTGGATCCCTCGAGGGGATCGAGGAAATGGGCAACGTCGCTGTTCGGATTACCTATTCCGTCTTCGACAGCCTGATCCGTCGCGACTTTCTTGCCGATGGTTCGGGCACCGCGTCGAAGCTGGTGCCCGGCCTTGCCGAAAGCTGGACCCGCATCGACGACCGCACCCTGGAGCTCAAGCTGCGCGAGGGCGTCAAGTTCCACGATGGATCCGAGCTGACCTCGGACGACGTCGTCTTCAGCTTCAACGCCGGTCGCGGCCATGGTCACGACCCGCTGATCGGTGCCGCGAACCGCTTCATGCTGACGATCAGCCATATCGAGCCCGTGGACAAATACACCGTGCGCGTCGTTTCCAAGGAGCCCGACGTGCTGCTTGAACAGCGGCTGGCCGGATACGCCTTCTGGGTCGTCGAGAACCGGTCCTACATGCTGCAAGGCAAGGATGCCTTCGCGCGGAACCCCGTTGGTACCGGTCCGTTCAAGATGGCCGAATGGGTCGACGGCGAATACATCCGCCTCGAGGCGCATGACGACTATTTCGGCGGCCGTCCGACGGCGAAATCGGTCACCTTCGTCGAGGTTCCGGAGGTTTCGGCCCGGATCGCAGGCCTCGTGTCAGAGGAATACGACATCGCCGTGAACATCCCGCCGGACCAGGTGCCGACGATCGAATCCTACGAGGATCTCAAGGTCGAGCAGATCGTTCTCGACAACACCCACATGCTGGTCTTCTACACCGATGGCCCGACCGCGCTGAAGGAGGTCCGGCAGGCCCTGTCCCTGGCGATCGACCGCGACCTGCTGCGCGAGGCGCTTTGGGGCGGCAAGAACTATACCCCGAACGGCCACCAGCTGCCGTCCTACGAGATGTACATCGAGGACTACCCGGCCTTCGAATACAATCCCGAGAAGGCACGCGAGATCCTTGCCGCGTCGGATTACGCCGGCGAGGAGATCGTCTACAAGCTGCCGCTCAACTATTACCTGCTGAGCCTCGAGGCCGCGCAGGCCATGCAGCAGATGTGGCGGGACGTGGGGCTCAACGTGACGCTGCAGCCGGTCGAGAACTCGAGCCAGGTCAACGATCCGAACGGCACGGTGCATATCCGCGCCTGGTCGAACACTCACCGCATCCCCGATCCCCTGGGCAGCTTCGTGCCGCAATGGGGCATCGACAGCTGGGTACAGCGCAACCGCGATCTCGCGTCGCGCAGCTGGGACGCGCCGCAGGAATTCAACGACCTGTTGCAGACGATCGTCGCCTCGACCGATTGGGACGAGCGCCAGCAGGCCTATCGCGACGCGCTGGACATCTGGATGGACGAGGCGCCCGGGACGATGCTGTACAACCCGCTCGAGACCTATGCGATGCGGGCCGACATCGGCTGGAAGCCCTACGGTCTCTATTACATGGACCTGCGTCCCTACAACCTGACCTTCGGCCTGACCCAATAAGGCCCGCACCAGGCCCCGGCGCATGGCGCCGGGGCCGTTCCCCGATGATATTCGAGGACCCTGCGCCCATGTTGTTGAGCCTCAACGCCCTGAACGTCGTCATCGACCGCCCGCACAGGGATCCGGTCATTCCGGTGCGCGGCGTATCGCTGCACCTCGAGGCCGGCGAGACGCTGGCACTGGTCGGCGAGTCCGGCTGCGGCAAGTCGATGACCTGTCTCGCGATCGCCGGGCTCCTGCCGAAGCGCGGACGCGTTGCCGGCGGCGCCATCGTGCTGGATGGCAAGGACCTCTCCACCCTGTCGCCGCGCGAAGCCGGCCGCCACCGTCGTGCCATCCTGGCCAGCGTGTTCCAGGACGCGACCGGCGGGCTCAACCCGGTCCGCAGCATCGGCTGGCAGGTGGCCGAGGCCGTGCGCCTGCGTTCCGGCGCGACCCGGTCCGAGGCGCAGGCCGAGGCAGTCCGGCTGCTGGGGCGCGTTGGCCTGCCCAATCCCGAAAGGCGGGCGCGGGAATTCCCGCACCAGTTTTCCGGCGGGATGAACCAGCGCGCGATGATCGCGCTGGCTATCGCGGGGCAGCCCAGGCTTCTGATCGCCGACGAGGCGACCACCGCGCTCGATGTAACGCTGCAGGCACAAATCCTCGACCTCATCGCCGATCTGCGCACGAGCCTCGGAATGGGAGTGCTGTTCGTGACGCACGACCTCGGCCTCGTGGCTCAGCACGCGGACCGGGTCTGCGTGATGTATGCCGGCAGCATCGCGGAAACCGCCGCGACAGCGGCCCTGTTCTCGCACCCGCGGCACCCCTACACCAGGGGCTTGCTGGCGTCCTTGCCGGACCCGTCCGGCCGCCGCGCGCGGTTGCAGGGCATCGAGGGGACCGTGCCGCCCATCGACGCGCTGCCGCCGGGCTGCGCCTTTGCGCCGCGCTGCCCCCGCGCCTCGAATGTCTGTGCCGAGCTGGTGCCCGAGCCTTTCGACGGCCGTGCCTGCCATCACCCGCTGGTGTCCGAGGTCATCCGCCAGGAGGAACCCGCATGACCGCTCTGCTAAAGGCACGCGGCCTGCGCAAGACCTATGCCACGCGCCGGGGCGGGTTCATGCGCGCGCCAACCCGCTTTGCCGCGGTCGATGGTGTCGACGTTACGCTCCTGCGGGGGCGCACACTTGGAATTCTCGGTGAATCCGGTTGCGGCAAGTCCACGCTGGCACGGCTTGTGCTGGGGCTGGCAGAGCCCGACGCCGGCACGGTCAACCTGGGTGGCGCAGCGATGCCCAGACCCGATACGCCGGAGTGGCGCAAGCTGCGGACCCGGCTGCAACTCGTTCAGCAGGATGCGGCCGGCGCGCTGGACCCACGGCTCCCGATCCGGGCGCAGGTGGCCGAACCGCTGGCGATACACGGCCGGGACCAGGCTGCCGCCGATGCCGTCCTGTCCTCGGTGGGCCTGAATCGCGCCATGGGCGCGCGTTTCCCGCACGAGCTTTCGGGCGGCCAGCTTCAGCGCGTGGTGATCGCGCGGGCGCTGGCACTCGACCCGGAAATCCTCGTGCTGGACGAACCGGTCTCGGCGTTGGACGTGTCGATCCAGGCGCAGATCGTGAACCTGATCGCCGATCTTCAGGCTGCGCGCGGGCTTGCCTACCTGTTCGTCAGCCATGACGTGAACGTCGTGCGCCACGTCTCCGACCGGATCGCGGTGATGTATCTGGGCCGCGTGGTCGAGGAGGCCCCGGCCGCCGCCTTCGGCGAGCGGGCGCGCCATCCCTACACCCGGGCGCTGCTGTCATCCGTCCCGGTGCCGGACCCCGCCCACCGGCGCGCCGGCGTCCCGCGCATCGGCGACCCGCCCGACCCCTCGGCGCCTCCGGGTGGCTGTCGCTTCCACCCGCGCTGCCCCCATGCGACCGATCTCTGCCGCGCCGAGGTGCCGCCCTTGCGCAGCCTGTCGGCTGGCCACGCCGCCGCCTGCCACCGGATAGAGGAAATCACCAAATGCGCCTGATCGCCGTCAAGCTGCTGCGCGCCGCGCTGACCTTGTGGCTTGTCCTGACCTTTGTCTTCTTCGTCCTGCGGCTCTCGGGCGACCCGACGACGACGCTTCTGCCCGACGACATCGACGAGCAGACGCGCGACTTCTATCGCGCGCTTTGGGGGCTGGACCGCCCGGTGTTCGAGCAATACTGGCGCTATCTCGCGGGGCTCTTGCAGGGCGATTTCGGCATCAGCTTCCGCAACAACGTCGATGCGTTCGAGCTGGTCTGGGACCGCGTGCCCAAGACGGCGCTGCTGGGCGGCACGGCGCTGGGAATGGCGCTTGTGCTCGGCATGCCGCTTGGAGTGCTCGCGGCGCTCTACCGCGACAGCTGGCTCGACCGGGTGGTGATGAGCGTCGCGGTCTTCGGCTTCTCGATGCCGAACTTCTTCCTCGGGATCCTGCTGATCCTCGTCTTCGCCATGCAGTTGCGGGTGCTGCCCTCGTCGGGGTCGGACACGATCTGGCATCTGATCCTTCCGGCCGCCACGCTGGGAACCGGCTTCGCGGCGCAGATCGCGCGCTACACGCGTTCCTCGATGATCGACGTTCTGGGCAAGCCCTACATGCGGACGGCCCGTTCCAAGGGGGCAGGGCCGGGGCGGCGGGTCACGGCGCATGCGCTGCCCAACGCCGCGATCCCGGTGGTCACGATCCTGGGCTTCAAGGTCGGCGAGTTGCTGGGCTGGGCCGTCGTTACCGAGACCGTCTTTGCCTGGCCCGGTATCGGGCGGCTGCTGACCAGCGCCGTGGCATCGAGGGACCTGGCCGTGGTGCAGTGCATCATGATCCTGCTGGCGGTGACGATGATAGCTGCCAACATGATCGTCGACCTGATCTACGGTTGGCTCGACCCGCGCGTGCGGGTCGGCGCAAGGGCTGGGGCCAGGGCATGAGCGTCGCACAGGAGCCGCTGGTCACCGGGCGCCGCTGGCGCGTCCTGACCTTCCTTGCCCGCACCCCCACGGCCGTCACCCTTGCGCTGGCCTGGATGACCCTCATGGCCCTGGTCATGGTGTTTGCGCAGGTGATCCAGCCCTACGCCTTCGATCAGGTGAACCTGATGGCCCGCATGGCCCCGCCGCAGCCGCTGGAAGGCGCCACATGGGCGCATCCGCTGGGGACGGACACACTGGGTCGGGACCTGATGTCGCGGCTGCTGGTGGCGACGCAGACCTCGCTGCTGCTGGCGGCGCTGGGCACATGCCTCGGTGCGGTCATGGGCGTGGCTCTGGGCTTCTGGGCGGCGCACAGGGGCGGCATCTGGGACGAGATCGTGATGGGCGCGGTAGATTTCCAGGCCGCGATGCCGTGGTTCATCATCGCGCTCGCGATCCTCGCCTTCATGGGCAATTCGATGCCCGTGTTCCTGCTGATCATGGCGCTCTACGGCTGGGAGACATATGCCCGCATTACCCGGGGGCTGGTGCTGTCGGCACGCGAACAGGGCTATGCGCAGGCGGTCCGCGCGCTGGGCGCACCGCCGCGCTGGGTCTATGTCCGGCACATCCTGCCCAACATTGCCGGTCCGCTGCTGGTGCAGCTTACGATAAACTTCCCCTCGACCATCCTCTTCGAGACATCGCTGTCCTTCCTGGGGCTGGGCATCCGCCCGCCCATGACCTCGCTCGGCCAGTTGCTGGGCGAGGGGCGCGACTATCTCATCAGCGCCTGGTGGCTCGCCGTGGTGCCTGGGATGACGATCTTCTTCACCACCCTGTCCATGTCGATCCTCGGCGACTGGCTGCGCGCCCGGCTCGACCCATCACTGGAGACCTGACCATGCCCGACCGGATCATCGCCTGCGGCTTCAACACAGGCGCCGCCGAAGGCGACCTCGAACGCCTTGCGAAACGCCTTGCCCACATGGAGGCGATAGGCTGCACCGGTGCCGAAATCACCGCCGTGGGCCTCGACGCCGTGATCTCCTGCCGGATGCTGCCGGATCGCGTGGCCCGGATCCGCGAGATCATGGCACGTCACGATCTGGCCTATTCCATGCATGCGCCCATCGCGATCAACCTGATGGACGAGGCGCACGCCGACCTGATGCAGCGCGCAGCGATCGTGTCGATGGAACTTGCGGCCGAGATCGGGGCGCGCGTCGTCGTGCTGCATCCCGGGCGTTGCCACCCGAAGGACCATGTGGACCGGCTGGACATGCTGCAGGCCTTCGAGATGGCGCAGCTGGGTCCGGTTGCGGACCGCGCCGCCAGCCTCGGGGTGCAGATTGCCTATGAGAACATCTCGCCCAACCGCCGTGTCGTCGCCGGGGAAGAAACGTCCTATTCCCTCGACCCGCGCGCGCTGGCGAACTTCCTGTCGCGTCTTGACCATCCGGCCGTGATGGCCTGTCTCGACATCAGCCACGCGCAGCAGGGTGCGGGGCTGTGGGGCTTCGACATGCTAGGCGCCTGCGAGGCGCTCGCCCCCTGGATCGGCCATATCCATTTCAGCGACAGCACCGGGGTCGCGGCCACGTTCCCGTGGACCCATGATGGCGAGCGGCATTTCTTCGGCGTGGGCGACATGCACGCGCCGCAGGGCCTGGGCGCGGTGGACTTCGCGGCGCTGGGCCGTCGGCTGCGTGTCCGCCCCGGGACGCGCATCGCAATCGAGATCAAGCGCAACTTCCTTGCCCATGCCGAGCAGGAGACGCTGGTCGCGGCCCGGAACTTCGCGGAACGCGTCAACGCCCTGCCGAGCGAGGCAGCGGCATGACCGTGTCACGCGTCGTTCTGGTGGTCTTCGACGGGCTTCGGCCCGACATGATTGCAGGCCGGATGCCCGAACTCGAGCGTTTCGCGCACGAGGCCCTGGACTTCACGGCCGCACGCTCGGTCTTTCCGTCGCTGACGCGGGTCTGCACGACGTCGCTGGCCACCGGCTGCTGGCCCGGTGCGCATGGCATCGTCGGCAACGCATTCCACGCGCGCGCCGTCATGGCGGACCGGGCCTGCGACACATCGAATTTCGATCACCTGGTCAGGATGGAAAAGGCGCTCGGCCGCGTCATCACCAGCGACACCCTGGGCGCGGCCCTGGTGCGGCACGGCAAACGCATGGGCGCGGTGCATTGCGGCTCGGCCGGTGCGGCGTTCCTTCTCAATCCGCTGGTGGCGGACCAGCCGGGGCACTGGACCTTTTCAATCCACGGCGAACACAAGACGCGCACGCCCGAGGCGGTGCGCCGCGCGGTGGAGGCATGCGGCCCGCTGCCGGGCACGGAAATTCCCAAACTCGATGTGTGTCGCTACGCCGGACGGGTCGCCGGGGCGCTGGCGCTGGGGCCGGATGGGCCGGATGTCACCGTTGTGTGGCTGCCAGAACCCGACACGTCCTATCACTACCGAAAGATCGGCTCAGATGAGGCGTACCAGGCGATGCGCGTGGCCGATACGGTCTTCGGCGAGATCGTTCATGCCATAAGATCGGGCCCCATGGGAGACGAGACGGCAATTGTCGCCCTGTCCGATCACGGGCAGATCGCCACGGTCGCCGAGGTCGACATCGCGACATACCTGCGCGAAGCCGGGCTACCTGCGTCGACGGAACCGGGCGATGATACCGTGCTCGCGATGACGCGTGGCGCGGCGGGCGAATTGCGCACCCTCCGCGACGACGCCGGATTGCTGTCGGCCACCGTCGACGCGCTGAACGCGCATCCCGAGATCGGGGTCGTCTTCGCCAGGGACGATCTGCCCGGAACGCTGTCGATGGATCTTGTGCACCATGTCCACGACCGCCGCCCGGACCTGTTCTATGTCATGCGCTCCGACGACCTTCCGGATCCCGCCGGATTGCCGGGTCGCCGCGCCCATGGCGGCGGTGTCCCGCTTGGCGGCGGCATGCATGGCGGGCTTCAGGAACGCGAGATGCATGTCGTCAGTCTCTGGCAGGTACCCGGCGGGCGCACCGGAAAGGACGATGCGCCCACCGCGCTTGTCGACATCGCGCCGACGGTCGCCTCGTTGCTTGGACTGCCGTTCGAGGCGCAGGGCCGCGCCCTGCCGATCCTGGCGCCAGAGCCCGAGACGGCCGAGACCCTGCAAACCACCATTGGCCAGTCGATCCTCCTGCGCCGCCGGATCGGCGACAGGATCTATCTCGACCGATTGGCGACCTAGCGCCTCGTGCGGTGGCGAAACCCGCTAGGGTAGAACGCCAAAGGCGCAGTCGTGCTTGAAAGATGGCCAAGCTGCCGGCTGCCGTTTCGCGCTACGGCCTGAGCAGTGGTGACACAGCCTTGGCCGGTCGGACCAGACGCAGATTGGGGGCCGATGCGCCTGCGGCGGCGTTCACCCGATCCTGGGCCGGCCCGTCGCTGCGGCTTTCGGCAACGACCGGGATGCGGACAGACCGGCCCCGGACAACGGCCACGGCAGGAATGGACCCGGCTAGACGGTACAGTGCAGCGCAGCTTCAAGCCCGATGAATATGGCGGTCGCACTCGACAGTGCGACCGCAAGAAGGGGCCTGAGGTAAGGGTGCCAATCCGTTTCCCTGAACGATTTCACCGCCAGGATCATCGCCCAAACCAGAACGACGGCAATGATCGCCGAATTGGCCATTGTTCCGAAAACGCCCCCTATGCAGGCGCCATCCGAAAGAACGTCCTGGCCGGAGGAATAGACGGCGAAAACAGCGATCGCGTTTTGCAGAGCACCCACGCCAAGGGCAACTATCCAGCGCATCGGCCACTCGGTGGGTCTTGTCGGTTCATCCTTCACGGCGATGTTCCCCAACTGGCGATCTGCCGCTGGCACGCAACAAGACTGATCTTGCGTATTCCGAAAATCCTAGATGCCCGATGCGGCCACGTCCAGCGTAGTGAATGGCCATTTGCTGCGGGACGTAACGACGTCCGCTCCGACCGGGTGGCGCCAGCACCGCGTGGGCTGAAAGCCGGCACCCTGCGGCCATCCATACGCCGTGCAGGCAAGAAGGCTGCGAACCTAGGCGCGGATCCCTCGCACTCTCGCTGGCCGCGACCGAACAGGATGGCCCGCGCCATGCGCCATGCAAGACTTTGCTAAAATTGGAGGAGTTCCGGGCAAGGCTGCTAACTCGTTCTCAACATCTGGCATGAAATACAGCCCGCATACCCATTGCGCGGAGTGAACCATGCCCGACAAACACGCTGCGAAGCACGCTTCCCACTCTCCGGGAGGCTCACGCCAGGCTGTTACCGTGACTTTTGCCGAGGAGCAGACGGTGAAGTCGGCCGACGCTGCGCGCGCAGAGCTTCTGGCCGCGATCGGGGGCGATGGTCAGGTCAGGGTGGATCTGACCGATGCGACCGCGGCCGACACCGGGTTCCTGCAGGTCTTGATCGCGGCATGCCGTGCCGCCTGTCTTCGCGGTCGCCCATTGACGGTCGTGGGGATCGAAGGCGGCCCGGTCCCGGCGCTCATGGTCGGTCTCGGCCTGATCGCGTCTGAACAGCAGGCGCCCCGGTATTTCGAGGACTTGGCGACAGCGGAGAGAGCCGCATGAGCAAGGCCATCCTCTCGATCGACGACTCGCCTTCGATCCGCCAGATGATCACGCTGACACTGTCGGGGGCGGGGTATCGCGTCGACACCGCCTGCGACGGCGCAGAGGGGTACCACAAGGCCGTGGCAGGGCCCTACAGTGCGATCATCACCGACCAGAACATGCCGAACATGACCGGGATCGAGTTCATCCGGAAGTTCCGGGCACATCCCTCCAGTCGTGGCGTTCCGATCATTTTCCTGTCCACCGAATCCGACCCGGCCTCGAAGCAGGCCGCCAAGGAGGCCGGCGCGATCGGCTGGATCGTGAAACCCTTCAATCAGGACCAGTTGATCGCCGCGGTCAGGAAGGTGGCAGGCGCATGACACAGCCCGATCCCAAGGACATCTTTCGCCACGAGGCGGCCGAGGTGCTGGAAAACCTCGAGGTTTCCCTGCTCGATCTCGGCGACGCGCTCGATGACATGGAACTGGTCAACAGCGTGTTCCGCGCCCTGCATACGCTGAAGGGCTCCGGCGCGATGTTCGGCTTCACGGAAGTGGCGGATTTCGTCCACGAGTTCGAGACTGCCTTCGACAGGGTCCGCAGCAACGAGGTCGCGCCGACCCGGGCGCTGGTGCGCGTGGCGCTGGCCGCAAAGGACCATATCGCCAGGCTGATCGCCGAGCCGGAGATCCATGGCGACCATGGCGAGCCGTTGCTCGAACGTCTGCGCCAGACGGTGGGCGCGCCGGGTGCGGCGGCAGAGCCCATTGTGGACGCCGGGGCCGCAGACGCCGGATGGCGGGTGCGCTTCAGGCTGGCCGAGGACGCCCTCGTTCTTGGCGCGAACCCGGTCTTGATGCTGGACGAACTGCGGGCGCTCGGTCCCTGCGACGTGCGGGTCTCGCTTGCGGGGCTGCCCGCGCTGGAAGCGCTCGACCCCGCCATATGCCATCTTGCGTGGGACGTCGCGGTTCGGGCGGATTGCGAGCGCGGCGCGATCGAGGACGTGTTCATGTTCGTGCGCGACGGCATGGAGCTGGAGATCGCGCCGCTTGCCCCCCCCGAGGCTTCGGCGACCATCGGCGATGGCCCCGCACCGGAGATGATGGCGACCGGCCTTCCCCCGACGGACATCCCGCCCGAACGGCGGGAGCGTACCGGCACCGCGGCGGCGGGCGGCGGCTCGCTTCGGGTGCCCGCCGAGCGGCTGGACGAGTTGCTCGACCGGGTCGGCGAACTGGTGATCGCGCAGGCGCGCCTGTCGCAGATCGCCGGGCAGAGCGACGACGCTGCGCTCAAGAACGTTTCGGAAGAGATCGAGCGCCTCGCGACCGGTCTGCGCGACACCACGATGGGCATCCGCATGGTTCCCATCGGTTCGCTGTTCGGCCGGTTCCGGCGGCTGGTGCACGACCTCAAGGGGCAATTGGGCAAGGAGATGGAGTTCGTCACCTTCGGCGAGGAAACCGAACTCGACAAGACTGTGGTCGAGAAGCTGGCCGACCCGCTGGTGCATGTCATCCGCAACGCCATAGATCACGGCATCGAGACGCCGGAGCGCCGCAGCGCCGCCGGCAAGCCGCCCGTGGGCAGGATCCGCCTGTCGGCCGAGCACCAGGGCGCGGAAGTCGCCATCAGCCTCGTCGATGACGGCGCCGGGCTGAACACCGCCCGGATCCGGGCCAAGGCCGAGGAGGCCGGTCTGATCGCCCCCGGCTCGGTCCTGTCCGACAGCGAGATCCATCAGTTCATCTTTCATCCGGGCTTTTCGACCGCGCAGGAAATCAGTGCGCTGTCGGGCCGGGGCGTCGGGATGGACGTGGTCAAGCGCACCATGGAAGAGTTGCGCGGGCGCATCGAGGTGACATCGACCCCGGGCGCGGGCAGCCGTGTGACGCTGCGCCTGCCGCTTACGCTGGCCATCATCGACGGCATGCTGGTCCGGGTCGGGGGCAACCGCTATGCGATCCCCCTCTCGGCGGTCGAGGAATGCGTCGAGCTTCCGGCCGAGGTTGCGGGCGGCGGCAAGGGGCGCAATTTCCTGAACGTCCGCGATGCGCTGGTGCCGTTCCTGCGCCTGCGCGAGCTGTTCAGGACCAGCGCGCCGCCCGAGTTGCACCAGAAGTTGGTGATCGTCTCCACCGGCGAGCAGCGGGTGGGCCTCGTGGTCGACCAGATCCTCGGCAACACCCAGACGGTGATCAAGTCGCTTTCGCGGTTGCACAGCGGCATCGAGGAGTTCTCCGGCGCCACGATCATGGCCGACGGGTCGGTCGCGCTGATCCTCGACGTGGCCAACCTGGTGCGCAGCGGCCAGCGGCTGGATAGCCGCCTGCGCGAACAGCAGGACGGGAGGGCGGCATGAGCGGACCCCGCAACACCGCCGGCGCGTCGTCGATCATGAGCGCGCTGACGCTGGAACTGGGCGGCGAGATCTTTGCCATCGAGGCCAGCCGCGTCCGCGAGGTGCTTGATTGCGTGACGGTGACCGAGGTGCCGAACGCGCCGCCCTTCGTGGGCGGGCTCCTCAACGTGCGCGGCCGGGTGGTGCCACTCGCGGACCTGCGGGTGAAGTTCGCCATGAAGCAGACCCCACCCGACGAGAACACGCGCATCGTGGTGCTCGAGATCGACCTCGACGGCGCGCCGATGATCGTGGGCGTTGTGGCCGACCGGGTGCACAAGGTCGCCGACATCGATCTCTCCGACATGGAGGAGGCGCCCAGGGTCGGCATGCGCTGGCGGCCGGAATTCCTGCGTGGCGTCGCCCGGCACGAAGGACAATTCATCATCGTTCCCGACCTCGAACGGATCGTTTCGGAAACCCCATCGCAGGACGCCGCCCAGGCTCTCAAACAACTGGTGTGACATGACACTCAAACTGAAACTTGCCGCAATTTTCGCCCTGATCATCACCCTCGCCGGCGTCGGCGTGGGGATAGGCATCATGAACATGGGCACGCTCAAGTCCGACTTCGACGAGGTCGTGGAACGCAACGTCGCGCGGATCCAGATCATCGACGAGATCGTCGCCGACACCCTGCGCATCGCGCGCGACGAAAGGGCGCTGATTATCGCCCCCGATACCGAAAGCATGGACGAATTCGCAGCCGAGATGGATCGTCGTGCCGCACAGATCGACGAGGGGCTGGCAAGGCTGTATGAACTGAGCGGCCCCGAGGCGCAGGTCCAGATCGAACAGTTCGGCGCGGAATGGCAGGAATATCTGGCCGCCAACGCCGAGGCGCGCGAAGCCTCCCGGCTGCAATCGACGCTGAATGGACGCAGGCTCGTCCAGAATGAAGGCCACGACGCCATGGAAGTGGCGCTTGCCACCCTGGACGGCATGGAAGAGCGCCTGCTCACGACCGGCGGTACGGTCGGGGCGCCCGACAGCGATACGATGCGGCAATACGCCGTCCTCGCCGGGATCGAGGCGCTGATGCAGCGCGTGCGCATCAACGTGCTCAACGCCCTCGCATCGACGGACAATCCCGAGGCGGTGGAGCGCTATGTGGCCGAGACCGAGGAGCGTGTCGCGGCGTTGACGACTGCCCTCGATGAGGCCGAACGTCTGTTGCCCAACAGCTACCAGGGCGATCTCGCCCTTCTCGTCCGGCAGATCGACCCGTGGCTGGAAGTGATGCGCATGGCCAACGAGCGGGCCGTGGAGAACGGCGATCTGAGGGCTGCGCAGATCAGCTTCGGGCCGGCGACGGACGCCCGCCGCAAGGCCGATGAACGGCTCAACGACCTCATGGCGCGGATCAACGGCCAGATGGACGAGGCGACCGCAAGCGTCGCAAGCGTCTATGCGTCAAGCCGTCAACTGCTGACCGGTCTGCTGGTCGTGATGATCCTCGTCTCCATCGCGATGGCGATCTGGATCGTACGGGACATCAACCGGGGTCTTTCCAGCGCGCTCGATCTTGTCCGGGCGCTTGCGAAGGGCGACCTGACCGCCAGGTCAGCCGTCAATTCGCGGGACGAGATCGGCGAGGTCGTCAACGCGCTCAACGACATGGTCGCGCAGATCAAGATCGCCGTGACGGACGTCAACGATGCGTCGCGCAATGTGGCCAGCGGCAGCACCGAGATGTCGGCGACCGCCGAACAGCTGAGCCAGGGCGCTGTCGAACAGGCGTCCTCGACCGAGGAGACCTCGGCTTCGGTCGAGGAGATGGCGGCCAACATCAAGCAGAATGCCGACAACACCAACCAGGCCGAGACGATCGCCCGCAAGGTCGCCGTAGACGCCGAGGAAAGCGGCAAGTCCGTGGCCGAGGCGGTCAACGCGATGGAGACCATCGCCGCGAAAATCATGATCGTCCAGGAGATCGCGCGGCAGACCGATCTCCTGGCGCTCAATGCCGCGGTCGAGGCGGCGCGGGCGGGCGAACACGGGCGCGGTTTCGCGGTCGTGGCGTCGGAAGTGCGCAAGCTTGCCGAGCGTTCGCAGGATGCCGCGTCGGAAATCTCGGGCCTGTCCGGCGCGACGGTCAAGTCGGCGCAATCGGCGGGCGAGCGTCTGCAGGCGCTTGTCCCCGAGATCCAGCGCACCGCCGACCTGGTGTCCGAGATGTCGGCGGCGAACAACGAACTCAACGCGGGCGCCAGCCAGATCAGCGACGCCATCCAGCAGCTCGACACGGTGACGCAGCAGAACGCCTCGGCGGCCGAGCAGATGTCGTCGTCGGCGGCCAAGCTTTCGGCTCAGGCCGACCGGCTGATGCGGAGCATGAGCTTCTTCAGGCTCGATGAGGTCCGGGACGCCGGCGCGATGGACAGGTCAGCGCAGCCGCAGGCCCGCAGGACGACGTCCGCGGACAGCGCCCGTGCATCGACGCCCCGTTCGAAACCGGCCGCAACGATGAGACCCACGTCCCCCGCCGACCTGGGCTTCGCCTTCGACATGGAAGCGCGCGAGGACGAACTGGACGCCGCGTTCCGCCGGGCGGCGAACGGTTAGGGCGTGGGCCGCATGGCACAGATCAGCCAGTATGTGACCCTGAGCATCGCGGGCGAAGTGCTCGCGCTGCCCGTCGACCGGGTCCGCGAGATCCTCTCGCCCCAGCCGATTGCGCGCCTCCCCGGAGCCCCGTCGCGCTTTCTCGGCATGATCGAAGTGCGCGATCGGGGCGTGCCCGTGCTCGATCTGCGCCTGACGCTCGGTCTGGCGCCCGCAGAGATGGACGAGAACACCCGCATCGTGGTCGTCAACGCGACCATCGGCGACGGGGACGCGCCGGTCGGCCTGATGGTCGACCGCGTCTTCGAGGTGACGGCGCTGGACGGCGACGCGCTGGAACCGCCTCCCGAGGCGGCAGTGGGGTGGCGCGCCGAGATGATCGTCGGCCTCGGTCGGCGCAACGGCCGCTTCGTGACGGTTCTCGACTTCGACCGCCTGTTCGGGACCGGGGAACTCGGCCTGTTCGCGGCCTGACGCGGATGCTGTTCGGCCGGGGCTCGCTGGCACCATGACAATCCGGGATCCGGCAGTGCAACCGCCGGATCGCCTGCAGAGGAAATATCCGATTGGAGAGTTGCGTGAACATCGCCGGCAGAGCGCAGCTTCAAGATGGCGCCGATACCGCCGCAACCCATGCGGGCCGTCTGAGCGACAGGGATTTCTCTCGGATCTGCACCTTCATTCACGAGCGCACAGGCATCCGCCTCACACATTCGAAACGGCTCAGGATCGAGACCGGCCTGCGCCGGCGCGCGAGCGTGCTCAGGCTCAGCGGTGCCGAGGAATACTGCCGAATGGTCTTCGACGAGGGCGGGCTCGCCGAAGAAGTCGCGCATCTGATACATCTCGCGACCACCAACAAGACCGACTTCTTCCGCGAGCGCGCGCATTTCGACTTTCTCGAGACACGCATCCTGCCCGAGATTCTCGCGACGCGGCCGGCGGGCCGCATCCATCGGCTGAAAATGTGGAGCGCTGCGGCCTCGAATGGCGCCGAGGCCTATACCGCGGCGATGGTGCTTGCCGCCGCAGCGGCCCGCGGGCCACGCTTCGACTTCGCGGTGCTGGGCACCGACATCTCGGCCGAGATGGTCGCCGACGCGACCCGGGCGGTCTATCCCGCGTCCTGGATCGAGCCGGTGCCACCCGCGCTGCGCGAGCGATACTTCATGCGGTCGCAGGCGGGCGCCAGCGAACCCCTGGTCCGCATCGTGCCGGAACTCCGCCGCCACGTCCGTTTCGCACGAATGAACCTGGTCGGGGCGAGCTATCCGGTCGATCGGGACGTGGACGTCATCCTCGTGCGCAACGTTTTGATCTATTTCGACCCGCCGACACAGAAGGCGGTGGTTCAGCGGCTTGCAGGCCACCTGCGCCCCGGCGGCCATCTGATCCTCGGTCATACCGAAGCCGCCGTCGGCTCGGCCCTGGGATTGCGTCAGTGCGCGACCGGCATCTTCCGCATCGGATGAACCGGCAGCCCATCACATCCAGGACCGAAGCATGGAAAGGGACACTCCGATGAGCGACAGGATCAAGGTCATGATCGTGGACGATTCCGCTTCGGTGCGGCGCGCGATGTCCGACATCATCGCCAGCGCGCCCGACCTGGAGGTCATGGCGGTGGCCGGCGATCCCTACAAGGCCGCGGAACTCATGCGACGCGAACTTCCCGACGTCGTCTTCCTGGATATCGAGATGCCCCGCATGGACGGGCTGACCTTCCTGCGCAAGGTCATGGCGCAGCGACCGCTTCCGGTCGTGATCTGCTCAACCCTGACGCAAGAGCGATCGGCGGCCTTCCTGCAGGCGCTCGAGGCCGGCGCGGTCGAGGTCATCGCCAAGCCCAGGGTCGCGACCGCCGAGGCGCTTGCCGAGGCCCGGACACGCATCTGCGAAATCGCGCGCGCCGCGGCGCATTCCCGCATCGGCCACCGCAGGGCCCCGCTGCCGCCGGTTGCGATCGAGGACAAGCTGACCGCCGATGCCATCCTGCCGCCCGTGTCGCGCGCACGTCCTGTGCCCGCCACCGAGCCGATCGTCGTCATCGGGGCCTCCACGGGCGGGACCGAGGCGCTGGCCAGGGTGCTGGCAGCCCTGCCGGATCGCTGCCCGGGCGTCGCGATCGTGCAGCACATGCCCGAAGGCTTCACCGCCGCGTTTGCCCGGCGTCTGGACGGCATCAGCCGGATCGCCGTGCGCGAGGCGGCGCACGGCGACCCGATCCTTCCGGGACAGGCGCTGATCGCCCCGGGAAGCAGGCACATGCTGATCGAGCGGGTCGGCGGCAAGTACCGGGCGGTGATCCGGGACGGACCGCCGGTTTCGCGCCACCGGCCCTCGGTCGACGTCCTGTTCCGTTCCGCCGCGCAGGCCGCGGGCGGCAACGCGCTTGGTGTGATCATGACCGGCATGGGTGACGACGGTGCCCACGGTCTGCTGGAGATGCGGCGTTCCGGCGCGCGCACGCTCGCGCAGGACGAGGCGACCTGCGTCGTCTTCGGCATGCCCAAGGCGGCGATCTCCCTTGGCGCGGCGGAGAAAACCGTGAACTTGACCGGCATCGCGCGCGAAGTCTCTGCCTGGCAGGGGTTATCCGGGGGCACGAGCGCATGACGGCGCTGGCACATGCCCGTGACGCGAACCTCCCGGAGCGGCTGTCCGGACTTGGCTCGCGCCTCGAGCAGCCGCGCGCGACCATCGAGAAGGATTTTCTCGAAGTGGGAGAGCGGCTCATCGCCTGCGCGCAGCTCTTTTCCGAGATGTCCTCTGCCAGCGCGGCCATCCCCGGCGCCCTGGAGGGCGAGGAGTTTCAGGACCTGACAGGGTGGCTTGGAGAGATTTCGAGGAATGCCGAAAATGTCGTCACCGCCAATCGTGGCACGACAACCTTTCTGCAAGAGATGCTGGGCCCGATCCGGGATGCCCGCATGGCGGCGTCCGCGCTGCCGCATTTCGTTCGTCTGATCCGCTCGGTTACGTCCGTGGCGATGATCGTCTCTGCCGGCTTGCGAACAAGCGATGGCGATCTGGTCGGCTTCACGGGCGAGATGAAGATCTCGGTCGAAAAGATCGGAACGGTCGTGGGCAGCTTCATTTCGATTCTGTCGCGAACGCACGACACCATGGAAGACGCGGTGGCCCTGAACGCGCCGCTGGCAGAGCGCAACACGTTCCTGTTGACGCATATCAGAACCGAACTGGCCACGGCCCTCGAAGCCATGGAAAAGCAACGAAGCTGGGGCGCGGGTCAGGCATCGTCGCATGCGGCCCGCTCGACGCGGATCGGCGCGGGCATCGGCAATGCCGTCAGCGCGCTGCAGGTCGGCGACAGCACCCGTCAGCGGATCGAACATGTCGAGCAGACGATCCGCATGATCTGCCAGTCCGGGGATCGGCAAGCAATCCTGGCGGGGGCGCTGTTGTCGGCCGATCAGCTTCACGACGCGGTCGGCACCTTCGAGGCAGAGGTCGCGACCCTGGCGGGGTCGCTGGACGATCTCCTGCAAGAGGCCGTCACCATGCTCGAGGATGTGTCGCGCGATACGCAGGCGATCCTCGCGGCCGGGGGCACCGCTTTCGCCACGCTGCGGAACGGCATCGCCCGGATCCGTCAGGCCTTCGAGGATTACGAGCGGGAAAGCGCGGCCCTTGCAGGAGTGCTCGCCGATCTCGTGGCCTGCGTCCAGCAGATGCTGGGACAGCTGGGCGACCTGGAGGGTATCGGAAAGGAGGTCGAGCTGCTCAGCATCAACGCTGCCATCCAGAGCCGCATTCTCGGTGACGAGGGGCGCGCCTTCGGAAAGGTCGCCGAAGAGATGCGCAGCCTGACGAGCGGGCTGAAGCCCGTCGTCCAGCATGTGGCCAGCCGCATGAGCCGGGCGGGCGAATGTCTTCGCGACTTCCGGCAGGACGGCGCGGGATCGGGCACCCACAGGCGCGAGCCCCTGGACGCCGCCCTGCAGCGGCTCGAAGCGCTCGCGGCCCGCATCCAGGATCGCGCGTCCTCCGTCGTCGAAACCGGGCCGCGGGCGATCGCCCTTCTTGGGGAGGCCAAGGCGCGGCTTGCGGATGGCGCGGGCCATTCCGCGCCCTGGCGCGGCACAGCCGGGGAACTGGCTGCGATGGGGGCCACCCATGAAAGTGGCATCGACGTGGTGGACCCGACCGGGGCGATCTTTTCGCGGATCTTCGAGCTATACACCATGCAGGTGGAACGCGATGTCCACTGCCGCCTGTTTCCGGCGCCCCCGGGATGGACGGCCCCGCCAGCGCCGGAGCCATCGGCGGCGTCGCTCGATGACATCTTCTTCTGACATCCGCCTGGTCACGCAGCGCGACCGGTTCACGCGGATCACCAGCGGCCGCCAGCTTCGGCCCTGCGCGGGCCGCCGGAAATGCCATCGAACGACCGGGAACCAGGGCAAACGGGGACACGACCCGGGCCGAAGAAGTGGGCTCCTGCACCCGGGGGCGCCATCATCGCCACCGCCCGTTCCTCGCGCGCGCGGCATCATTCCACGGCATCCGGTTCCGCCATCGTCGCGACTGGGACGGGGAAGCGTACACCTGATATCGCCCGACTTCCTTTCGGGCAGGATCCCGCGCCCCGGGCCCGTCCGCACCTGCCGACCCGGTGCCTGCCCGGAACTTCCGGCGATGCGCCTGTCACGTCTCGGACCGTCCGGTCCGGGTCCACCTCAGGCCCCTCGATCCGATGCGCTTGCCGCCTCGAAACCCGACACGAGGTCGAGCAGTTCGCGCGTGATCGTCTCCTGCCGCCGCTGACGGAAAAGCTGTTGCAGGTCGTCGCGCCGTTCCTCGATGTTGCGCTCGGCGGCCTGCATCGCGGCCAGCCGCGACGCGTGTTCGCTGGCCAGCGCCTCGGCCAGCGCGCGGTAGATCACCACGAACAGCCGCTGCTGCACCAGCCATGACATCAGCCGGTCGGGCTCCATGCGGAACTGCGGCAGGGACCGGCCGGGCCAGTCGGCGTCCGTCAGCTTTCGCAGATAGCTGTCGGGCAGGGGCAGCAGGTGGTGCGCCCGTGGCTGGGCCGCGGCGCGGCCTTCCCTCCGGTTGTGCACCAGCCAGACCTGGCCGATGCCCTGTGCCCGCGTCCACCGGTCGATTTCCACGATCAGCTGCTGCACAAGCCGCGCCAGCCCCTCGACCGAGCCGGGCAGGTTCAGGGCAAAGGCCAGCGGCGTGCCGGCCGCCTCCAGGCGCGCCGCGACGCGCGCGCCGACGACGCCCAGTTCCACAGGCCCGTCCACCATGCGAGAGCGGGCGAACCGCGCGATCCTGTCGTTGTAGCCCCCGCACAGCCCGCGATCCGATCCGACCACGATCAGCGCGGTCGTCCCGGCGGCCCGGTCGCTGCCCGGCGGCGGAAGGCCCGCGACCCGCCGCTGCCTCAGCACCGCCATCAGCCCCAGTTCCACCGTGCGGGCATAATTGGCCATGGCTGCCTCGGCCTGCTCGTATTGCCGGATACTGACCGAGGACAGCGCCTTCATGGTGCGCACGATGGACTGGATGTCCGCCGTGGTCTCCAGCGCGTCCGACAGGCTTTCAAGCGTCTGCATCGCCATTCTCCGCCTGCATGCCCGAGAGCGCATCGCGCATGACGCGGATCAGCGTGGCGCGGTCCGTGTCCTTCAGTTTCTCGCCCGCGGCGATCCGGTCGCAGATGTCGCTTGCCGTCCGGCGCATGGCCGCGCGGACGGTCCTTTCCGCCGCGGCCACGTCGTCCGGCGCGATCTCGTCGTAAAGGCCCTCGGTTGCCGCCAGCAGTGCCGCGATCTGCTCTGGCGCATCGATGTGGTCGTGCTCGCGCTGCTTCAGCACCTCGCGCACGCGAAGGCCGCGCGCAAGCTTGCGCCGTGTTTCCGCGTCGAGCTGGGTGCCGAAGCGGGCGAAGGTCTCGAGTTCCTCGAACTGGGCGTACATCAGCCGCAGGCTGCCTGCGACGGCGCGAAAGGCGGGAAGCTGTACCTTGCCCCCCACACGGCTGACCGATGTGCCGATATCGATGGCGGGCAGGTGCCCCTTCTCGAAGAGCGAGGGCGACAGATAGATCTGCCCGTCGGTGATCGAGATCAGGTTTGTCGGAATATAGGCCGAGATGTTCTGCGCCTGCGTCTCGACCACCGGCAGGGCGGTGAGCGAGCCGCCACCCTGTTCCTCGCGCAGTTGCGTCGCACGTTCCAGCAGGCGGGAATGGATGTAGAAGATGTCGCCCGGATAGGCCTCGCGGCCTGGCGGTCGGCGCAGGAGAAGGGACAGTTCGCGGTAGGCGCGGGCGTGGCGCGTCAGGTCGTCGTAGACGATCAGCACGTCGCGCCCCCGGGCCATGAAATGCTCGGCCATCGAGGTGGCGGCATAGGGCGCCACGAATTGCAGCCCCGGAGCATCCTCGCCGCTGGCCACGACGACGATGGTGCGTTCCATCGCGCCGCCCTTCCGCAGGCTCTGGATCACGCGCGCCACGGCCGAAGCACGCTGGCCGATGGCGCAATAGATCGACAGGACGCCCGTATCGCGCTGGTTCAGGATCGCGTCGACCGCGATGGCGGTCTTGCCGGTCTGCCGGTCGCCCAGGATCAGCTCTCGCTGGCCGCGCCCGATGGGAATGGCGGCATCGACCGCCTTGATCCCCGTCTGCAAGGGGACCTGGGCGGGGCCCCGGTGCATGATGGGCGGGGCCGGCCGCTCGATGGGCAGGCGTTCCGCCGCGTCGATGGCGCCGCCGTCGTCCAGCGGCCGGCCAAGGCCGTCCACCACCCGGCCGACCAGGCCCTGACCGACGGGCACGTCCACCACCCGACCGGTCCGACGAACCGGGTCGCCGGGGCGCAGATCGTCGGTCGCCCCCAGCACGATCACGCCGGCACGATCGGTTCCGAGGTTGGACGCGATGCCCATGACACCGCCCGCGAAGGTCAGCAACTCGTCGGCGCGCAGGTCGGTGAAGCCCTCGACCTCGGCCACGCCGTTGCCGACCGACAGGATATGTGCGATCTCCGCCATCTCGAGCGCCGGCGCGACCTGCGCCAGCGCATCCTCGAGCGGCGCGAAGATGCCGTCCTCCAGGTCGTCGAAACCGTCTTGCCGCGCCATCAACCGCTTTCCGCGCTTTCCGGCCGGCGCACCGTGCGGTGAATGCCGCCGCCTTCGATGACCTCGTCGAGCGTCGTCTCGAGCCGGCCCAGAAAGCGCGCGGCGGACCATTCCACGGTCTGCTCGCCAACGCTCAGGCGCAGGCCGAGCAGCAGGCCGTCGTCTTCGCCGTAGTCCACCCCCATGTCCGGGGCGATATGCGCGTGGATCGCGCGCGTGATCTGGCTGCGCGCGGCCGGTCTGAGCGGAACGCTGCTCTCCACCCGGACGGGGCCGTCCGCCCGCGCGGCCGCGGCCTTCAGCCTGCCGCGCGCCTCGGCGTCCAGGTTGGCCAGCCGGTCCACGAAGGTGTCCGCCACCTGGCCGGCCAGGTCGCTGCCCGCGTAGTCCCGCAGGACGCGGGCGACGATATCGACCACCTGGTGTCCGGCGCGCTGCCGCAGCCTGGCGGCGAAATCGTCCCGCGCATCCTTCAGATGCGCCTCCCAGGTCCTGCGCCGGGCCTCCATCTCCTTGCGCAGATCTTCCTCCAGCTCCCGGCGCAGGTCGCTCGCACTCTGGCGGGCCTCGCGCAGCGCCTCCTCGCGGCGGGCTTCCAGGTCCTGCCGTTGCGCGCGCAGCTTCTCGGTCTCGGCCTCGACCTCCGCGCGGGCGGCCCTTGCCTCGGAAAGCCGCGTCTCGATGCGGTGCTCGCGCCGGGCCATGGCGTCGGTGATCGGCCGGTAGAGCAGTCGTTGCAGCAGCCAGACCAGCACGAGGAAGTTGACGATCTGCGCGACGACGGTCAGCCAGTCGATCTGCATGGCATCAGCCCCCGACGCCCTGCGATGCGGCCTCGATCGCACGATTTGCGAAGGGGTTCGCGAAGATCAGGATCATCGCCACCACGAAGCAGTAGATTGCCGTGGACTCGATCATGGCCAGGCTGACGAACAGCGTGCGGGTGATCGTGTTCGCGGCATCGGGCTGCTGCGCGATGGCCTGCAGCGCCTGGGCGGCGGCGCGCCCCTCGGCCAGCGCCGGGCCGATCGAACCGATGGCGATGGTCAGCCCGGCGGTAAGGATCGACACCACTGCAATCAGGGTTGCGGCATCCATGCTCAGTCTCCCGTGTCTTGGATGGATGGATCGTCGCTCGCCTGGCGGCTGCGGCTGGCCGAGCCGATGTAGACCATGGCGAGAATGGCGAAGATGTAGGCCTGGATCAGCCCGGTCAGCAGGCCCAGCACCTGCATGACGACCGGAAAGAAGAACGGCGCGACGCTGATCAGGATGCCCACGATCACCGTCCCGCTCATCACGTTGCCGTACAGGCGCACCGCCAGCGCGATGGTGCGCGATATCTCGCCCACCAGGGCGAAGGGTAGCATCAGCGGGGTCGGCTGGATGTAGCTGCGCAGATAGCCACGCAGGCCGCGCTTGCCGATCGAGAACAGCGGCACCGCGATCAGGACGCAGATTGCCAGCGCCGCCGTGGTCGAAAGCGACCCCGTGGGCGGCTGGTAGCCGGGTATCACCGCCAGGATGTTGGCCGTGGCGATGAACAGGAACAGGGTGCCGATGAAGGGCAGGTAGCGACCGGGGTCGTCCGCGCCGACCTCGGCGATCTGGTCGCGGATGGTGGTGACGATGACCTCCAGCGCGACCTGCCAGCGCGAGACGGTTTCCTCCGTGCTGAGCCGCGACGTGATCGCCCAGGACCCGAGCGCGAGAAGCGCCATCACCCCCCAGGTGAAGACGATCGTGGCGTTGAGCTGAACGCCCCGCCATTCGTGAAGAACCCAGGCGTCGGGGCTTATTTCCATGTCGTGTCCCCCGGCGTGGTGCGCCCGATCCACCTTGTCGCCGCAAAGCGCACCGCGATGAAGCCCGCCACCGCTGCCGCCAGCCCCCCGGCCGCCATCCCCAGGGCCGCCGCCGCCGCCAGCGCGCCGAGCATCAGCGCGATCCGCGCAAGCCCGAGGGCGACGAAGACACGGGCGCCGCCGCGGTCCTGCGGCAGCGATCGCACCGCCACCCAGAGCAACCCGAGATAGACCGCACCGAGCGCGGCGCCGCCCAGCGCGCTGAGGGGCAGGGCAAGGAACGACAGCGTCATCCTGCACCCCCCGGGCCTTGCGCCTGCCGGTCAGTCATCGCGCCCCTCCCGCCGGACCCAGGTCCAGGCGTTGAATGCGCCCAGCACCGCGCCCGCAAGCAGCAGGGTCAGCGTCCATGACACCTCGCCGGGCCAGCGCCGGTCGATCCATACCCCCAGCGCGACGCCCGCGACGATGGGCACCGCGACGGACCAGCCCACCAGCCCGAACATGCCCAGCCCGTACCAGGCGCTTTCCCGGCGGCGCTTGCGGGCCTGTTCCATCCGCTGCGCCTTGCGCGCGATGGTGTCCGTCTCGCTGTCGCGGCCGGTGTTCATGGCGATGCCGCCCCCAGATCGCGAAACCGGCGGACCATGCTCGCCTCCAGCCGCGCCAGCGCCGCGCGGGCATCGCGCTCCTGCTCGTCATGCTGGCGGAACTCGGCCTCCACGCGTGCGCGCAACACGGCCAGGTCGTCCCCCTCGACCGCACCGCGCACCGCCACCCGCACCTCCTCGCCGCATTTGACCAGCGTGCCCGAGTTGACGGCGACGAAACGTTCCGCGCCGGCCTCGGTCTCGTAGACAAGGATGCCCGGCACCAGCGCGCTGACGAAATCGATGTGGCCCGGCCACATGCCGAAGCGACCGTCCGGGCCCTCGGCCACGATGCGGCGCACGGGGCGGTCCAGGCAGACCGCCATGGGGGTGATGACCTCAAGCCGCATCCGGGGCCCCCGGCGGTCCGTCGAGGTCATCGATCGACCCGATCATGTAGAAATCCCCCTCGTCGCGGTCGCTGAACTCACCCGACAGGATCCGCTCGCAGCTGTCCAGCGTCGCGTCGAGCGTCACGAAGCGGCCCCTGTTCCCGGTCATCGCCTCGGTCGAGAAGAAGGGCTGGGTCAGGAACCGCTCAAGCTGGCGGGCCTGGCGCACGATGGCGCGGTCGCGCTCGGAAAGCTCCTCCAGGCCCAGCATCGCGATGATGTCCTTCAGGTCCTCGTATTCCGCCAGGGTGCTGCGCACGCCGCGCGCGATCCGGTAGTGGCGCGGGCTGACCGTGCCCGGTGTCAGCATCCGCGAAAAGGATTTCAGCGGGTCGATGGCCGGGTAAAGCCCCTCGGACGCCTTCTTGCGCGACAGCACGATCGACGCCGACAGGTGCGCGAAGGTATGCGTTGCGGCCGGATCGGTGAAATCGTCCGCCGGCACATAGACCGCCTGGATCGAGGTCATGGTTCCGCGGTCGGTCGAGCAGATCCGCTCCTCCAGGTCGGCCAGCTCCGTGCCCAGCGTCGGCTGATAGCCCACGCGGCTGGGAATGCGCCCCAGAAGGCCCGACACCTCGGACCCCGCCTGCACGAAGCGGAAGATGTTGTCGATCAGCACCAGCACGTTGCGGCGCAGGTCGTCGCGGAAATACTCTGCCATGGTCAGTGCCGCGTGACCCACGCGGAACCGCACGCCGGGGCTTTCGTTCATCTGCCCGAACATCATCACCGTGTTCTCCAGGACGCCCGCCTCGCCCATCTCGCGATACAGCTCCTCTGCCTCGCGCGAGCGTTCGCCAATGCCGCAGAACAGGCTGACGCCGTCGTATTCGGCGACCATGTTGTGGATCATCTCGGTGATCAGCACCGTCTTGCCGACACCGGCCCCCCCGAACAGCCCGGCCTTCCCGCCCCGTTCGAGCGGGCTCAGCAGGTCGATGGCCTTGATCCCTGTCTCGAAGATCGTCCCCTCCACCCGCCGCGCGACCAGCGGAACCGGCGCGCGCAGGATCGGTCGGCGGGGCAGGTCGCCCAGGGGCGGGCCTGCGTCGATCGTGTCGCCGAAGACGTTGAACATCCGCCCCAGAAGCTCTTCACCCACCGGCACCTCGATCGGCCCGCCGGTGTCGCGCACGGCCAGGCCGATGCGCAGATCGGCCGAGGGGTTCATCACCAGCCCGCGCGCCAGACCCTCGCCCGGCAAGCTCGCGACCTCGATCACGATCTCGGGGTCGGTCAGCGTGACCAGGCGCGTGCTGATCGACGGCAACGCGCCGTCGAACCGGACATCGGCGATCCCGCCGCCCAGCCGCACGATATGTCCCACGCCGGTGCTGCGCTGCTTCATTGACGGTGGTCCCCCTGCAGGTGGCGTGTCCGGCGTTGCCAGACTTTCGCCGGTCGAGGATTCACGCCCCAAGACTAGCAGCCACTCTGCCTTGGTGCATGGCAATCTTGCGACGAATTCATCATTCGGAAGCGCAAGCCGCGTCTGCCCACCCCCGGGCAGACCTGCCCCCACCGTCGCCGGCGCTGCCTGCCTCAGGTCGGCCAGGACGCCGGGCAAGCCGGCCCTCGCGGGTCCGGACGCAGCGGGCGCGGCTTGCGCCCGTACCCGCATCGAACGCGATCTCCTGCCTGCCGGGCCAGACCATCCGGGCGCCGGATTTCCCGCCGATGCGTTGTGTGCCCGCTCCGGTTCACTCGTCGAACAGGAAGCGCCCGGTCACCATGTAATGTTCCTGAAGGGCGCCCACGGCCTCCTCTGTCTTGCGCGACAGGGCCAGGTCGGTGATCTGCTCGTGCTCGCTGGCCACCGTCCGGCTGCGCTGGGACTTGCTGCGGGCCATGTGGCGATAGCGGATGTTGAGGTAATAGAGCTTGTCGCAGGTCGCGATCAGGAAGGGAGAGCCGCAGCCAGAGATCAGGCTCATGTGGAAATCCTTGTGCGCCTCTTCCCAGCCCGCGATGGCGGCGACGGGGGTCGGGTCGCCCGGCCGCTTGAGCTGGCGCAGCCGGTGATGCGACAGCAGGACCCGTTCCTCCCAGGCCGCGTCGCCCCTCTCGATCGACAGGCGCAGCGCCTCGCCCTCCATGAAGCAGCGGTTGCGCAGGATGTCGTCGAATTCCGTGCGCGAGGTGTCCGACACGAAGAAGCCCCGCTTGTCGATGCGCACGACCCAGCCATCGGTGGTAAGCTGGTTCAGCGCCTCGCGGATCGGCGACGCGCCGCAGTCGTAGCGCTCGGACAGCATCTTCAGCCGCAGCTTTTCGCCGGGCGCAAGCCGGCCGAACAGGATGTCCTGCCGGATCCGCTCGCTCAATGCGATGCCGAGGGATTGGCTCTGATTGTTCATCGAGGCGCCTGTTTCGGGTCCGCGCCGCAAACCCGGCGCCGTCTGTTTCCCTTAGCGCACCATTCGAACCGATGCCAGCAGGGAGGCGCCGCCCCGTTTCGGGCGGCGCCGGGGGTGTCAGTGATCGCCCATAACGCTGGATTTCTGCCAGAACACGAAGCGTCGCTGCGCCCAGACCACGGTCATGAAGATCGCAAGCCCGATCAGGCTGAGATAGATGATCAGCGCGAAGACGCGGGCGGTGTCCAGGTTGGTCGACGCCACGCGGATCAACTCGCCGAAGCCCTTGCCGCCGCCCAGGAACTCGCCGGTGATGGCGCCGGCCATGACGCCCACCGACCCGATCTTCAGCCCGGTGAAGAAATGCGGCATGCCCGTGGGCAGCTTCATCTTCACCAGCGTCTGCCAGCGCGTCGCCCCCATCGTCTTGAACAGCATCCGCGCATTCTCGTCGGCGGCGTGCAGCCCCGCGGCGGTGCCCACGATGATCGGAAAGGTCGCGATGAAGGTCGCCAGCGCCACCTTGGATTCGATGCCGAAGCCCAGCCACGCGATGAAGAGCGGCGCGAAGGCCACCTTGGGCATGGTGTCGATCGCCACCAGGTAGGGCATCACCGCCCGCTCGCCGAAGGTGGTCTCGCCGACCAGAACCCCCAGCGAGAAGCCCAGCGCGGTCGCCAGGATGAAGGCGTAGAACACCTCCTTCAGCGTCATCCAGAGCGGCCCCAGCATGTAGCCGCCGGTCAGCAGGTTGTTGCCCACGAACAGGATTTCCTCGGCCGTATCCATCGGCGAGGGCAGGATGATGGGCGAGACGAGACCGCTGATATGGGTCGCGTACCAGATGCCCACGAACACGATGAAGATGGTGGCCATGGATACCGCCCGCGGCAGGCGGTCGAACCAGGAGACATGCTCCACCCAGACGGTATCGGGATGATCCTCGCGCTCGTGCCCGAGGGGCGGGTTTGTGGCGGACGCGGTCACAGGAAGGCTCCTTCGTCGAGTTGCTTTCGGATCCGGTCGACCAGCGCGCCGAATTTCGGCGTCGTGATCATGTCGAGCGTGCGCGGACGTGGCAGGTCGATCTCGACGATCTCGGCGATGCGGCCGGGGCGCGGCGACATGCAATAGACGACGTCCGACAGGATCACGGCTTCCGGGATCGAGTGGGTGACCAGAAAGGCCGTGGCGTTGCGCTCCATGCAGATGCGCTGCAACTCCATGTTCATGAAGTCGCGGGTCAACTCGTCCAGCGCGCTGAACGGCTCGTCGAGCAGCAGCACCGACGGCTCGCTGACCAGCATCCGGCAGATCGCTGCGCGCTGCGCCATGCCGCCCGACAGCTCGTTCGGATAGACGCTCTCGAAGCCCTTGAGCCCGGCCATGTCCAGCAGCGCGCGCGCCTTGTCATGCGCGGCCGCGGCGGCCTTCTTGCCGTCGCGGATCTCGATCGGCAGGACGATGTTCTCGATCACCGTGCGCCACGGGAACAGCGTGGCCTGCTGGAACATCATCCCGATGTCCTCGCGGGGGCCGGTGACGGGCCGGCCCTCCAGCATGACGCTGCCGGCAGATGGCGGCACCAGCCCCGCCATGATCTTCAGCAACGTCGATTTTCCGCACCCGCTCGACCCGATCACCGAGGAGAAGCTGCCTTCCCGCAGGGTCATGCTGACAGTGTCGAGCGCGTGCACCCCACGCCGCGCATAATGCTTGGAGACATTGCGCAGCGTGTAGACCGGCCGCGCCTCCTGCGCGGCCGGGACGGTTGAGGCGAGGGGCTGGTTCAAGGCAGGGTGTTCCACTTCTCGACGAATTCGTTGGTATAGACCACCGAAAGATCGGGCAGCGGCGCTTCCAGCTCGCCCGAGGCCACCATGTTGTCATGCCAGGCCTGCCAGTGCTCGGGGTCCTGGTAGCCCCAGCCCTTCGACATGTCGTGCGGCACGCCCTTTTCCAGAACCGCTTCCAGCAGCGCGTTGGCGAATTCGCGGTCCTCGCCTTCCTGCGGGTTGCCGGCCGCCAGGTGGTCGAGCACCCGCTCGCGGTTGGCCGGGTCGCGGGTGAACAGCGTCGCCCGCACCATCGCGCGGCCGAAGCCCTCGATGATCTCGGGGTTGGCCTCGATGTATTCGGCGGTGGCGGCATAGCCGTTGCCGAACAGGGTCTGGAATTCCTCGGGCGTGATGTCGCGCATCGGCCAGCCGCGATAGGTCAGGATCGCCTTGTCCGCAAGCGACCCGACATAGGCCGATATCTCTTCGCGGATGAAGCCGGCGGTCGCGGTGCCGCCATCGCCCACCGGGATGAACTCGTAGTCGGCCGGTTCGCTCATGCCGAAGGAGTTGAGGATCGCGCGGGCAAAGCCCACCTCGGCCCCGTCCGCGGTGCCGACGCCGATGCTGGTGCCCTTCAGGTCGTCGGGGCTGTCGAATTCCGCCGCCTCGGGCACCAGGATGCCGAACGAACTGCGCGGCAGCGAGTTGTAGAGGAACTTGACCGCCACGCCACGGGCGTTGGCCTGGATCACCGGGGCCGGGCCCGGGCGGCCGATCTGCGCCTGGCCCGAGGCCAGCGCCTGCAGGATCGCGGACGAGCCGTTCACCGCCTGCGGGTCCACCTCGATCCCCTCCTCGGCGAAATAGCCCTCGCCGATGCCCACGAAGATCGGGAACGAGTTGATGGCCGACGGGCTGGGCGACACATAGGTCACCCGCGTCATCTCCTGCGCGGCCAGCGGCGACGCGAGCATCGGCACCACCGCCAGCGCCAGCGCCATCGCGCCGCGGCGCGTGAAGTTGCTCATGGAATTCATGTTGGTCTTTCCTCCCTGGTTCGTGCCGGTCCGCTTTGCCGTGGCCGGCATTGTTGCGCCCGTCGGGCGATACGGCGCCACGCGGGTCGGCGTGGCGGCGTCCGGGCACGCGGCCGCGGTCTGCGCGGTGGCGCGTGCCTTTCCGGTCAGCCGCGGCCCGGCCGCGGCGAAGCTGGTTCAGGACGCGGCGCTTGTCGCGTCCGCGTATTTCCCGCCGGTCTGCGCGGGCAGGGGTGGCAGGCCCTTTTCGGTCCGCTCCAGCCGGGTTTCGCGCGGCCAGGTGCGGTGCAGGTCGTCGCGGACCCTGATGGTCAGCCGGTCCAGCCCCTCGCATTCCAGCTCGATCGTGTCGCCGTCCTGGATGCTGCTCAGGCCGCGATGGTTCGTGCCGGTCGCCAGGACGTCACCGGGTTCCAGCGTCATGATCGAGCTGGTCCACGAGATGCACCGCGCGATGTCGTGCGCCATGTCGTCGGTGTTGAAGTTCTGCGTGAGCCGCCCGTTCACCCAGAGCCGGATACCGAGCTTCTGCGGGTCCGCGATCTCGTCCGCGGTCACGATGAAGGGGCCCATCGGCGCAAAGGTGTCGCGCGACTTGGCCTGGAAGAACACGTTCTGCGCCGGCGGCAGGCCGCGGGCCGAGCCGTCCATGAAATTCGTGTAGCCGAAGACGTGATCCATCGCGTCCTCGATCGAGACGTTCTTCGCACGCTTGCCGATGATCAGCGCGATTTCCGCCTCGCACTCGAAATTCGTGGCCGGCGCGTCCGGCAGCACCATCGTGTCGCCCGGGCCGATGACCGCGCTCGGCACCTTGTGAAAGGCGTTGATCGGCTTGGGCTCGGGCAGGGTGCCGTCCTCCATGTAGTTCACCGCCATGCACACGATGTTGCGCGGACGGGGGATCGGCGCACGCACGCGAACGGATGCGAGCGGCACGCCCGTCCCGGTTCTGGCCGCGTTTTCCACCGCCGGGCGGTAATGGTCGAAGCGCGCGATCAGCGCGGCCATCAGATCCTCGGGGGCAAGCCGGTCACGCTCTTCGATGAGCCCGGTGATATCCACGGCCATGTCGTTCGACAGAACGCACAGGCGGTAATCGTCTGCGTAAAACAGTCTCAAGGTCTTTCCTCCCTCTCGGCCACTTCTGGCGGGCCGTTGAAAACAGCATTGTCGATAAAAAATCGAAATACAACTATTTTGTCGATAATCGTGACGCGCCCTCCAACGGCCTTCCCCGGCGGACCATGTGGCCGGGCAACCGCGAGGCCGCGCCCCATTGGCTGTTGCGCTTGTCACTATGGCCGCTGTCGGGCCTGTGGTAGCCTTCCTCCGCAGATCAAAGGCCACGCCATGCCCAACGGACTTGTCGCAGCGCTCCCCGCCCTCCTGATCGGCCTGGCGCTGGCCGTGGCCCCGCCTGCGCGGGCGCAGACGCCCGACAGGCTGGATGCCTGGCTTTCCGGGGCAGAGGTGCTGGCCGGCGCGCTTGACCGCACGCAGTTCGACCTGGATGCGCTCGCGCTCGAGATGGCCCTTGCCACCCCCGAAGAGATCGCCGCCCGCGTCGATGCGCTGGTCGCGACGCAGATCTATCCCGGCGCGCTGCGCGGGGCCGAGGGCAGCCTGGCGGCGGGCAGCGGCAACAGCCTAGACCAGGCCTTGCTGACGATCCGGCTGCTGACCGATGCCGGGTACGAGACCCGCCTGGCCCGGGCGCGGCTGGGCGACGAAGATGCGGCGCGTCTGCTGGCGGCAGGCGCCGCGCCGCAGCGCCCGCCCGCGCTGGCCGATCCGGCCACCGCCGCGGCGGCCCTGGACGGGATGGGCGCGGCCATCGAAGACCCGGCGCTGACCGCCGCGGTGGGCGCCTATCTCGACGGGCCCGCGGCCCTGCCGGATGCCCCGGCCGAGGTGCGCGCGCAGGCCGATCGCCTGATCGCCGCGCTGGGCGACGCGATGCCCGGCCCCGCCGCTCTGGGCGCGTTGATGGAAGACGAGGCGCGGGACTATTTCTGGGTCCAGCACCGGCTTTTCGCGGGCGACGACTGGCAGGACCTGCACACGGCCTTCACGCCCGGGACGCCGCTGGAACCGGCGGAATTCGTGGCCTCCCCGCTGCCCGACGACCTGCTGCACCGGGTCGAGATCCGCTTCCGCCTGGTCGTGCGCGATGGCGGGCGCATCACCGAGACCGACCTCATGTCGCCCGTTTCCTTCGCCCCCGCGGCGCAGGGTCGGATGCCGCTGGTCTTCTCCATCCTGCCCGACGGCGTCCTGAAGGGAGAGCCGGACATCTTCCGGGCCGCCCCTGAAAGCACCTTCTTCTTCCCGCTTCTGAACGGCGCGCTGGGCGACCGGGCCATGGCCTTCACCCGCGAGGGCGTGACGGCCCCGGCCGCCGATGTGCTGGCGGGCGGCGCGATGAGCGACCTGATCGCCACCGTCGGCGCCCGTACCTCCCGGGCGGTGGGGCTTCTCGACAGCCTGGGCGGTGGGGCGGATGACGACCTTCCGCCGGACACCCCCGTGACCGAGGTGATGGGCCTCGTGATGAGCGTGACCCACACGCCCCCCTTCGGCGCGCCGCGCATCGAGCATGTCCGCCATCTTGCCGACCGCCGCGGTGCGGACGGGCGGGCCGAAGGCGCGGTGCTGGCGATGCCCGACGCCGCCCCGCCAGAGATCGCGGTGCTGGGCCGCTGGACGCTCCTTGGCCTGGCGGGCGGCACCGGCCCCGCCGAGGTGGTGGCGGCTCAGATCGACCGGGCGCTGGCCCTGCGCGACGCGGCCCCTGTCGCGGACGGGGTGGTGCCCGGCCAGCCGACGGCGAACCCCGCGCAGCTTCTGGTCACGGCCGAGATGCTCGACCGGGCCGCGGCCCTGGGCGCGGGGCAGGGGACCACGGTCTATCGCGCGGGCCCCGGCCTTGCGATGATCCACCAGACCGGCCGGATCGAGGGCGACCGCGTGATCCAGACCGCGGGCATCGACATCCTCGCGACCGCCCGCCGCGCGCTTGGTCCCGACGGCGCGCCCGACCCCGCCGCGGCCCTGCGCGCCGGCGTGGCCGAGACGCTGGCCGAGACCGTGCTCGGCACCTCGGTCGCACCCGGGACAGGGCCCGAGGCGCTGGCCCGCATCGGCAGCTGGGAGCCGCTGGTCGCGGCCCCCGAACTGCGCCTTGCGCGCCGCGCGGCCGAACTTGAAGACCTGCCCCCCGGCGCCCGCGCCGCGGCCGCGGCCGACCTGGCGCGCGGCGCGGTTCTGGCGCTGGCGACCGGCGGGGGCGTCGCCTGGTGGCGCGTCGATCCCGTCAGCGGCGCGACCATCGGCGTCGATGCGCTGGGCCGCGGGGCCGAGGCGGCCGATTACGTCAGCCTTGTGGATGCCATCATCACCGGCGTCTTCATCGGCTACGGCGCGTCCCAGTGCGGCGGAGAGGGGGCCGCCTATGCCTGCTGCGTCGGCACCAACTTCGCCTTCGGCATGATCGGCTTCGCGGTTCTCGACAAGGTGGCGAAGGGGATCGTCGCGCTCCAGTTCGCCGACGATGTCGGCGCGGGGCTGACCGGGCTTGCCGCCGGGACCACCGCCTCGGCCACCGGCTGGAACCCGATGTCGGCCATCTGCGAATGATCGCGCGCGCGGCCCTCGCGGCCCTGCTGGCCACGCTTGCGGCGCAGCCCGCGCCGGCCCAGTCGCGCATCCATCTCCAGGCGGTGCAGGACGCCGGCGCAACCGTCGCCGACGCGCAGCGCCTCGTGCCCGGCACCACCGACCTTGGCCCCGACCCGCCCGAGGCGACCCGCATCTTCCGCCTCGCCCCCGAGACGACCGGGCTTTACCGCATCACCCTCGACGGCCCCGGCGCGCTGTCGCTGCTGGCCTATCCCACGCCCGACGGATTGCCGGCGGACGGCGCGCGCCCCGCGGTGGTCGCGCGCTACGCCAGCGCCTACGGCCCGCCGGCGATCGGCCCCGTGCTGCTGGCGGCCGGGCGCCCCTACCTGCTGACCGCAAGCAGCCTGCAACCCGCCGCGCTGGTCCTGACCCTGGCCGAGGAACTTCCCCCGCCCGCGCCGGTCCCCGAACGCGGCGCCGGGATCGGCCCGGGCCGCTACCTGTTCGAGGCAACCGACGCGATCCGCCTGACGCTGCCGCCCGGCCCGCCGCTTCGGATCGCGGCGCAACCCGAGGCGCGGGCGGGGCTCGACGCGCGCGCCGACGGTGTCTCGATCCCGCCGGGCGGGCTCTATCCCTTCGCGACCGAACGCGCGGCGGATCTCTCGCTCGCCCCGCGCATCGGCCGGGACGAGCCGGCGCCGCTGGTTCTTCTGGACATCGCGCCCGCCCCCGAAGGCCTGGACGAGGTCGAGCCGAACGACACCACGCCGCAACCCGTCGGGATCGGCAGCGACTTCGCGGGCGTGCTGCTGCCCGGTGGCGACAGCGATGCCCTGACCTTCGGGATCGACGCCCCCGCCAGCCTGTCGCTCGATGTCCGGACCGGTGCGGTCTGGCCCGGCTTTTCCGCCACGCTGGAACGCGAGGTGGACCGGGCGCAGGTCCAGATCTGGTCGCGCCGGTCCCGGCGTGGCGCGCTCTTTGCGGGTCCGCTCGAACTTGGGCCCGGCACCTATCGCCTGACCCTGCGGCGCGAGGATGCCGACACGCAGGACGCGCCCTATACCCTGCGCCTTGCCCCGTCGCCCGCCACCCCGCCAGGCACCGAGCAGGAGCCGAACGACACGCCGCGCGCCGCCACCCCGCTCGGGCCCGCGCTTCAGGTCCGGGGGACCGCGGGCGCCAACGATACCGACCACTTCGTCTTTTCCGTCCCCGACAGCGCCGATGGACGGCTCTGGCGGGTGATGGCCGTGGGGGCGGATCGGCTGCTCGTCTCGGGCCCCTTCGGCCCGCTGGCCGATGTCACGGCCGAGGGCCGCCGCGCCATGGCCGACGCCCTGGCCCTGCCGCCGGGCGACTACATGGCCGAGATCAGGGGCGCGGGCGACTACGCGCTCAGGGTCATGGACCTTGGCCCGCACCCGCAGGGATGGGAGTCGGAACCCAACGACCGCGCCGGCGACGGGCTGCGCCTTGCCTTCGACGCGCCGGTCTCGGGCAGCTTCCACCACGCGCGGGACGCCGACAGCTACCTCTTCCAGCTTGGCGCCGAGACGGCGGTGGCGCTGGCGATCACCCCGCCCGATGACGGCGCGATGGCCGCCCGCCTGTACCTCGATGGCCAGCCCTGGGGCCGCACGCGCCTGTTCGCCCCCGCCGGGGCCGAATACGTCTACGACGCGACCCTGCCCGCGGGCGACTGGTGGCTGGAGCTTGCCCCCGCCGAGACGCGGACCCGCGGCAACTACGGCGTCGCCCTGTCCCGGCGCGCGGCATCGGCCACCGCCGAACCCGACGACCGCCCGCTCGACGCCCGGCCGATGCCGCGCAGCGGCGATATCGCCGGCAGCGTCGGCGGCTTCGACGGCATCGACCAGGTCTTCGTCGCGCTTCCGCAGGGGGCGGGCCGGGCGCTTTTCGCCTGCGACGGGCCGGGCCAGGGCGGCGGATGGACCCTGTGGGACTGGGCCGGCACCCGCCTGCCGAACCCGCAGGCGGATCTAGCGCCCGTCGATTACACCCCGGACCTGGGCGGCGCCCTCCGGCTCGAGATCCGCGGCGGCGATACCGAAGCCGACTATGCCTGCGCCATGCGCCTTGCCCCCGCGACGCTGCCCGCGCCGGTCGACGCGCCCCGGACCCTGGGTCCCGGAACGGCGGGGGTCTTCACCCTGACCGACACGCGCCCGCCCCTCGACATCCCCCTCGACCTGCCGCGGGGGGCGGTTGGCGCGCTGGGCTGCACCGGGCCCGATGGCGTGCCGATCGCACCCTCCGACCGGCTGGTGGAACTGCGTGACACCCAGGTGCCGCGCGACGCCGACCTGGACGGCCTGCGCCCCTTCCGCGCCGGGGAAAAGCCCCTGTTGCGCCTGAGCGGCCAGGCCGCGCCCGCGCTGCCCCACAGCCTGACCTGCGTCCTGCACGATCTCTCGACGCTGGCCCGGCCCCGCGACCGCGGGCCGGCCGCGCCCTTCGTGCCGCCGGAACCGCCCCAGCCCCGGGCGCAGGCCGCCGTGGCAACCGATGCGCCGCCCCCGCCGGGGATCCAGGCGCTGATGGCGCTGGCCATCCCCGAAGAGCAGCCGCGCGGCGACCTGCCCCTTGCGTTTGCCTTCGCCGACCTGCCCCCCTTCGCCGCCTATTCCGCGGCGGGGCAGGGCGCTCGCGTGACGGCGCAGATCACCAACCGCGGCCCCGAGCCGCTGGATCTGACCTTCGAGGCGACGGCGCAGGCCGAGGGCTGGCAGGTGGTTGTCGACCCCGCCCGCGCGACCCTCGCCCCCGGCGCGACCCTGCCCGTCACCCTGGCGCTGCGCCTGCCACCCTGGCAAAGCCCGGTGCTCGCGCCCCCGCTGGCGCTGATCGCCCGCGCGGGCGACCGCTTCGCCGCGGACCTGCTGGAAACCCGGATCGACGCCAACACCCCCCAGCAGTCCCCCTTCGTCTGGTGGAGCGCGCCGGACGCGCTGCGGGGTGGCCTGAACCTGCTTCACCACGGCCTGGGCGCGCGCCTGATCGCACAGGGCGACGCCCCCGTCAGCGATGCCGATGCGACGCGCGCCGCCGCCTTCCATGACGGGCTTGCCCCCCATGTCGGGGCGCCTCTTGCATCCGGCGCCCTGACCTTCCGGCTGGCCGCGCCCGGAACCCTGGCGGGGGCGATGATCCAGCTGCGCAGCACCACGCCGCGGGGCGCCTGGCCGGACAGCTACGCGGTCGACCTGTCGCGCGACGGGACCGGCTGGCGGCGCGTGGCGGCGGGCGCGCTCGACGCGCGGCACGGGCCCCAATTCGTGATCTTCGACCGCCCGCAGGAAGCAGCCTTCCTGAGGGTCGGCTTCCCCTCCTGCCGGGGCGGCTGCGACCGTGTCGCGGTGCAGGAGATCCAGGCCATAGCGCCCCCCGGCACCCATCCCGAGGGGCTTGCCCCCATCAACGCCGCCGATCCCGCGCTGGGCGGGCATGTCGTGGCCGCGCTTCCCAATCATTCCGGCAACTGGAACGAGGAACTGCTGACCGCCGACCCCGACAGGCGCAATTCCGGCTGGGCCGAGCGCAATTCCCCGCAGGCGATCGTGCTGGGCTTTCACCAGAACCGCGCGGCCCTGATCGAGCGGCTGGCCTGGGTCGGCAACCCCGCGGATGCCGCCAGGCCCGCCGGCGCAGAGGTCGCGATCTCCACCGAAAGCCCCGCCGGCCCGTGGCGGACGATCGGCACGCTTCCCGCCCCGCCGCCGGGCGCCGACCGGGCCGAGCTTGTCCCCGCCGCCCCCGTCTGGGCGCGCTATGTCCGCGTGACCGTCGACATCGCCGGGGACCAGGTCGGCCCCGACGCCATCCTCGCGCATGAGGCGCCCGGCACTTCCGTGCTGGGCCTGTGGGAGGATGACGCGCCCGCGGCCGCGTTCGAGGCGCAGGGCCATGGCGTCACCCCTGCGGTTCCCGAACCGTCCGGCGGACCCGACCGCGACCGCGCCGTGACCCTTGCGCCCGGCACGCCCGTCCGCTCCTCGGTGGTGCTGGAGCGTAACGAGGACTGGTGGCGCATCGTGGTTCCAGACGGCCCGCCGCAGGAACTCTCGCTCGCATTCGCCGGCGCGCCCCTGGAGGTGGAGGCCGAACTGGCCGACGCGACCGGCGCCGCCATCCCGCTTGCCTTCGAGCAGGACGCGCAGGGCACCACCGGCCGCGCGGTGCTTGCGCCCGGGGATCATTTCCTGCGGATGTTCGAGCCGCCCCGCTCGGTCGTGATCGCCTGGGACACCTCGGGCAGCGTCGCGCCCTATATCCCGCGCACGCTGGCCGCGGTGCGCACCTGGGGCGCCTCGCTGCAACCGGGGCGCGATGCGCTCCAGCTTCTGCCCTTCGGCAGCCCGGTGATCCTGCCCGATTTCGCCGACACACCCGAGGCGTTGGCGCCGTGGCTGCGCGAGTTGCCCTCGACCGGGTCGAGCGATGCCGAAGGCGCGATGCGGCTGGCCGCCGAGGCGCTGCGCGGCCGCCGGGGCGCGCGCGGCGTGGTCATCATCACCGATGCCGAGACCAGCGCCGACCCGCAACTCTGGCCGCAGCTTCTGGCCGCGCGGCCCAGGGTCGTGTCGCTGTCGATCGACAGCGACAGCCGCCAGAATGCCGCGATCCTGATGGACTGGGCCGCCATGAACGGCGGCCGCTTCCAGCGCGTCGTGGGGCCCTTGGGCCTGGCCGACGGGCTCGACATGGCGGCGGCGCTCTTCCGCGCGCCCAAGCCCTATGCCCTGGCCGCGACCCTGGCCCCCTACGCCGAGCCCGAGGGCATCGCCACCCTGACCCTGGCCGAGGCAGAGGCGCCCGCGGCCACGCCCACCGGCGCGATCGAGGTGATCCTCGACGCTTCGGGATCCATGCTCCAGCGGCTCGACGGGCGGCGGCGGATCGAGGTGGCCCATGACGCGCTTGCGCGCCTCGTGCGCGAGACGCTGCCGCCCGGCACCCCCTTCGCCTTCCGCGCCTTCGGCCTGCAAGAGGACAGCTGCCGCACCGAGTTGCAGCTGCCGCTCGCGCCCCTCGACCCCGCCACGGCCGAGGCGGCGATCCGGGGCGTTCCGGCCGTCAATCTCGCCCGCACCGCCATAGCCGACAGCCTGCGTGCCGCCGCCACGGATCTTGCGGGATCGACCCCGCCCCGGGTCATCGTGCTCGTCACCGACGGCGAGGAAACCTGCGAGGGCGACCCTGCCGCCGCGATCGAGACGCTGCGCGCCTCGGGGCTGGATGTCCGCGTCAACATCGTGGGCTTCGCGATCGACGATGCGGGCCTTGCCGAAAGTTTCCGCTCCTGGGCCACGGCCGGGGGCGGGGCCTATTTCGACGCCGGCAACGCCGCGGCGCTGGATGCGGCCATGACCGGCGCGCTGACGCCGCGCTTCGACATCCTGCGCCGCCATCCGGACGGGCGGATCGAAGCCGTGGGCAGCGCGGCGCTCGGCGACACGGTCGAGGTTCCCGCAGGCACCCTGATCCTGCGCCCCGCCAGCGCCGCCACCGGACCGGAGATCGAACTGCGCCTCGCCCCCGACGCTGCCGCGACCCTCGACTACCGCGCGGGCAGGGGCCTGAGTGCCCGGCCCGGCTGAACGGGCGCATCCCGGACCGCACGGCGCGCCCCGCCGCCCCTGGGCGGGCTGGTCCGGCCCCTGCCGGTCCCGCGCCAGCGCCACGAAACCCGGGGTCCGGATCGGCGGCCGCCGGGGCGATCGTCTTCCCTCCCGCAACCGGGGCATGGCCATGACAGCTCCAGGTCCGCGCGATGTTCCCGCATCCGGCCGTCTTCGATAACATCGCCCCAGGCCCGTGAAGGAAGATGCCCCGACCCAAGGTGAAGCGCCCGTGACCCGCACCACCCAACCCACGCCAGTCGAGCGGCTTGCGAAACGCCGTTCCGCCCGGCCCCGCCCCGCCGCTGTGGCGCGCGACCGCGCCCGCACCACCCCGGAGGACCCCCGATGACCGACACCGCCCGCCTGCTTGGGGACGCCCGCGACCAGATCGACTTCTTCCGCCGCAGCCTGCGCGCGGATGGCGGCTTCGACGTGCTGGGCTGGGACGGCACGTCCATTCCCGGCGTGGCGCAGGAGTTGCACGGCACCACCCGCCTGGTCCACTCCTTCGCGCTGGGCCACGCGCTGGGCCTGCCCGGCTGCACCGACATCATCGATGCGGGCATGGATTTTCTGTGGAACCACCACCGCGATGCCCGGCATGGCGGCTATGCCTGGTCGGTGCCCCGCGATGGCGCGCCGGGCGATACGACCAAGCTTGCCTATGGCCATGTCTTCGTGCTGCTCGCGGCCTCCAGCGCGCGTGCCGCGGGCCATCCCGACGCCGCGCGCCTGCACGCCGATATCTGCGAGGTGATCGACCGGCATTTCTGGGATCCCGACCACCGGCTTCTGCGCGACGAGTTCGCCGCCGACTGGACGCCGTTCTCGACCTATCGCGGGATGAACGCCAACATGCACGGCGCCGAGGCCTTTCTCGCCGCGTTCGAGGCGACCGGAGAGCGCGCCTTTCTCGACCGCGCCGGCGCCATCCTCGACTTCTTCATCGGCCAGGTGGCCCCGAGCCACGGCTGGCGCCTGCCCGAGCACTACACCGCCGACTGGCAGGTGGACCCGGATTACGCGGGCAACCCCATGTTCCGCCCCGCCGGCACCACCCCCGGCCACTCCTTCGAGATGGCCCGCCTCCAGCTTCAGCATTGGGACCTGTCGGGCCGCCCCGACACCGGCGCGCCGGACCGCGCGCGGGCGCTTGTGGACCGCGCGCTGGCCGACGCCTGGGCGTCTGATGGCGGCATCGTCTACACCCTCGACGCCAAGGGCCGCCCCGCGATCCGCGACCGCTACTGGTGGCCGGTGACAGAGGCCATCGGCGCCATCGCCTCCCTGCGCAAGCTTGGTCCCGATCCCGCGCTCATGGCATGGGAGGCCCGTCTCCGGGCCTTTGCCGAGGCGCATTTCATCGACAAGGCGCGGGGCGGCTGGTTCCCCGAGATCGACGCGCAGGGCAAGCCGGTCGAACGCCAGTTCCACGGCAAGCCCGACATCTACCACGCGCTTCAGGCCTGCCTGATCCCGGCCGTGCCGGGACTGTCGCGGCTGATCGACGGGGTGCGCGGCCTTCGCTGAGGGCGGCCCCTCAGGGGTCAGGGGTCGCTTACCCGCAGCACCAGCTTGCCCGCGACCGCGCCGGCCTCCAGCCGCGCATGCGCCTCGCGCACCTTCGAGAGCGGCAACACCTCGGCCACGACCGGCGCGATGCGCCCCTCGGCCAGCATCCCGAACAGCGCCGCCAGATCGGCGCGGAACCACTCGGGATGCCGCCGCCGCATGGCGCCGATGGAATAGAAGGCCGTCGCGTGGCCGTTGGGCAGCCAGTCCCAGATCTTCAGGCGCACGAAATCGACGGGGATCGACCCCTCCCGCCCCAGCACCTCGTTCTGGAAGCCGAAGGCGACCAGCATGCCGCCCGGCTTCAGCGCGTGCAGCGACCGCGAAAGGCTTGCGCCGCCCAGCGGATCGAACACCGCATCGACCCCGCCGCCCACAGCTTCAAGCAAGGCTCCCTCCGGCGCGTCCGCCGCGACCGGGATGCCGCCAAGCCTGCGGATCAGGCCGTGCTTTTCCGTCACGTCGCTGCCGAAGGCCGCGATCCCCGCAGCGCGCGCAAGCTGCAACATCATCGTGCCGACCGCGCCGCCCGCACCGTGGATCAACAGCCGCTGCCCCGCCTGCATCCGCGCGACCCGGTGCAGCATCTGCCAGGCCGTCACCCCCGACAGGATCACGCCCAGCGCCGCCACCTCCCCCACGCCGTCCGGCACCGCCGTCAACCGCTCCTCGGGCAGGCACAGGTATTCGCCCTGCGCGCCGATGGTCGTCAGGTCCGCCACCCGCGCCCCCGGGGGAAAGCGCGTCGCCCCCGGCCCGGTGGCGTCGACGACGCCCACCATGTCGTAGCCCGGCGTGAAGGGCGGCCTTTCCGTCACGTCCGGGTACATGCCCTTGCGGATCATCACGTCGGTAAAGGCGGCGCTGCTGACCAGAACGCGCACCCGCACCTCGCCCGGCCCCGGCGCGGGGATCGCGGCCACGGTTTCCAGTTCCAGCACCTCCGGCCCGCCAAGGCCGGTCTGCCTGACGCGGGTCCAGCTCATCGCAGGGTCTCCCTCTCTGGCATGACGCCGGCCACGCCGCGCGCGGGCGGCAGGACCTGCGTCACCGCCCCCGCGCGTCCGAACATCGCCGCCCGGTTCCACCACAGGACGATCCCCGCGACGCCGGCAAGGATCCAGCTGTCCCAGGGCTGGGCGTCGGGCCAGAACGGGTTGATCAGCTGCCAGTGAAACAGCATCGGCCACATCAGGCTGCCGCCGGTCCGGTTCAGGATCGGCGTGACCAGCACCGCAAGCGCCACGTTGCCCACCAGGAACGGCAGGAAATCCCACTCGGCAAAGACCATCCCGGCAAGGTAGAAGACCGGCAGGTGCCACAGCCCCCAGACCGCCCCGACCAGCGCCCCCGCAAGGGCCGGCGCCATGTGCCGCTGAAGGATCGGCTGCGCAAGCCCGCGCCAGCCGAATTCCTCGACCGGCCCGAGAAACAGCATCATCGCGAGCAGCCCCAGCATCGGCCCCGCGCCTTCGGGCGGCAGCGGCGCAAGCGGCGGCCCGCCCTTCAGGGCCGAGCCTGCGACGAAGACCAGCGGCAGGCCGATTGCCGTGAACGCCACCCAGCCCCATGGACAGCGCCACAGGAACAGCCGCAGGACGAAGGCACGCAGCCCCGCCACCCCCCGCAGGCCAAGAACCAGCGCAAGCGCCGCAAGCGCCGGCGACCAGGTCGCCACGAAGAATACCGGATGCCCGCCATGAAGCGGCCCCAGCCAGGCCGTGGCCGTCCCGGGGGCCACGACATAGGCGCCGATCAGCGCCCATGTGACCAGGAAGGTCAGCCCCAGGAAGGGCACCACCGCCCAGGACGGCAGGTCGGAACCCGCCCCGCGCCTTGCCTCCGCCATGCGATGCCCCCCCTTCACGCGGGGAACCATGCACGGGGCAGGGCGGCCGGGCCATGATCCCGGTCAATCCCGGCGCGCGCCGCAATCCCTCAGCCGAAGACCAGCCCGCCATCCACGATCAGGTTCTGCCCCGTCACCGCCCGCGCCCAGGGCGAGGCGAAGAACAGCACCGCATCGGCCATCTCGGCGGGCGTGGTCACACGGCCCAGCGGCGTCTGGCCGGCCACGATGTCGAACACCGCCTCGGGCGTGGCAGCACTCGCATCCGTCGTGCGCAACAGCCCTCCCGAGACCATGTTCACCGTCACCCCCAGCGGCCCCAGCTCCTTTGCCGCGGTCCGGGTCAGCGCCAGCAGCGCCCCCTTGGCGGCGGTGTAGTCGTGATAGGGCACCACCGGGTTCTGCACCAGGTTGGTGCCGATGGTGACGACGCGGCCGAAGCCCTGCGTCTCGAAATGCGGGCGGACCGCCTGGATCAGCGCCAGGGCGCCGCCCACGGCGGTGCGGGTCTGCGCCTCGATGCCGGCCCAGTCCAGCCGGTCGAGATGCGGCCGCGCATCGCCGTCGAAGCTGAAATCCGCCAGCGCGTTGTGCACCACCACGTCGGGCGGGCCCAGCCGCGCGCCGATCTCCGCCACCATCCCGGCCACTTGCGCCGCGTCCGTCACATCCGCCTGAAACGCCGCCGCGCGCGGCCCGAGCTCGCTGGCCAGCGCCTCCGCCTGCGCCCCGCTCCGGCGGTAGTTGATCGCCACCCGCGCCCCTTCTCGCGCGAAGGCGCGCGCGATGGCCGCCCCCAGCCCGCGCCCGGCGCCCGTCACCAGCACGCAAAGATCCCCGATGTCCCTGTTCATGTCCCGCTTCTCCTGTTCCGCAGTCACAGATGGAAATGATTGACCGGCCCGTGGCCGCCGCCGACCGCCAGCCGGTCCGCGCCGGCGATGGCGTCGCCCAGCCAGTCCTTCGCCCGGCGCACCGCCTCCTCCAGCCGCCGCCCGTGGCCCAGCTCGCAGGCCAGCGCCGCCGAAAGCGAGCAGCCGGTGCCGTGGGTGTTGGCCGTCGCGTGGCGCGGCCCGTCGAGGCGGATGACCCCGGATGGCGTCACCAGCAGGTCCGGGCTGCCCGCGCCTCCCAGATGCCCGCCCTTCATCAGCACCGCCCGCGGCCCCAGCGCCAGCAGCCGCCGGCCCTGGTCCGCCATCGTCTCCGGATCCGCCGCCTGACGCTCGCCCAGCAGATCCGCCGCCTCGGGCAGGTTCGGCGTGAGCAGCCCCGCCATTGGCAACAGCGTCCCGCGCAGCGCCGCCACCGCCGCCGCCTCCAGCAGCCGGTCGCCGCCCTTGGCGACCATCACCGGATCCAGCACGACGGGCGCCTCCAGCCCCGCCAGCGCACGCGCCACCGCGGCGATGATATCGGCGCTGCCCAGCATCCCGATCTTGACCGCGTCGATGCGGATATCGGCGCGGATGGACGCGATCTGCGCCTCGACCAGTGCCGGATCGACCAGCGACACCGCCTGCACGCCGCGCGTGTTCTGCGCCGTCAGCCCGGTGATCGCCGCCATCGCATAGCCGCCCCTCGCGGAAATCGCCTTGATGTCCGCCTGGATGCCCGCGCCCCCCGAGGGGTCGGACCCCGCGATGCTCAGGATGTTGGGGATCATGCCTGCCTCCATTCCGCGACCAGCGCGCGGGTTGCGTCCTCGGGCGCCGCGGCCCGCACCACGGCCGAGACGACCGCCATGCCCGCCGCCCCCGCCGCCTTCACCGCCGCCGCGTCGCCCGGGCCCAGCCCGCCGATCGCGACCGCCGGCACACCTGCGCGCGCCACGATGGCGGCCAGCCCGTCAAGGCCCGTGGGCGCGGCGTGATCGGGCTTCGTCGCCGTCGCCCGGACCGGCCCCGCGCCGACGTGATCGACGCAACCGGGCACCCGGCTTGCCTGCGCCACCGTCTCGACCGACAGGCCCAGCAGCCGGCCAGCGCCCAGCCGCGCCCGCGCGGCCACCGGGTCGCCGTCGCCCTGGCCGATGTGCAGCCCGTCCGCGCCGGCCGCCAGCGCCACCTCCAGCCGGTCGTTCACGATCAGCTTCACGCCCAGCGGGCGCAACTCGGCCACCAGCGCGCGCGCAAGCGCCACCAGCTCCGCATCGCTCGCCCCCTTGTCGCGCAACTGCACCGCCCAGGCCCCGCCGCGCGCCGCGGCGCGGGCCTGCTCGATCACCGGCAGGGGGGCGGCGGGATCGGTGATGACGTAGACCGGCCCGATCATGTCACGCTTGTCCGCGCGCCTTCGGACGCGACGCTCACCTGCGCGCCTTCGGACGCGACCCTGACCCGCGCGCCTGCATCCAACGCCTCCGGCGTCTGCGCCGCCAGCGCATCCAGGAATGCCGGCTGGAAACTGCCGGGCCCCCCGGCCGCCCGCGCCGCCACCTCGCCCGCCAGCCCGTAGCTGGCCAGCGCCGCGGCCGTCGCCTCCAGCGGCCCGGCGCCCACGCAATAGGCCGCGATCACCCCGTTCAGCGAACAGCCCATCACCGTGACCCGCGCCATCAGCGGATGGCCGTTGGCGATGCGGTAGCCGCGCGCGCCGTCGGTGACGTAATCCTCGGGCCCCGACACCGCGACCACCCCGCCCGTCTCGCGCGCAAGCGCCTGCGCGGCCTCCATCGCCGCCTCCACGCTGTCGCCCGCATCCACGCCGCGGGCCTTGCCCGACAGCCCCGCCAGCGCCAGGATCTCGGACGCGTTGCCGCGCACCACCGTGGGGCGCAGCGCCAGCAGCCGCCGCGACAGGTCCTGCCGGAACCGCGTCGCACCCACGCCCACGGGATCGAACACCCAGGGCCGCGCGTTCGCGTTCATCACCGAAGCCGCGTCCTCCATGGCCGCGCCCCAGTCGGGATCGGCGGTGCCGATGTTCACGCTCAACGCCTGCGCAAGGCCGGCGAATTCGCCCACCTCCTCGCGCGCATGCACCATGGCGGGCGACGCGCCCACCGCCAGCAGCACGTTGGCCATGACGTTCATCGCCACGAAATTCGTGATGTTGTGGACCAGCGGCGCGGTTTCCCGCATCCGGGCCAGATGACTGCCTGGGTTTTCCATCGCTCTTCCCTTTCCGCGGCGGAGAGAGAGGCGATGCAGGAGCAGGGCCAGGACGGGGCGCAGGCTCGTCGCACCGAGACTCCCTACGCCAGCATGATCTGGTTCAGGTTCGAAGGGTGCTTCTCAGCCCGCGCGGTCCGCGCGGACGCCCCTGTCCGGTGCCCGCACCAGACCGCGCCCGCGGGAAAGTGTCAAGGGTGCAGCGCCCTGCGCCGGGCATTCAGCGCGGCGAAGGCGCTCGCGCTCAACAGCATCCAGATCCCGTAAAAGGCGGCCGGCGTCAGCGCCATCGCCGGCAGGCCCAGCAGCACCGCCAGCGTCAGCGCGGTGGGCGTGCTCTGCAACCCGCATTCCAGGCTGAGCGCCCGCGCCTGCGGCGGCTCCAGCCGCGCCATCCGCGCCGCGATCAGCGCAAGCGCCATGGCCGACAGGTTCAGCGCCAGCGCCAGCAGCCCCGCATCGCGCAGCGCCCCCTCCAGTTCCGCCCGCGCATCGACCAGCGACAGCGCCAGAAGCCCGCCCAGCAGCAGCGCCGCCATGCGCAGCACCCGGCGGCCATGCCGCGCGACCAGATGCGCCAGCCGGACCCGCGCAAGCACCCCCAGCGCGACCGGCACCACCACCAGCGCGAAAAGCGTCAGCGACAGGACCGGAAAGGACAGATCGCCCGCGATCTCCAGCCCCAGCACCGCCTGGGCCAGCGCCAGGATCGTGGGCACCGTCACGAAGGCGGCCAGCGTCATCGTCGCGGTCAGCGTGATCGACAGCGCCGTGTCGCCCCCGGCAAGCCGCGTGAACAGGTTCGACGTGACCCCACCCGGCGACGCCGCGAGCAGCATCACCCCCAGGCCCAGTTCCGCGGGCAGCGGCACCGGCCACGACAGGATCAGCGCCAGGCCCAGCGCGGGCAACGCCAGCCCCTGAAGACACAGCCCCAGCACCAGCGCGCGGGGCCGCGCCAGCACGCGCCGGAAATCGCCCAGGCGCAATTCCAGCCCCAGCCAGAACATGATCCCGAACAGTCCCAGCGGCAGCCCGATGTCCAGCAATGTCCGCACGGCTTGCGATTGCCTCCCGTCACCCTCGTGCGGGAAGGAAAGGGCAGGGGGCGGGTCGCGTCAAACAGTTCTGCAACATTCCCGTGGCAAAACCGACATGTCGCCGCTGCGGGTCCGATGAGCCGGGCGGCGGCTTCTCACCAAATCCGACCCAACTCTCCGGCCCGGTCTTTCCGGGCCGGGGCTTTTTCGGGCGGGACCGGCGCTGCGCTGCGCTCGCCCCGCGCATCGCCCGGCGGAAAAGACGCGCCGCCGGGCCGGTCCGGCGGGGTCGCTGCCGGGCGCTGATGCCCGACGAAGTGCCATACGCGTGCCATACGCGTGCCATACACTTTCCAGACGCCTTCCAGGCGGCTGTCAGCGGCCCCCCCGCCAGGGTCCGGCGCCCCAGGTATCCGACAGCCGATAGCCCCCGGGCCACGGGTCCGAGGGGTCAAGCATGTGCTGATGGATGCCCGTGATCCAGCCCCGGCCCGAGATCTCGGGCAGGATCGCCGGGCTGTCGCCCACCACCGCCTCGCCCAGGATCCGCCCGGTAAACGTCGAGCCGATAAGGGAAATTGCCGTCAGGCTCTGCCCCGTCCGCATCTGCCCCCGCGCATGCAGCACCGCCATCCGCGCCGACAGGGCCGTGCCGGTGGGCGAGCGGTCGACCTTGCCCGGCTGGATCGCCACCGCCGCGCCCGCGCGCAGGTCGCCCCCGTCCTGCCGAACCGGCCCCGCGAACAGGCAGAACGAGATATGCCGCCAGTCGGGATTCTCCGGATGGACAAACCCCAGCTGCTCGTTCGCGGCATTGGTGATCGTCACCCCAAGCCCCGCGATATCGCGCGCCTCGTCGGGGGTCAGGGCAAAGCCAAGTGCTTGGGAATCCACGAAAACGAAGCTGTCCCCACCATAGGCGGTGTCCACCTTCAGCGTGCCCAGCCCCGGCACTTCCAGGTCCGCGTCAAGCCGTGCCGCGAAGCTCGGCAGGTTCTGCACGAAGATCCGCTCGGCCTTGCCGCCCCGGCATTCCGCGCGCACCCGCACCAGCCCGCCGGGTGCTTCCAGCGTGATCTCGGTAACGGGTTCCACCATCGGCAGGATGCCCGCATCCAGCAGCACGGTCGCCACGCAGATCGAGTTCGACCCCGACATCGGCGGCGTGTCCTCGGGCTCCATGATGATGAAGGCGGCATCCGCGCGCGGATCCTTGGGCGGCACCAGCAGGTTCACATGGCGGAACACGCCCCCGCGCGGCTCGTTCAGGACGAAGTTGCGCAAGGTGCCGTCGCGCGCGATCCAGCGGCTCTGCTCCCACAGGGTGTCGCCCGGCGGCGGCGTCACGCCGCCCACGATCACGTCGCCCACCTCGCCCTCGGCATGGGCGGAAATGACGTGGATGGTCTTTGACGATCGCATCGGATTATCCTTTCACGCCAACCAGTTGGGCATGTTTTCCGGTGCCCGGCCGGTGCGCGCCGTCTCGGCGCATTGGGCCAGGTTTCCGAACCGCATCCGCCGGCCCGTCAGCCCCGGGCCGTAATGGGCGTACTTGCCGGAATTGGTCATCACGACCTTGGCCGTCGGCGGGAACACCGGCTCAGAGATCGAGCACCAGCACAGATCCGGCACCACCTTCACGCCGAAGTCCATCAGCCGCGCCAGGGTTCCGTCGCGCGCCATCGCGGCCAGCGTCGCCCGGCCCACGGTCAGGATCACGTCCGTCCCGGGATTGCGCGTGCCGGTCAGCAGGTCCGCCAGCATCCGGCACTCATGGGCGGAGGCGTGGGGGCTGCCGATCGCCACCAGGTCCACCGCGTCGGGCGCCTCGTTGAACCCGGCCCAGAGGGTGCGGAAATCGGCAAGGGCCACCTCTGCCGTGTCCGCATCCTCCACCGGCGCCAGCCCCGCCTCGGGGGTGTGGCCCGCCACATGCAGCATCGGCGCGGCGGATGTCGTGCCGAAGGCCGCGCACAGCGCCTTTAGGTCGTCCTCTGTCGGCGAGAGCCCCTCGCAGCCCGCGATCAGCGGCACCCGGTCGGGCGCGGCCTGGCCCACCAGCCAGCCCAGCATCGGCCAGAAGGCGTCATCCACTTCTGCCGGGGCGGCGACCCGGATCACCCGGCGGGGGCGGCGGTTTTCCGGCAGGTAGACGCCGGAATGGGGCGCGCGGCCCGTGAGGGCTATGAAAAGATCCAGGAAATCCGGGTGCTTGACCGTGCGCGCGCCCAGCACCGAGTTGGCATAGATCACGGCATTGGACTCGGACCAGCCGATATCCTCGCCCGGCTTCGGCGCGTTCTCCAGCAGGTAGGGCGCGCAGGTGAAGCTGGGCGCGGCCCCCATCGCGACATAGGCATCCGCCAGCCGGCTGGCCGGCCCGCCGAAGCTGTCGGGCACGCCTTGGCCACGCCAGTTCTCGTGATCGACAGAGATCGCGTTGGTGGTCGTGGGCACCACCACCCGCCCGCCAAGTGCTGCCATTTCCTCGGCAAAGCGCAGGTTGGCGGGGCTTGCGTAGATGCAGCCGTCGATATGTACCCGCGTCACGTCGCACAGCCGCGCGGCGCCCTGGTTCGCGGCCATGGCGATCAGGATTTCCATGGCAAGCTGCGCTGCGCGGCCATGCGCGCCCGCAAGATAGGCGCGGTCGCTTTCGGTCAGGTCGAGCGCGGCAGCGGCGGGGGGCGCGAGGGGGATCTCCGTGCCATCCGCGATCAGCGTGTCGGCGGTGATCCGCACCCGCTCGGCCCGCGCCACCTGCGCAAAGGCGGCATGCGACAGGCGCAGCACCGGAAAGCCCCGGCCGAACAGCCGGTCGGCGACCATCGCGCCCAGTGTCAGCACGTCCTCGGCCTCGGCGAAGATCAGGGCGGCCGGGGCGCGGCCGTTCAGCGCCATGTCGAGGATCACGCCGCTTCCGGTGCACGACCCGCGGCTGGTGGGCATCATCAGCACCTTGCCCGCGACGCTGGCGCCGTGCAGCGGGTGGTGGGTGTCGATGACCCGCGCGGTGGCCGGATCGACCCCGCCCCAGAAGCTGAGCCCTTCGCCGGTGGCAAGCACCTGGCCCTCGGCCTGCCCGGGAAGAACGCTTTGCGCCGTCATGTTCATTTCACCACGAAGCCATGCGCGAAGGGGTCGCGCTCGTCTATGAAGATCGTGTTGTAGCCGGTCATACGCGCCCATCCGGCGATGGACGGGATGATCGCGTCGCGCCCGGCGACAGTGGCCGCCGCCTCGACCCGTCCCTTGAAGATCGAGCCTATGATGCTTTCGTGCCAGAACTCGTCGCCCACCTTCAGCTTGCCCCTGGCCGCAAGCTGCGCCATGCGCGCCGAGGTGCCGGTGCCGCAGGGCGAGCGGTCGATCGCCTTGTCGCCGTAGAACACCGCGTTGCGGGCATGGGCGCCGTCGACCGTGGGCGCCCCGGTCCACAGGATATGCGACAGGCCCCGGATCGCGTCATGCTCGGGGTGGACGAAGTCGTATTTCGCGTTGAGCGCCGCGCGCAGTTTCGGGGAATGGCCGATCAGCTCGGCGGCAGTGAAATCGGCCATGTCGCGGAAGTTCTGCTGCGGCTCGACGATGGCGTAGAAATTGCCGCCATAGGCCACGTCCACGGCGATCTCGCCCAGGCCTTCCACCTCGGCGGTCAGACCCTCGGCGTAAAGGAAGGCGGGGACGTTGGTCAGGCGCACTTCCTCGACGAAGCGCCCCTCCTGCCGGTAGGCGATGTCCACCTTGCCGGCGGGCGTCTCGATCGACAGGCGACCCGGTTCGCGCGGGGTGATCAGGCCGTTCTCGATCCCCATGGTGATCGTGCCGATGGTGCCATGCCCGCACATTGGCAGGCAGCCCGAGGTTTCGATGAACAGCACCGCCACGTCGCAATCGGGGCGCGTGGGCGGATAGAGGATCGCGCCCGACATCATGTCGTGCCCGCGCGGCTCGAACATCAGGCCGGTGCGGATCCAGTCGAATTCGCGCAGGAAATGTGCGCGGCGTTCCAGCATGTTGGCGCCCTGAAGGCGCGGCCCGCCGCCGGAAACGAGGCGCACGGGATTGCCGCAGGTATGCCCGTCGATGCAGGAGAACGTATGGGTGGCCATGATGGACCTCGGTCAGAAACGGTGGGGTGCGTAGGGGGTCATGTCGATGCCGGGCGCGCGCCCCGTCAAGAGGTCGGCCACGATCTCGGCGGTGCCGGCGGACTGGGTCAGGCCCAGATGGCCATGGCCGAAGGCGCATATCACGTCCGGTCTTGGCTTGAGCGGGCCGATTGCGGGCAGGCTGTCGGGCAGCGAGGGGCGGAAGCCCATCCATTGCGTGCCGCCCGTGGTCCTGAGACCGGGCAGGAAGTCTGTCGCCTTCTTCAGCATCGCGTCGGCGCGGGCGTAGTTCGGGGGCAGGTCGAGCCCGCCCAGTTCCACAGCGCCCCCCACGCGGATCCCGGTGGACAGCCGCGAGACAACGAAGCCGTGCCCGCCAAAGGTGATCTGCGTGCGCAGGTCGAACGCATCCACGGGCAGGGTGGTGTTGTAGCCGCGCTCTGTTTCCAGCGGTATCCTGACGCCGGCAGTCCGTGCCAGCCGATGCGAGAAGGCGCCGGCGGCCAGCACGATCCTTTCGGCCTGCATGACCCCGGTGGCGGTCTGCACGCCGCCCGGAACCAGCGCCGTCGCCTCGGCGACGACGATCTGGCCGCCCCGCGCGCGCACCTGTTCGGCCAGCGCCAGCGTGTAGTCGCGCGGGTCGGTGACGGACCACCAGCCCGGGGTGAAGGTCGCGTGGGTGAAGCGCGGCGCGAGGCCGGGCTGGATTTCCGCGATCTCGTCGCCCTTCAGGTGGCGGAACTCGATGCCCTCGGCCTGCCGCGCCGCCCATCCGGGAAGCGAGGCGTCGAATTCGCGCGCGCCCTCGTAGACCTGCAACTGCCCGTCGCGGCGCAGGAAATGCCCCAGCCCCTCGCGCGAGAGCATCGATTCCAGCGCGGCCCGGGAATGGCGCATCATCGCGGTCTGGGCGCGGGTGGACGCCGCCACCTGCGCGGGCCAGGATGCGCGCCAGAAGCGCAACATCCAGGGCGCGATGCGCAGCGCGTAGGCGGGCGGCACCGACAGCGGGCCCAGCGGGTCGAGCAGCCATTTGGGCGCCTGCCGGATGATCCGGGGCGAGGCCAGCGGCAGGATGTCGCTAAAGGCGAAGGCGCCCGCGTTCCCGGCCGAGGCGCCGGCGGCCGGCCCCTCGCGGTCGATCACCGTCACGCTCAGGCCCCGCGCCTGCGCGGCAAGCGCCGCGGAGAGCCCGACGACCCCCGCGCCAATCACGATCACGTCCGGTTGCACGATGTTATCTGACGCTCGAGAGGAACTTCTGCGTCTCGGGGTCCTGCGGCGCGCCGAATATCTGGTCGGGCGGGCCGATCTCGGCCATCACGCCCTGGTGGAAAAAAGCCACGCGGCGCGACACGTCGCGCGCGAAGCCCATCTCGTGGGTGACGCAGATCATCGTCATCCCCTCGTCGGCCAGCATCTTCAGCGTGTCCAGCACCTCGCCCACCAGCTGCGGGTCGAGCGCGGATGTCACCTCGTCGAACAGCATGTACTTGGGCGACATCGCCAGCGCGCGGGCGATCGCCATGCGCTGCTGCTGTCCGCCCGACAGGCGGCCGGGATAGGTGGTCAGCTTGTCGCCCAGGCCCACATGTTTCAGCTGGCGGACGGCGATCTCCTCCGCCTCGGACCGGCCCATGCCCAGCACCTTGCGGGGCGCGAGCGTGACGTTGTCGAGCACCGTCAGATGCGGAAAGGCGTTGAACTGCTGGAACACGATCCCGACCTTCTGCCGCAGCCTGTTAAGGTCGGTCTTGCGGTCGTGGACCACGGTGCCGTCGATGGTGATCCTGCCGCTGTCGATGGCTTCGAGCCCGTTGATGCAGGTCAGCAGCGTGGATTTCCCCGAACCCGATCCGCCGATGACCGACACCACCTCGCCGCGCTCGACGGTCAGGTTGATGCCCTTCAGCACCTTGAGCGCGCCAAAGGATTTGTGGACGTTCTCGATCTCAATCATTGGACCACCGTCTTTCGAGATAGCCGCCGAGGCGGGCGATGGGGAAGCTGATGGCGAAGTAGAACAGGCCGCAGATCATCAGCAGCAGAAGCGGCTCCTGCAGGCGGGTGATCAGGATCTGGGTGGAGCGCAGGAGTTCCGTCACCTGCACAACGTAGACCAGCGCCGAGTCCTTCATCACGCCGAGCGCAAGGCCGATCCAGGAGGGCAGGGCCACGCGGGTCGCAAGCGGCGCCACGATGTAGCGCATGTCCTGGAACCACGTCATGCCAAGCGACCGGGCGGCCCGCCGTGTGGTCGTCGGAACCGCCTCGATGCCGCCGCGCACGATTTCCGCGCAATAGGCGGCGGTGTAGAGCGACAGCACCATGCAGGCCACGGTGAAGCCCGAAAGCCGGATCTGGAGGACGGTGCCGATGAAGGCGTTGGCCAGCACCAGCTGGATCAGCAGCGGGATCGAGCGGAAGACGTCCAGGAAGAAGGTCAGCGGCGCGGCGAAGATCGGGCCAACCTGGTAGCGGATCACCCCGAAGAGGATGCCCAGAGCCGTGCCGATCACGACCGAGATGCCGGTCACGATCAGCGTCATCCCCGCCCCCTTGGCGAGGAAGATCATGTCGTTCGTGCTCAGCGCGGTTTCGAACATGGCCTGCCCCCGCTCAGTACTTGAACAGCCGCGACGCGATCAGGCGCGCCGACAGGGTGATGGCCTTGGTGATCAGGTAGAAGATCACCGCCGCGATGGCGAACAGTTCGAAGGTGCGGAAGGTCAGCGCGTTCAGGTCCTGGGTCACGCCGTAAAGGTCGATGTTCATGCCGACGGTCACGCCCAGCGAGGTCATAAGGATCGCCCAGACCATCTGGTTGGTCATCGGCAGGAAGGCGATGCGCAGCATCTGCGGCAGCACGACGTAGCGGAAGGCCTGCATGCCGGTCATGCCCAGCGAGCGGGCGGCCCGGGTCTGGGTGTCGGGAATGGCCTTGAGCGCGCCGCGGAAATTCTCGGCCAGGTAGCCTGCGTTGTTGAAGGTGATCCCGACCAGCAGCGATACATAGGGGCTGAGATAGAGCCCGAAGCTCGCCACCCCGAAATGGGCCATGTAGATCTGGAACAGCGCCGGCGTGTTGCGGGCGACTTCCACCCAGCTTGTCGCTACGGCGGAAAGGGCCCGGTTGCCGGAAAGGCGGAACAGCGTCAGCATCACCGCCAGCGCCACGCCGATCAGCATCGAGAGGATGGCCACTTCCATCGTGACCAGCGCCCCTTCCAGCATCTGCGGCAGCCGCGCATAGGCCTGCCGCCATTGGAAGGTGTAGTCGAACATGTCCGCCTCGCTAAATGGAGAGGGGGAAGGCGGCGCAGGGTTTGCCGCGCCGCCTTCGGCCGTTCAGGTCAGCGGTAGGCGTTCGGCACGGTCAGCTGCGCCGGCTCGCCCTCGCCGATCCACTTGGCGAAAAGCTCGGCATAGCGGCCGGTGCGGACCTGCTGGTTCACGAACAGGTTCAGGTAGTTGATCAGGCCGTATTCGTTGCGCATCGTGAAGAGCGCGACGTAGTCGGGCACCATCGGCGCCTTGGCGATGATCGAGATGCCCGGATAGTTGCCCGAGTCGACGTTGGCGTTGGCCACTTCGGTGGTCGACACGGTGGCGTCGATCTGGCCCTGGCTCAGCGCGAGGAATACGTCGGCCTGGGTCTGGTAGGGGCGGAAGGTGCCCTCGCCCCACTCGGCGATGCGCTCTTCGATCCAGATCGCCTCGTAGGTGCCGGCGGTCGCGCCGATGGTCTTGCCGCGCATGTCGTCCCAGCTGTCACCCTCGACACCCTCGGCCACCACGACCGAGTTCTCGAAGGCGTAGTAGGGGACCGAGAAGCCGACGGTCTTGGCCCGCTCCAGCGTGTCCGAGGTCGAGGCGACGCCCACGTCCACCCGGCCCGACATCAGCGCGGGAATACGCTCGGGGAAGGGGGTGTCGACGATCTCGGCGTCGACGCCCAGGGCGGCGGCCAGGTCGTTGCAGTAATCGACGTCGAAGCCGATCGGGTTGTTGTTCTCGTCACGCATCCCCATCGGCGGGAAGTCGAGCGTGACGGCGCAGCGCAGCGTGCCCGACGCGATGATGTCGTCAAGCTTGTCCGCCTGGGCCGCACCTGCAAGGCAGGCAAAGGCGATGGCGGCGCCGATCAGTGTCTTGGTGGTCATGGTTGCCCTCTCCGTTGGCTTGATTCTTCCGTGGACTATGAAACGTCGAATTCCGCGTATCAAGTGAAAATAATCTCTGTATACTTGTTGTATGGAAATCCGGAAGGCGCCGCGCCCGGCGGGGGCGCGGCGCGCTCCGATCTTCAGGCCAGATCCTCGGGCAGCAGGTCCGCGGGGATGTTCTGGTAGCATACCGGACGCAGGAAACGGCGGATCGACAGCGTGCCGACCGAGGTCGCGCCGAAATTGGTGCTGGCGGGGTAGGGGCCGCCGTGCACCATGGCGTCGCAGACCTCGACCCCGGTGGGAAAGCCGTTGGCCAGCACCCGGCCGGCCCTGCGTTCCAGCACCGGCAGAAGCCGCTGGCCCAGCGCCCGGTCGCCCGGATCGAGATGCAGGGTCGCGGTCAGCTGGCCCTTGAGGCTGTGGGCCACCGCCAGCATCTCGTCCGCGTCGCGCACGGTGACGATCAGCCCAAGGGGCCCGAACACCTCTTCGGACAGGGCATGATCCGCCAGCCAGTCCTGCGCCGTCACCCGGAACAGGAAGGGCCGCGCCTCGCGCCGGTCGCACATCTGGCTCAGCAGGTCCTGAACTCCCGCCGCCCCCGCGACGCGCGCCGCACCCGAGCGGTAGGCGTCGGCGATGCCGTCGGTCAGCATCACCTGCGGCCCGGTTTCCGAGAGTGCCGCGCGGGCCGCCTCGGCGAAGCGGTCGGCGTCGGGGCCTTCGATCACCACGCAGATGCCGGGATTGGTGCAGAACTGGCCCGCCCCCATGGCCAGGCTGCCGGCCCAGCCGCGCCCGATTTCCTCGGCGCGGGCCGACATGGCGCCGGGCAGCAGGAACATCGGGTTGACCGAGCCCAGTTCGCCGAAGAAGGGGATCGGCTCGGGCCGGGCGGCACACAGGTCGAACAGTGCGCGGCCCCCGGCCAGCGATCCGGTGAAGCCCACGGCCTTGATCCGGGGATGCTGGACCAGCGCCGCGCCAACGGCGCGATTGCCGCCCTGGATCTGGCTGAAGACGCCCGCGGGCATGTCGCAGGCGGCGATGGCGGCGGCGATGGCCTCGGCCACGATCTCGGAAGTGCCGGGATGGGCGGAATGGCCCTTGACCACCACCGGGCAGCCTGCCGCCAGCGCCGCCGCCGTGTCGCCCCCCGCGGTCGAGAAGGCGAGCGGGAAGTTCGACGCGCCGAACACCGCCACCGGGCCCACGGGGCGCTGGATCATCCGCAGATCCGGGCGCGGCAGCGGCGCGCGGTCGGGCTGCGCGGGGTCATGCCGCCGGTCGAGATAGTCCCCCTTGCGGATATGGGTCGCGAAAAGGCGCAGCTGGCCACAGGTGCGCCCGCGCTCGCCGTCGAGCCGGGCCGCGGGCAGCCCCGTCTCGGCGGTGCCGATCGCGGTGATGTCGGCGCCGCGGGCCTCGATCTCCGTGGCGATGCGGTCGAGGAAATCCGCGCGCTCGGCCCGGCTGGTCGCGGCATAGGCATCGAACGCCGCCTCGGCCGCCTCGCAGGCGCGGTCCACCAGCTCGACACTGCCCACCGAGAAGCGGTGCGCGGGGCCATGGGCGGGGGCGTTCTCGAATGTTTCTGCGGTGGCGATCCATTCGCCGGCGACAAGATGCCTGCCGTGTGGAACATGGGTCATGGCGCACTCCTTCGTGTCTGTCGGCAGCCCGGTCGGGCTTGAGATGTTGGAGACAATCAATATACAAACAGTATGCAAATGCAAAGCGCATCCTGTCGGGATGCGGATGGCAAGGGGAAGCAGGATGACCGGACCCATGCGGCTGACCGAGGGCGAACTGATCCGCCGGATCGAGGCGATCTTCACCGGGGCGGGCCTGTGCAAGACCCAGGCGGGGGCGCTGGCCCGTGTCATCGCCGCCGGAGAGCGTGACGGCTGCAAGTCGCACGGCGTCTACCGGATCGAGGGGTGCCTGCGCACGATCAAGGCGGGCAAGGTCGCGGCCGACGCGATGCCCGAACTCGCGCCCGAGGATGGCGCCATCGTCCGCGTCGACGCGCAGGGCGGCTTTGCCAATTCCGCCTTCGAGCTGGGCCTGCCCGTGCTGGAGGAAAGCGCGCGGCGGCACGGGCTGGCGGCGCTGGTCATCAACGACTGCGTGCATTTCTCGGCGCTCTGGCCCGAGGTGGAGGCCATCGCCGACCGCGGTCTGGCCGGGATCGCCATGTGCCCCAGCTATGCCAGCGTGGCACCTTCGGGCGGGCAGGCGCCGCTGCTGGGGACCAACCCCTTCGCCTTTGGCTGGCCGCGTCCGGGGCGCGATCCCTATGTCTTCGACTTCGCCACCTCGGTCGCCGCGCGGGGCGAGATCGAGTTGCACCGCAAGGCGGGCAAGCCGCTGCCCGAGGGCTGGGCCATCGACCGCGACGGGCAGCCAACGACCGACCCCGCGGCGGCGCTGGAGGGGGCGATGCTGCCCTTCGGCGGGCACAAGGGGTCCGCCATATCGACGATGATCGAGTTGCTGGCGGCGGCGATGATCGGCGATCTGACCAGCCCCGAGGCGCTGGAGGCGCTGGGCACGACCACGCTGGCGCCACGGCATGGCGAGCTGATCCTGGCCTTCGACCCCGGCCGCTTCGCGTCGCGGGCGGGCGGCAATCCGTTCCCCCGCGCCGAGGCGCTGCTCGACGCCATCGCCGGGCAGGGCGCGCGGCTTCCTTCGCAACGCCGCTACGCCGCGCGGGCCGAGGCTCAGGCGCAGGGCATCGCGCTCAGCGCCGAGGAAGTGGCGCTGATGGACCGGCTGGCGCGAGAGGGGCTGGCGGCGGTGTGACCGGTGCCTGCGCGGCTTTGCGGTCGCTAGTTCCCCAGGATGCCGTCCAGGTTCCTGATGATGCTCGTCAGCAGGACGATGCCGCAGATCAGCACGGCCAACCAGAACGCGAAATGCAGGACAAAGGCCGACGAACCGAAACCCACCGCCATGTAGGACGGGCGGTGCGGCTCGTTGCGGTAGAGCCCGATGCCGCCGAGGATCACCGCGATACCGGCCACGACCAGGGCGCCGACCGTGACGATCAGACCAAGGCTGATGCCTGCCGGCTCGGGCCCGGGTGCGGGTTCGCCGCGCATGGCGCGTTCCGCCGACTGGCGGATATCGGCGGCGATCTCTCCGATCAGGGCGCCGGTGCCCTGCTCCTGCGGCTCGAAGAAGGTGGAAATCTGGATGAGCGTCACGACCACAGCCGCGACCCCCAGAAGAAAACCCGTCATCCCGAATTTCGGTGGGTTATGCCCTTCCGTGTGGTCCATGGTCAGGCTCCGTAGCTTGCTGCGGCGAGCCTACGGAAACTGTTTGACGAAAATGCGACGCGGGGTTGCGCGGGGACCGTCCGGTCCGCGCCGGATGCCTGCGGCCCCGCCGGGGCGGGGCCGGTGATCGTGCCTCCGGGCACTCAGACCTTGTGCTTCGCCACCTCGGGCTGCTGCGACCATTCGGCGTACCAGGTGTCGAAGAGCTTGAGCTGCGCCTCGATGAAGCCCTGCTGGCTGGGGGAAAGCCGGTCGCTTTCGTTGAAGTGCAGCAGGTATTCCGGGTTCCCCTTCAGCACCATCATGTGCTTGAAGAACAGCACCAGGTCGGGGCCCGCATCCACCGCCGACAGGATGGCCAGCGCCTCGTCCAGTTCCTTCGCATGGCGCCGCGCGGCGACGTCGCCCGCGGCTGCTGCCTGGCACAGCGCGGTCAGGTGCAGGATCTCCTTCGGGAGCACGCAGCCGATGCCGGTGATAGCGCCGGTCGCGCCGCAGTTGACGAAGCCGTGGAACACGCAGGTGTCCACCCCGATCATCAACGTCACCTGGTCGTCGCGGCTGGTGATGTGCTCGGCCGCGTAGGACAGATCCTCCGGCCCGCCGAATTCCTTGAAGCCGACCAGGTTCGGATGCTCGGCGCGCAGCGCGAAGAACAGGTCGGCGCGGGTGGCGAAGCCGTAATAGGGGCTGTTGTAGATCACCGCCGGCAGGTCGGGCGCCGCGGCGAGGATCGCCTTGAAGTGATCCTTCTGGGCCGCGACCACGGGCCCGCGGGACAGCACGCGGGGAATGACCATCAGGCCGGCGGCGCCCACCTTCTGGGCGTGGGCGGCATGGGCCACGGCCATTTTCGTGTTCACGGCACCGGTGCCGACGATCACCGGGATACCGGCCTTCACCAGGCGCTCGACGCCCTCCATCCGCTCGGCGTCGGTCAGGAGCGGCCAGTCACCCATCGAGCCGCAATAGACCACGCCGCGCATGCCCGCGCCGACAAGTTCCTGCGCCTTGCGCACGAGCGCGTCGAAATCGGGGCTGCGATCCTCCCGGCAGGGGGTCATCAGGGCGGGGATGGTGCCTGAGAATATGGAGGAAGCCATCTGTATCTCCTTCGGGCGGTCTGACGGGGCCGGCACGGCACGCCGGGCTGCCCGCGATTCTGTCACTGGATACGCCGATGATATGCGTTGTATTTTATTTGTCGACATAAAATTTGGCGACAGGCCTTCCGGAACGACGAAGCCCGGCGCGGTGGCCGGGCTTCGTGACGGGCGGGTGCCGAAGGGGCGGTCAGAGCGGGATGGTCTGCCGGCGGTCGCGGGCGACAAGGGTGCGGATCTGGCGCACGATCTGGTCGGCATGGGCGCTGGCCAGCCGGTCGCAGGTGGCGATGTCGCGCGCCTCGATCGCGGCGATCATGCGGTCATGCTCGATCACGTATTCCTCTGGCAGCTGGTCGTTGAACGACTGGTAATAGAGCCGGAGCAGCCGCCGCCCCTCATCCAGCAGGCGGCAGCACAGGCCCGTGTAATAGGGGTTGCGCCCGGCCTCGGCGATGGCGGCGTGGAACTCGCGGTTGGCGGCGATCATCGCCAGCGCGTCCTGCGACTTCACCGCCTGGGCGAACTCGGCCTGGTGGGCGCGGATCGTCTTCAGATCCTCGGGCGTGTGGTTCTCGGCCGACAGCCGGGTGGTGACGCGATACATCAGCGTCAGCGCGTCGAAGAAGCTGTGCAGGTTGATGAAGTCGATGTTCGAGACCACGGTCGAGCGGTTCGGCAGCGTGGTCACCAGCCCCTCGCCGGCAAGCCGCACCAGAGCCTCGCGGATCGGCGTGCGCGACATCGACAGCCGTTCGGAAAGCTTGATCTCGTCGATCGGGCTGCCCGGCGGCAGGGCAAGGCTGAGGATCTCGTCCCGGAGCGTGTCGTAGACATACTTGACACCCGAGCCGCGCTTGCGCTCTGTCGAGGGGGGGGAAGCGTTTTCTGTCATCGGGGGCACCCTCTTGTCGACATGCAAAATACATGCCGCCGACGCCAATTCAACCTCTTTGATCGGGACGGCACGGGTTGCGGTGGGCAGCCGCCGATGGGCGTGCCTGCCGGCGCGGCGGGGCACCGGCAGGGCGGGGATCACCCGGCAGCGTCCGGCGGGCCGAAGCCGCCGCCGCCCGGGGTGCGCATGACGAAGACGTCGCCGGCTTCCATCTCTGCCCGGTCGTTGCCCGCCAGCCCGTCGCGCCGGCCGTCGGCCCGTTCGACCAGGTTCTCGCCCGGAAGCCCGGCTTCGCCGCCCGCTACGCCGAAGGCGCCGGTCTTGCGGTGCGAGGACAGCACCGTCACGGTCATCGGTTCCAGGAATTCCAGCCGCCGCACGATCCCGTCGCCGCCGCGAAAGCGCCCGTCACCGCCCGAGCCGCGCCGGATCGAGAATTCGCGCACCCGCACGGGAAAGCGCTGCTCAAGCACCTCGGGGTCGGTCATGCGGGTGTTGGTCATGTGGGAATGCACCGCCGAGCACCCGTCGAAGCCGTCGCCCGCGCCGGTGCCGCCGCAGATCGTCTCGTAGTTCTGCACCTTTTCGTTGCCATAGACGAAGTTGTTCATGGTCCCCTGGCTGCCCGCAAGCACGCCCAGCGCGCCGTAAAGCGCCTCGGCGATGGCCTGGCTCACCTCGGTGTTGCCCGAGATGACCGCCGCCGGGTAGCGCGGATTGATGAAGCTGCCCTCGGGCGCCACGATGCGGATGGGCTTGAGGCATCCCTCGTTCATCGGGATCGCGCTGCCGACCAGCGTGCGGAACACATACAGCACGACCGCATGGCAGATTGCCAGCGGCGCGTTGTAGTTCAGCGCGTCCTGCGGGCTGGTGCCGGTGAAATCCACCACCGCGCTGCGCGACGCGTGATCGAGCGAGATGGCGACCTCGATCCGGGCGCCGCTGTCCAGCACATAGCTGAAGCGGCTGTCGGGCAGCACGTCGAGCACGCGGCGCACGCATTCCTCGGCGTTGTCCTGCACATGGCCCATATAGGCCTGGACCACGTCGCGGCCGAACTGCGCCACCGCCTTGCCCAGTTCCCGCGCGCCGGTCGCGTTGGCGGCGATCTGGGCCGCAAGGTCGGCCATGTTGTCCTCGATGTTGCGGCAGGGCCAGCGGCCCGAGGCAAGCAGCGCCCGGGTTTCCGCCTCGCGCAGGCGGCCCCGCTCGACCAGGCGGAAGTTGCGGATCAGCACGCCTTCCTCGTCGATGTGGCGGCTGTCGGGAGGGGCCGATCCGGGGGTGCGGCCACCGATATCCGCGTGATGCCCGCGCGAGGCGACGACGAAGTCGATCCGGTCGCCGGCGGCGTCGAAGACCGGGGTGATCACCGTCACGTCGGGAAGATGCGTCCCGCCGTGGAACGGGTCGTTCATCATGAACACGTCGCCGGGACGGATCGCGTTCGCGTTCTCGGCCAGGATCGCCTTCACGCTTGCGCTCATGGATCCCAGGTGCACCGGGACATGGGGCGCGTTGGCGATCAGGTTGCCGCCCGCATCGAAGAGCGCACAGGAAAAGTCCAGCCTTTCGCGGATATTGACCGAAGCGGCAGTATTGGCCAGCGTCGCGCCCATCTGCTCGGCGATGGACATGAAGAGGTTGTTGAACACCTCGAGCATGACCGGATCGACCTTGGTGCCGATCGCCTCCTGCCGCTTCAGGGCGACGACGCGGCGCAGGACCAGCGCACCGCCGGGCAGGCACTCGGCACGCCAGCCGTGTTCGAGCACGGTGGTGCCGGTGGGCTCGTTGATGATGGCGGGGCCGTCGATGGCGGCCCCGGGCGCGATGCGCGTGCGGTCATGGGTGGGCACTTCCGCGAAGCCGCCCCCGGTCCACATCCGCGCGCGCCCCGTTTCGGAGGCGCCCTCGGGCGCGTCCGGCAGGCGGGCGCTTGCGCCGGTGCGCCCGATCGCCTCGACGGTCATCATCTCGGCCGCCAGCGTGTCCGCATCGGGACGGAAGCCGAACTGCGCCGCGTGGGCGTCCATGAATTCCGCCACCATCGCCGCCGTGTCGGCCAGCGTCACCGGCAGGCTGGTCTGGGCGTTGCCCGCACGGACGAAGACCTTCGTCACCAGGTCCACGTTCTCGGGGCTGACGTCCTGGGCCAGCACCTCGGCGCGGCCGGCCCGGGCCAGTTCGTCCGCCGCCGCGGCCAGCGCCGCCCCGTCCGACAGCGGCAGGTCCAGCTGGCGTTCCTTCAGCGCGACGATGTCGGCCAGCCCCATGCCCAGCGCCGAAAGCACACCGGCGAAGGGGTGCAGGTAGACCGAGGTCATGCCAAGCGCATCGGCCACCAGGCAGGCATGCTGCCCGCCCGCGCCGCCGAAGCAGTTGAGCGTGTAGCGCGTCACGTCATGGCCGCGGCTGACGCTGATTTCCTTGATGGCGTTGGCCATGTTCTCGACCGCGATGCGCAGGAAGCCCTCGGCCAGTTCCTCGACGCTGCGCGGCTCCTCGCCGGTGGCGGCGGCGATTTCCTGCGCCAGCGCCGCGAACTGCGCGCGGGGCGCGTCGGTGTCGAGCGGCTGGTCGCCGCCGGGCCCGAACACGCGTGGAAAGGTCTCGGGCTGCAACTTGCCCAGCACCGCGTTGCAGTCGGTCACCGTCAGCGGCCCGCCGCGACGGTAGCAGGCCGGGCCGGGATCGGCGCCGGCGCTTTCGGGGCCCACCTGGAGGCGTCCGTCGCGCCAGCTGAGGATCGAGCCGCCGCCGGCGGCGACCGTGTTGATATGCATCATCGGCGCGCGCATCCGAACGCCGGCCACCTCCGTCTCGAAGCTGCGCTCATAGGTGCCCGCATAGTGGCACACATCGGTCGAGGTGCCGCCCATGTCGAAGCCGATCAGCCGATCGAACCCGTCCGCGGCCGCGGTAGCGACCATGCCGACCACGCCGCCGGCGGGCCCCGACAGGATCGCGTCGCGCCCCTGGAAGGCGGCGGCGTCGGTCAGGCCGCCATTCGACTGCATGAACATCAGCCGGTCCACCCGGCCCGCATCGGCGCCCAGCGCGTCGCCGACCTGCGCGACGTAGCGGCGCAGGATCGGGGTCAGGTAGGCGTCCGCCACCGCGGTGTCGCCGCGCGCCACCAGCTTGATGAGCGGGCTTGCCTCGTGGCTCAGGCTGATCTGCCCGAACCCCTCCTGCCGCGCGATATCGCCGAGCGCGCGTTCGTGGTCGGGGTGGCGATAGCTGTGCATGAGCGCGATCGCCACGGCGCGGTAGCCCCTGGCATGGGCCGCGCGCAGCGCCGCGCGGGCGGCCTCGGTGTCGAGGGGGGCAAGGATGCTGCCGTCGGCGGCGATCCTCTCGTCGACCTCGATCACCTCGGAATAGAGCAGTTCGGGCAGGCGGATATGGAGGTCGAACAGCGCGGGGCGGTTCTGGTAGCCGATTCGCAGCAGGTCCCCGAAGCCCCGGGTGATAAGCAGGATGGTCGGCTCTCCCTTGCGTTCCAGAAGCGCGTTGGTGGCCACAGTCGTGCCCATCTTGACCGCGCCGATGCGGTTTTCGGGGATGTCCTGGTCGGGGGAAAGGCCCAGGATCTCGCGGATGCCCTGGACGGCGGCATCCTTGTAAGACTCTGGTTTTTCGGAAAGAATCTTGTGCGTCTTCAGGCTGCCGCTCGGGCTGCGCGCGACGATGTCGGTAAAGGTGCCACCCCGGTCGATCCAGAAATCCCATTTGGTCATCGTGTTGTCCCCTGCTGCTGGCGGTCCGATACAAAGCTGTTGCTTTGATCATATAACGCTGACAAAATGTCAACGTTATGAAGAGCCGGGAGTTTCGGGTTACCCTGACGGCCGGCCGGATGTGGTCTGACAGAGGAGTTCTAGAATGAAGCATATCGCGCTGAGCCTGGGCCTTGCGGTTGGGGTCTCCGGCGGTGTCGCTGCCCAGGCCTGGGACATGCCGACGCCCTATGGCGACACGACCTTCCACACCCAGAACATCATGCAGTTCGCAACCGAAGTGGCCGAGGCCACAGGCGGCGCGCTGGAGATCACGGTGCATTCCGCGGGATCGCTGTTCCCGCATGGCGAGATCAAGAACGCCGTCCGTTCCGGCCAGGTGCCGATCGGCGAATTCTTCATGTCCACGCTGGTGAACGAGGACGCGGCCTACGGGCTGGACAGCCAGCCCTTCCTTGCCACCAGCTACGAGGAGGCTGCCCGCCTTTGGGAGGCGCAGAAGCCGGTGGTGACCGAACTTCTTGCCGAGCAGGGGCTGATGCCGCTCTATTCCGTCGCCTGGCCGGCGCAGGGGCTCTACACCAACGGCGAGATCGCGACCGTGGCCGACCTGGCCGGGCTTCGGTTCCGCGCCTACAATGCCGCCCTCGAGGAGTTCGCCGCACTGGCCGGGGCGGCGCCCGTGCAGGTCGAGGCGCCGGATATCCCGCAGGCCTTTGCGACGGGCCAGGTCGAGGCGATGATCACGTCTCCCTCGACCGGGGCGACGTCCACCGCCTGGGACTTCGTCAGCCACTACACACCGATCAACGCCTGGGTGCCGAAGAACATCGTCGTGGTGAATGAGCGCGCCTTCCGCCGTCTGCCCGAGGATGTGCAGGCCGCGGTGCTTGCCGCCGCCGCCGAGGCCGAGGCCCGCGGCTGGGAGATGTCGCGCGCCGAAACCGACATGCAGACCGCCGTTCTGGCCGAGAACGGCATGACCATCGTCGAGCCCAGCGCCGAGTTGCAGGCCGGCCTGCAGGAGATCGGCGCGCAGATGCTGGAGAACTGGCGCGCCAACGCGTCCGCGCCGGCGCTTGCCGTTCTCGAGGCATATCAGCAGCAGTAAGGGCCCGGCCCCGGCCCCCCGCGCGCCGGGCGCGGGGGCCGGCGTGCCGGCAGCGTGAGGTATCCGATGCGTCAACTGCTCGACCGGGTCTATCTGGCCGCGGGCTGGATTTCGGCCGTCATCATCCTGGGGATCGCTGTGCTTGTCAGCGCGCAGGTCGCGCTGAACTTCTCGACCCGGGTACTGGGCCTGCCGCTGCCCGCGACGATCCCGTCCTATGCCGATTTCGCGGGCTTCATGCTGGCCGCGGCAACATTTCTCGCGATGCCATACACATTCCGCTCGGGCGGGCATATCCGGGTGTCGCTGGTCAACGGGCGGCTGCCCGAGCGCGTTCGCCTGCCGCTGGAGGTGGCGGTTCTGGTCATTGCAACCGGGCTGGTCGCCTTCGCGACCTGGTATGTCTTCGCGCTGATCCTCGAAAGCTGGCATTTCGGGGACAAGTCATCGGGCATGGTGCCGGTGCCGCTCTGGCTTCCGCAAAGCTTCATGGGGCTGGGCATGGCGCTGCTGCTGGTGGCCGCGATCGACACCCTGGTCCAGACCATCCGCGAGGGCCGCCTCGTGATCGACAGCGGCGAGGAGGCCTGAGCCATGTCAGATCCGGTCGTCGGCCTGATCCTTCTCGGTGTGCTCGTGGTGCTGCTGACGGCGGGGCTGTGGATCGCCCTGGCGCTGGCGGGCGTGGCCGCCGTCGCGCTGGTCTTCTTCTCGAACGCGCCGGTGGGGCTGGTGATGGCGACCACCTTCTGGGGGCACAGCCATTCCTGGTCGCTTGCGGCGCTGCCCCTGTTCATCCTGATGGGGGAGATCCTGCTCCGCTCGCGCCTGTCGGCGGACATGTTCAGCGGGCTTGCGCCATGGCTCGGGCGGCTGCCGGGGCGGCTTCTGCATGTGAACGTGATCGGGTGCGCGATCTTCGCTGCCGTGTCCGGGTCATCGGCCGCGACCGCGGCCACCATCGGCAAGATGTCGATCCCCGAACTGAAATCCCGCGGCTATCCCGAAAGCCTGATCCTGGGCACGCTGGCCGGGTCGGCCACGCTGGGGCTGCTGATCCCGCCGTCGATCATCCTGATCGTCTATGGCGTGGCGACCGAGCAGTCGATCGCGCGGCTGTTCGTCGCCGGCATCCTGCCGGGACTGATGCTTGTGGGCCTGTTCGGCGCCTATGTCGCGGCGCGCGCGCTGTTGAATCCCGGGCTGATCCCGGCATTCGACCAGCCCATGTCGCTGCGCGAGAAGCTGTGGGCGGCACGGGGGCTGATCCCGGTCGCGGTCCTGATAGCGGGGGTGATCGGCGCCATCTACACCGGCATCGCCTCGCCCACCGACGCGGCGGCGCTGGGCGTGATGTTCTCGCTTCTGCTGGCGGTGCTGTCGGGCAGCTTCAGCCGCAGGGATTTCCTGGACGCGCTTCTGTCGGCCACCCGCACCTCCTGCATGATCGCCTTCATCCTGCTTGGCGCGGCCTTTCTCGCGGTGGCCATGGGGTTCACCGGGCTGCCGCGGAACCTGGCTGCCTGGATCGGCGAGATGGGGCTGTCGCCTTATGTCCTGCTGGCGGTGCTGACGCTGTTCTTCATCGTGCTGGGGCTGTTTCTCGACGGGATCTCGGTGGTGGTGCTGACCACATCGATCATCATGCCGATGGTGCTGGCGGTGGGCATCGATCCGATCTGGTTCGGCATCTACCTGGTGCTGGTCGTGGAGATGAGCCAGATCACCCCGCCCGTGGGGTTCAACCTGTTCGTCATCCAGGGACTGACCGGCATCGACATCCTGCGCATCGCGCGGGCGGCCTTTCCGTTCTTCCTGCTGCTGCTGCTGTCGGTGCTGCTGATCACGCTGTTCCCGGGCATCGTCACCTATCTGCCCGACGCCATGTCCGGCTAGGGCAGGGCCGTTGGCCGGGCCCTACAGCGAGGAGGCGGCCCGGCTGGCCTGGTCGTACTGGCCTGAAAGCGCGCGCAGGCTGGCGGCGATGGAGCGCAGGTCCTGCCCGCTGATATCCATGCGCGCGATCCCCTCCAGAAGGCAGCGCTCGCGCACGTCGCGATAGGCTTCGCAGAGTTCGGCGCCGCGCGGTGAGGCGATGTAGAACACCTCCTTGCCCCGCTTGTCCGCGCTGACCAGCCCCGCCTTGAGCAGCTTCTTGAGCGCGTAGTTGACCGTGTGCGTATCCTCGATGTTGAGCAGGAAGCATATGTCGGCCAGCCGCTTTTCGCGGTTGCGATGGTTCACGTTGTGCAGCACGAGGATCTCGAGCGGGCTCATCTCGGTCTGACCGGCGGCGGCCATGCACTTCACCATCCAGCGCGAGAAGGCGTTGGAGGCGATGATGAGGCCGAACTCGAATTCCGACGTTTCCCAGCCCTCGCCCTCGGCCAGGTGGCGGGAGGATACGATCCGGCGTTCGGCGGCTTTCTTCATGGTTTTCTCCGAGTTCCTGCACATCTTGTCGACATGATCCCAGCGAACTCGTGCCGTGTCAAAGCCCGCGAAGCACCTGCCGGTGCGAGGCCTGCGGGTCTTGAACCCTTGATCTCGATCATCGCGCGCCCGCCTGCGAACCTGTCATGGCCCGTGGCATCGGATTGGAACGGGCGGGGTGTTCATGGAAGTCGTGGCTGTCATTCTTGCATGTCTGTCGGGGGCGGCGGTTGCCCTGGGGCTTCTTCGCCGTTCGGACGGGCGGGCCGAGCAGGCGGAACGGGCGCGGCTGGTGGCCACGCAACCGCGCGACCCGGCGCGCTTTTCCCCCGACATGCTGGTTCCCCTGCCGGAACCCGCACGGCGCTTCTTCGGCTTCGCCATCCGGCCCGGCACGCCGCTTCTGACCGTGGCCGATATTTCCATGACGGGGCGCTTCGGGATGGGGGGCAAGGCGAAGCCGGCCTACCGGCAGATGCGGGCGCGCCAGGTCCTGGCCGCGCCCGACGGGTTCGTCTGGGCCATGGCCACGCAGGGCGGACTGCCGCTTTCAGGCTCTGACACGGGGCGCTGGACGCGGTTCCGCATCCTCGGGCTGATCCCGGTCGCGCGCCGGGGCGGCGATGCGGATCATGCCCGCGCCGCCTTTGGCCGCATGATTGCCGAGGCGGTGTTCTGGACCCCTGCCGCACTTCTGCCGGGGCCGGGCGTCACATGGGAGGCGGTCGACGACGACACGGCGCGGGTGACGGTCAGCCGGGGCGGTCTTTCGCAGGCGGTCGATGTCCGGGTGGATGCCGAGGGCCGGCCACTCATGGTCTGGTTCCAGCGCTGGAGCGATGCGAACCCCGAGCGGCGCTATCGCCTGCAACCCTTCGGCGGGTACCTGTCGGATTTCCGCGAGGTGGCGGGCTTTCGCCTGCCGCACCGGGTGGAGGCGGGCAACATGTTCGGCACCGAGGACTGGTTTCCCTTCTTCCTGGCCGAAGTGACCGCGATCGCGTTTCCCGAGGGGGGCGCGCCATGATCGCGGCCGTTCAGGTCGCGCTGCCGCTTGCGCTGGTCTGCTGGGTGGCTTTCCTGCCTTCGGGAAGCCTTGTGGGGTTCGCGGTGCAGGTGCTCGGGTCCGGGGCCATTCTTCTTGCGCTGGCGCTGGTCGCGCAATGGGCCGTGCCGTTCTGGTGGCTGCCGTATCTCCATGGCGCGCTCTGGCTTGGCGCGGTCATCCGGCAGGGGGCGGGGCTCAGGCAAGGGGCGTTGCCGCTCATGCCCGAAGACGCCGGGGGCTGGGTGGCGCTTGGCGCGGCGCTTGTCCTTGCGGCGGTGGGCGGCTGGTACGGCGCGCGGGCGCTTGCGGGTCGGGTGCTGCCGCCAGTGGCGGTCGTCGACATCGCCAATCCCTTCGGGCAGGGGCGCTACTTGGTCGGGCATGGCGGGTCGAACCCGCTGGTGAACGGGCACATGCGCACGCTCGATCCCACCATCGCGCGGTTCCGGCCCTGGCGCGGGCAGTCCCATGCGGTGGACTTCTTCGGGCTGGGCCCGTGGGGCCTGCGCGCGCGGGGCTGGCGCCCGGCCGATCCCGCCGCCTATGCGATCTTCGGTGCCGCCCTGCATGCGCCTTGCGACGGGACGGTGATCGCTGCCGAAGGCGGGATGCCGGATTTCGAGGTGCCGCAGCAGGACCCCGTCAACCGGCTTGGCAACCACGTCATCCTGCGCTGCGCGGATGCCGAGATCGTCCTTGCCCACATGCGGCAGGGCAGCCTGAGGGTTGCACCGGGCGATGCTGTGCGGGTGGGTGCGGCTTTGGGGCAAGTCGGCAATTCCGGCGCCAGCACCGAGCCGCATCTGCACATCCATGCGCAACGACCCGCGGCCGAAGGGGCGCCGCCCATCTCGGGCGAGCCGCTCGCGCTCAGGATCGACGGGCGTTACCTGGTGCGCAACGACCGGATCCACGGGCGCGACTGACAGGCGGGCGGCTCAGGGCAGGTCCAGCCGCCGCCCGTCCGGGCCGAACAGCATCTCGTCGGCCTGCGCCCAGTTCACCCCCGTCTCGGCCCCCTCCTCGGGAAGGGGGATGGCGCCGTCCTGCCGCGCGGTCATCGCGGTCCCATCCCCGAGCCGCAGGTGCACCAGCGTCTCTGCGCCCAGCGGCTCGGCATACTGCACGCGGGCCGTCAGCCGGGCTGTCCCGGCATCCGCAAGCGACACATGCTCGGGCCGCACCCCCAGCTGGCTGCCCTGCGGCGCGCCCGGCATCAGCCGTGCCGTGGGCAGAAAATTCGTCGGCGGCGAGCCGATGAAGCCCGCGACAAAGGCCGTGCGCGGGTTGCGATAGACCTCCAACGGTGCGCCGATCTGGTCGGCCACGCCGCCGTTCATCACGATCATGCGGTCGGCAAGCGTCATCGCCTCGACCTGGTCGTGGGTGACGTAGAGCGCGGTCACCCCAAGCTGGCGCTGAAGCTGCCGGATCTCAAGCCGCATCTGCACCCGCAGCTTTGCGTCGAGATTGGAAAGCGGCTCGTCGAACAGGAACACCGCGGGCTTTCGCACGATGGCGCGGCCCATGGCGACGCGCTGGCGCTGGCCGCCCGACAACTCGCGCGGCTTGCGGGCCAGGTAGGGCTCGATCTGGAGCATCCTTGCGGCCTGCGTCACGCGGGCCTCGATCTCGGCCCTGGGGGTCTTCGCGATCTTCAGCCCGTAGGCCATGTTCTCGTACACGCTCATGTGCGGGTAGAGCGCGTAGTTCTGGAACACCATGGCGATGTCGCGGTCCATCGGCTCCTTGTCGTTGACGCGTGCGCCGTTGATGCGCACCTCGCCCGAGGTGACCGTCTCGAGCCCCGCGACCATGCGCAGCAGCGTGGATTTCCCGCAGCCCGAGGGGCCCACGATCACGATGAATTCGCCATCGGCGATGTCGATGTCGATGCCGTGGATCACGTCGGTCTTGCCGAAGGTCTTTTTCAGACTGTCGAGTGTGACGGTTGCCATTTCCTATTTCTCGCTCTCGACAAGGCCGCGGATGAACAGGCGCTGCATCCCGATCACGACGATCACCGGCGGCACCATCGCAAGGATCGAGGTGGCCATGATGACCGGCCAGTCGGCGACATCGTCGCCCGCGGGGAACATCTGCCGGATGCCCATGACGATGGTGTTCATCGAGGGGTCGGTGGTGATGAGAAGCGGCCAGAGATACTGGTTCCAGCCATAGATGAAGAGGATCACGAACAGCGCCGCGATGTTGGTCCGGCTCATCGGCAGCAGGATGTCGAAGAAGAAGCGCATCGGCCGCGCCCCGTCCACCCGGGCCGCTTCGGCCAGTTCGTCCGGCACGGTCATGAAGAACTGCCGGAACAGGAAGGTGGCCGTGGCCGAGGCGACCAGCGGCAGGATCAGCCCGGAATAGCTGTTGAGCATGCCGAAATTCGCCACCACCTCGTAGGTGGGGACGATGCGCACCTCCACGGGCAGCATCAGCGTGAGGAAGATCAGCCAGAAGAACACCCGCCGGCCCGGAAAGCGGAAATAGACGATGGCAAAGGCCGACAGGAGCGAGATGGCGATCTTGCCCAGCGCGATTCCGAAGGCCATCACCGCCGAGTTCAGCAGCATCGTCGCGACCGGCGTGTTCACGCCCGAGAACAGCGCCTTGCGGTAGTTCTCGAGGAACTGGTCGCCGGGCAGAAGCGGCATCGGCGGGCGGGCGATCTCGGGCTGGGTCACGGTCGAGGCGACGAAGGCCAGCCAGATCGGAAAGAAGATGAAGGCGACGCCCAGGATCAGCCCCAGATGGGTCAGGATCAGGCCCGTGCCGCGCCGTTCCACCATGCCATCGCGCCCCGCCATCAGTAGTGCACCCGCCGCTCGATATACTTGAACTGGATGATCGTCAGGATCGAGACGACCACCAGCAGGATCACCGACTGCGCCGCCGAGGAGCCGAGGTCCTGTCCCACGAAACCGTCGGAATAGACCTTGTAGACCAGGATCGTGGTTGCCTGCTGCGGCCCGCCGCTGGTGATGGTGTGGATCACGCCGAAGGTTTCGAAGAAGGCGTAGACGATGTTCACGACCAGCAGGAAGAAGGTGGTGGGCGAGAGCAGCGGAAAGACGATGGTGCGGAACCGCGTCCAGAACCGCGCCCCGTCGATCGCCGCCGCCTCGATCACGGATCGCGGGATCGCCTGAAGGCCGGCGAGGAAGAAGAGGAAGTTGTAGCTGATCCGTCCCCAGGCCGAGGCGATCACGACAAGGCCCATCGCCTCTTCCTCGTTCAGGACGTGGTTCCAGTCATAGCCGAGCTGGCCCAGGTACCAGCTCACCACGCCCACCCGGGTGTTGAACATGAAAAGCCACAGCACGCCCGCGACCGCTGGCGCCACGGCATAGGGCCAGATCAGCAGGGTCCGGTAGGTGCCGGAGCCCTTGATGAGCCGGTCCGCCAGCACCGCCAGATACAGCGCCACCCCCATCGAGACGACCGTGACGAGGACCGAGAACACCGCCGTGGTCACGAAGGACGCGCGATAGTAGGGGTCCGACAGAAGGAACTCGAAATTGCCCAGGCCCACCCATTGCATCGACAGCCCGAACGGGTCGGGGATGTAGAGCGACTGCCAGATCGCCTGCCCGGCGGGATAGAAGAAGAAGACCGCCGTGATGACGATCTGCGGCAGGACCAGAGCCAGGGGCAGCCAGAGGCCCTTGAAGGTGACGCGCTTTTCCATGGTCTTTCGTGCCACGCGTCCCGGGCCCGACCCGGGACCCCTGCCATGTATCGGCCAGAGGTCCCGGGTCAGGCCCGGGACGGGACGGTGTCAGCGGTTGGCCTGCTCGAAGCGGCGCAGCAGCTGGTTGCCGCGCTCGACCGCGCTGTCCAGAGCCGCCTGGGCGGTCTTGTCGCCCGACCACACCGCCTCCAGCTCCTCGTCGATGATGGTGCGGATCTGGTCGAACGATCCCAGGCGCACGCCCTTGGAATTGGCCGTCGGCTCGTTCGCGGTCATCTGGATCACCGCGATGTCGGTGCCGGGGTTGGCGTCATAGAAGCCCTGCTCGCGGGTCAGCTCTCCCGCGGCCAGCGTGACCGGCAGGTAGCCGGTGTCCTGGTGCCACTGGGCCTGGATCTCGGGCGAGGCGAGGAAGTTCAGGAAGGCGGCGACGCCCTTGTATTCCTCGTCGCTCTGGCCCTCCATCACCCACAGCGAGGCGCCGCCGATGATGGTGTTGAGCGGGGCCGCTTCCACGCCGTCCCAGTAGGGCAGGGGCCGCACGTCGAAGGCGAACTGGGCTTCGGACTTGATGCCCGCATAGCCGGCCGAGCTTTCGGTGAAGAGCGCGCATTCACCGGCGCGGAAATTCGCCCCGCTTTCGTTGCGGCGGCCGGCATAGATGAACTTGCCGTCCTGCGCCCACTGGCCCAGCGTCTCGATGTGCTGCACCTGGAGCGGGCCGTTGAACACCAGCTCGGCATCGAAGCCGGCAAAGCCGTTTTCCTGCGTGGCGAAGGGCACGTCGTGATAGGCCGACAACGTCTCGAGCTGGATCCAGCTCTGCCAGGCGGTGGTCATCGGGCATTCATGGCCGGCCGCCTTCAGCTGGTCCAGCACCTCGCCTACCTGCTGCCAGGTGGCCAGGTCCACATCCGGGTCGATGCCCGCGCCTTCCAGCGCGTCGCGGTTCACCCACAGCACCGGCGTCGACGAGTTGTAGGGGAAGGAGAGCATGTTGCCGTCGGTGTCGGTGTAGTAGCCCTTGACCGACCCGATATAGGCGTCGGGGTCGAAATCGGCGCCGGCATCGGCCATGACCTCGTAGACCGGCTTGATCGCGCCGCGGGCGGCCATCATGGTCGCGGTGCCGACCTCGAACACCATCAGGATGTCCGGCTGCTCGCCGGCGCGGAAGGCGGCGATGCCCGCGTTCAGCGTCTCGGAGTAGTTGCCCTTGAAGCTGGCGTTGACGACATAATCGCTCTGGCTGGCGTTGAACGCCTCGACCTGGGCGGCGGTCAGTTCGCCGAGGCGTCCGGTGAAGGCATGCCAGAACTCGACCTGGGTCTGGGCCTGGGCGGCACCCGCGGTGCCAAGGGCGGCCAGAAGGGCCACGACGGAAATGCGCGATTTCATCTTTTCCTCCGGTGGGGTGAGCGGTTTTTTATCGTTTGATAAAAAACCGTATCGACCACGACCGCGTAATTCAACACCTTGAAGCCCGTGTGACGTGTCCATGACGCTGCGATGACGGCGCGTGCCCCTTGGCGATGGGCGCGGGCAGGGGTATCACGGGCTCCCGCAACGACAGGAGCCGCCCTTGACCGCCACCGCCGACCGCATCGCCCGCACCATCGCGCAAGAGATCAACGCGAGCGCCGCCCAGGTCGCCGCCGCGGTCGGCCTGCTGGACGGCGGGGCCACCGTTCCCTTCGTCGCGCGCTACCGCAAGGAGGCGACGGGCGGGCTGGACGACACCCAGCTGCGCCAGCTGTCCGACCGGCTGACCTATCTGCGCGAACTGGAGGCGCGGCGCGAGACGATCCTCGGCTCGATCCGCGACCAGGGCAAGCTGACCGACGACCTGGCCCGCGCCATCGCAGGCGCCGACAGCAAGGCCGCGCTCGAGGATCTGTACCTGCCCTACAAGCCAAAGCGCCGGACCCGCGCGATGATCGCCCGCGAGAACGGGCTGGAGCCGCTTCTGCGCGCAATCATGGCCGACCGCGCCGCGGTGCCCGAGGTGCTGGCCGCGGACTACCTGTCCGAGGCGGTCGGGACCACGAAGGCCGCGCTGGAAGGCGCGCGCGACATCCTGGCCGAAGAACTGAGCGAGAACGCGGGCCTGCTGGGACGGCTGCGCGACTTCCTGCGCGCCGAGGCGCTGATCACCGCGCGCGTGGTCGCCGGCAAGGAAGAGGCGGGCGCCAAGTTCTCGGACTATTTCGACCATTCCGAGAAATGGGGCACCATCCCCTCGCACCGGGCGCTGGCGATCCTGCGGGCGGCCAGGGAGGACATCGTCACCGTCGAGATAGCGCCCGAGCCTGAGCAGGGGTTCCCCCGCGTGCAGGCGATGATCGCGGCCGAGATCGGGATTCCCGGCGACGGGCCGGGCGATGCCTGGCTGCGTGCCGCCGCCGCCTGGGCCTGGCGGGTCAAGCTGAGCCTGTCCATGCATCTCGACCTGATGGGAGAGTTGCGCGCCCGCGCCCACGAGGAAGCCATCGCCGTCTTTGCCCGCAACCTGCGCGACCTGCTGCTGGCCGCGCCCGCGGGCGCGCGGCCGACGCTGGGGCTTGACCCGGGCATCCGCACGGGGGTCAAGGCGGCGGTGGTCGATGCGACCGGCAAGCTGCTGGAAACCGCCACGCTTTATCCGTTCCAGCCCAAGAACGACGTGCGCGGGGCACAGGCCATGCTGGTCGACCTGATCCGCCGTCACGGGGTGGAGCTGGTTGCCATCGGCAACGGCACCGCCAGCCGCGAGACGGAGCGGCTGGTGGCCGAGACGCTGGGCCTGCTGCCCGAGGGCGTGAAGCGCCCCGTGAAGGTGATCGTGTCCGAGGCCGGCGCCTCGGTCTATTCGGCGTCCGAACTGGCCGCGCGGGAGTTTCCCGATCTCGACGTGTCCCTGCGCGGGGCGGTGTCGATCGCCCGCAGGTTGCAGGACCCGCTGGCCGAACTGGTCAAGATCGAGCCGCAGTCGATCGGCGTCGGCCAGTACCAGCACGACGTGGACCAGCGCAGGCTGGCCCGCTCGCTGGAGGCGGTGGTCGAGGACGCGGTGAACGCGGTGGGCGTGGACCTGAATACCGCCTCGGCGCCGCTGCTCGCGCATGTCGCGGGGCTGGGGCCGGCGCTGGCGCAGGCCATCGTCGCCCATCGCGATGCGCGGGGGGCCTTCGCCTCCCGGCGGGCGCTGCTGGAGGTGGGCGGCCTTGGCCCGCGCGCCTTCGAGCAGTGCGCGGGCTTCCTGCGCATCCGCGATGGGGCGGAGCCGCTCGACGCGTCCTCGGTGCACCCGGAAGCCTACGGCGTCGCGCGCCGGATCGTGCAGGCCTGCGGGCGCGACATTCGCCAGATCATGGGGGACGCCGCCGCGCTGAAGGGGCTGCGGCCAGAGGATTTCGTGGACGACGCCTTCGGTCTGCCCACGGTGCGCGACATCCTTGCCGAACTGGAAAAGCCCGGCCGCGACCCGCGCCCGAGCTTCGTGACCGCGACCTTCACCGATGGGGTGGAGGACATCAGGGACCTGCGCCCCGGCATGCTGCTTGAGGGGACGGTGACCAATGTCGCGGCCTTTGGCGCCTTCGTCGATATCGGCGTGCACCAGGACGGGCTGGTGCATGTCAGCCAGCTTGCCGACCGCTTCGTGAAGGACCCCCACGAGGTGGTCAAGGCGGGCGACGTGGTCAAGGTGCGCGTGCTCGAGGTGGACATCCCCCGCAAGCGCATCGGCCTGAGCATGCGCCGGGACGGGGCCGGATCCGGCAGGGACGCCGCGCCGAAGCCGGGGCGGAACGCGGCGAAAGGCAAGGGCGGGCCGCGTTCGGGCAGTGCCGGGCCGAAAGCGCCGCCGACGGCCCGTGGCGGCTTCGGCGATGCGCTTGTCGCCGCGATGAAGAAGGATCGCTGACGCACCATGCACCTGCGCGCGGCGATATGGCTTGCCTGATGCCGCGATGTCGTGTGGGGTGACGGCATGAGCCAGCCACCGCAAGACGGCCCCGCGCAGGGGGCAGCATCGCACGCGCCGAACCTGCGCATCCGCATCGTGTTCGGTGACGACGCGATGCTGGGGCCCGGCAAGGCGGATCTGCTGGACGGGATCCGGCGCACCGGGTCCATCGCCGCCGCCGGGCGTGCCATGTCGATGAGCTACAAGCGTGCCTGGTCCCTGGTCGAGGAGATGAACGCAGCCTTCCGCGGGCCGCTGGTCCGGTCCAGCCGCGGCGGGGCGAAGGGGGGCGGCGCGGACCTGACCGAACTGGGCGAGGCGGTGCTGCGCCATTACCGCGACCTCGAGGACGCCGCCGCCAGCGCCTGCGCCGACCGCATCGGCGCGATCCACGCGCTGCTCAGGGACGCGGAAAGCCGGGACTAGGCCCTTGCGGGCCGCGACTGCCAGGACGGGTGCAGGTCGTCGATCACCCAGGGGTGTGCGTGAAGGGCACCGCCATGGGCCATCAGATGGGGATGGTCGGGGGGCAGGTCGGGATGTGCATGCGGCACCGATCCCCCCGCGGACGCGGGCCACAGCCGCAGCGCCAGCACCAGTCCCAGCCCCGACAGCAACGCCATCACGAGGAATGCCGCGTCGAGCCCCATGCCCGCGCCCAGCCGCCCGGCCAGCGGATAGGTCACAAGCCAGCAGGCATGGCTCAGCGCGAACTGCGCGGCGAACAGCGCGGGACGGTCCGCCGCCTGGGCCGAGCGGCGCAGCAATCGCCCCGCCGGGGTCAGCACCAGCCCGTAGCCCAGCCCGAGCGCCGCCCAGAGCATAAGGAGCGGCGGCAGCGCGTCTGCCATTGGCCCGGCCAGCATCCCCAGCGTCAGCAGGATGGCCCCCGCCAGCATCGCGGGGCGGTCTCCGGTCCGCTCCAGCAGGCGCGGCAGGGCCAAGGCCGAGATCATTGACCCGGCCCCGAAGGCCGCCAGAGCCAGTGCGACCTGCGGCTCGCCCAGCCCGAGGCGCGCCTTGACCAGCACGACCGTGTTCACGATCACCATGGCGCCCGCCGCCGCCACGGCCAGGTTCAGCGCCAGAAGCCCGCGCAGCCGCGGCGTCGCGAGATAGATCCGCAGACCCCGCGTGAGCCGCGCGCCGAAGGGGCGCCGGGGGGCGGGTTCTGGCGCGGGCAGGCGGGTGGAGGCGACCAGCAGCGCCGAGGCGAGAAAGCCGAGGACGGTTCCACCGAACAGGACCGGGAAGCCGACCACCGTCAGCAGGGCCGCCGCCAGCAGGGGCGAGAGCAGGCTTTCAAGGTCGTAGGCCAGTCGCGACAGGGACAGCGCGCGGGTGTACGCGGCCTCGTCCGGCAGCACGTCGGGGATGACCGCCTGAAAGGTCGGCGTGAACCCGGCCGATGCGGCCTGAAGCAGGAAGATCAGCGCATAGACCTGCCAGACCTCGGTGACGAAGGGCAGCGCCAGGGCGACGGCGGCGCGGATCAGGTCGAGCGCGATCAGCATGGCGCGCCGCGGCACGCGCTCGGCCAGGGCGGTCGCGATCGGGGCAAGCGTGACATAGGCCACCATCTTGATGGCCAGCGCGGTGCCCAGCACCATCCCCGCATCCGCGCCAGCCAGTTGCCAGGCGAGCAGCCCCAGCGCCACGGTCGCAAGCCCGGTCCCCACGAGCGCGATCACCTGCGCCGCGAACAGGTGGCGGTAGGTGCGGTTCGCGAGAATGGCGATCATGGGGGCCTTTCTCTCCGGTTCAGTCGCGCCGGGCGCGTATCGCGCTGCCATCGGCAGCCGAGACGAGCATGAGCGCGCCCGTCTCGTCGAAATCGAAGCGGTTCGTGGCGGCGAGCGCCGCGAAGAAGCGTCGCTCCTGGTCCATCAGGGCGGGGACGCAGGCGCGCAGGGTGGCGGCAGTCGGGCCGAAGGACAGCCCCTCGCCGGTCAGGGTGAAGGGCCCGGCGAAGCGGTTGCACCCGCCCGTGCCCGCGACGCGGCCCAGCCGGTCGAAGACCAGCGTCACGCGGCCTGCATCCACCACTCCGCCGCCAGTGATGTCCTCGACCACCCATTCGGCGCCGGTCAGAAGTTCCATCGGATCGCCGCCGCAGCCCTCGAGCGTCTGCCCGTCCTGCAAGATCCGCACCGTGTCGGGGTGCGGCATGCCGGTCGCGCTGTCGCGGCAGATCCCGCGCGACAGCGCGATACGTAGCGCGGGTTCCGCCAGATCGTGGACGAAGGCGCCCCTCTCGAACCGCCGCTCCGGCAGGCGGCCGGTCAGGGGCGTGGGGGCCGACAGGGTCGAGAACGCCACCAAGCCGCCCGCGATCCGGAGGGACCAGAAGGGTTCGTTCCCGCCGGCGGCATAGGTGTCGGGGGACGTGGGCGGCACCAGGCGGCACTCGGGCAGCGACTGCCCCCGCAGGCTGATGAGGGCGTTGTCGCCCCTGCTCCAGAAATGGGTGTCCGGATCGCCTGGCTGCTCGTACCTGGCCCCCGACGCGGCCGGGACCGGGTCGAGTTGACGCCATTCCCCGTCCAGGTCGATCACCACCGACGGCCCGACAAAGCCCGCGCGGACGGGACTGTCCCCGCAGAGATAGCGGCTGTCGAAGCCCACCGGCGCGTGCGCGGTCAGTGGCATCGTGGCAAGCGCCAGGTCCTCGGCGCCGGGCTCGATCCGGACCGCCTCGCCGACCCAGGCCGTCCGCCCCTCGGTCACGATGGCGGCGCGCAGATCCGCGGGCTGGCCTTCGGGCAGGTCCAGCGCAAAGGCCAGCGGCACCTGAGCGCCATCGGTCGGCACCCGCGTCTCGGCCAGGTTGCGGCCATCGGGCCCCATCGCCGCGACGATCAGGAGGGAACTGTCGGGCAGCGCGATGCGTTCGCGGTAGAAGACCTCTCCGGTGACGCTGCGCGTGGGCTGCGCGCCCGGCGCGTCGGCCTGGGCGCGGGCGGGTTCCGCCAGCCCCGGCGCCAACAGCATCCACAGGCCCGTTCCAAGAAGCAGGGCGCGCCTGGCCGTCCGGATCCGCATGGTCATGCCCTGGCTCTCCCTTCACGCGTACAACCGCAGGTTACGCCATTGAAAGGACCGGTCAACGGTGAAGCCCGTGCCGCGCCGCCCCCCGGCCGCGCGGGGCCAAACAATTCTGCAACAATCGCCGCCGAACCTTGTCTCCAAGGAAATACCCGAAAGCCGAAGGGAGGTTGGCATGTCTGGAACCGCAAGATGGCTGGGGACGTTCCTGCTGGCTGTCGGGCTGGCGACCATGTCCCAGGCGCAGGACATGCGCCTTTTCTCGATCGGCACCGGCGGCACCGGTGCCACCTATTATCCGCTGGGCGGGACCATCGCCAACGCGATTTCCAATCCCCCCGGCTCGCGCCCCTGCGACGAAGGGGGAAGCTGCGGCGTCGACGGGCTGATCGCCATGGCGCAAAGCTCCAAGGGATCGGTGGACAATATCGAGGGGATTGTCGCGGGACGCTTCGATTCCGGCTTCTCGCAATCGGACGTCGCCTACTGGGCCTATACCGGCACCGGCCTGTTCGAGGGGTCGCCCCCCGTCGAAAGCCTTCGGGTCATCTCTGCGCTTTACCCCGAGCATATCCAGCTGATCGCCCGCAGCGCGGCCGGGATCCGCGATGTCGCGGGGCTGCGCGGCAAGCGCGTGTCGCTCGATGAGCGGGGCTCGGGAAGTTACGCGAACGCGTTGCAGATCCTGGGCTTCTTTGGCCTGAGCGAGGCGGATCTGGATGCGCGCTACCTGAAATCCGTGCCAGCCGCCGAAGCGATCATCGCCGGCGAGATTGATGCTTTCTTCATCACCGCGGGCTATCCCACGAATGCCATCATCGAACTGGCCGAGCGCGCGGAAATCACTCTGGTCCCCATCGCCGGGCCCGAAGCCGAGGCGGTGATGGCAGCCCATCCGTTCTACAGCAGCGACCGGATCCCGGCCGGCACCTATGCCGGCATCGCCGAGACCGAGACGCTGGCGGTGGGCGCGCAGTGGATCACGACCGCCGCCATGGACGAGGCGCTGGTCTACGACATCGTCAGCGCGTTGTGGAACGAGCGCAGCCGGACGCTGCTGGACGTGGGGCATGCCAAGGGCGTGTCGGTGACGCTTGAAACGGCGCTGGAGGGGGTCGCCGTGCCGCTGCATCCCGGAGCGGAGCGCTACTACCGCGAAGCCGGGCTGATCCGCTGAGCGTGATGGGCACCGGCTCGATGTCCGCGCCGCAAGTGGCGCTGCCGGATCTGACGCACTCCGGCGGGTTGCGGCGGCGGCTGATGGCGGCCTTCGTGGGGCTGAGCACGCTGGTCGTGATCGCCGCGGCAATCGCCGTCCTGTCGCTGTGGATGAACCGGCAGGAACACGGCCGCATCTCGCGCCAGTCGATCCCGATCGCGACCACCGCGCTCGATCTGACGCGCGTGGCGCAGGGCATCGTGGACACGGTGCCCGAACTGGTCGCGGCCGATACGGTTCCGGCGCAGACCGCGCTGACCGGGCAGCTGGAAAGCCGCGTGACCCGGCTGGACGCGCTGCTGGAGGAGATGCGCAACTACGAGGTCGATCCGCAGAGCGCCGCCTCGATCGAGCGGGCGGCCTCGCTGTTCGGGGGCAACATCGCGGCGATCAACCGGCTGGTCAGCGCGCGGATTGCCACGCGCACGGCCTTTGACGATCAGCTTGCTGTCGCGCTGGGCGCGATCGATGCGATCCTGGGGATCATCGAGGAAACCACCGCCGACCGGCGCGAGGGGCTTGCCCGTGCCCTTGAGGCGGATCCCACCATCATCGCGCAGCGGCTGCGGCTTCTGCATGCCCGCGCGCAGGCCCGCGAGCTGGCGCTGGTGCTTCAGTCCCTGCGCGAACGCGACGCCGCGCAGGGCATCGAGGCGGCCACCACGGCGCTGGAGGCGATCCGGGCCGTCCGCGAAGATGTGCCCGCGGCCGACCGCGAGGCGCTGGCCGGGCATCTCGAACGTCTCGAGGAGGTCGTGGTCGGCGCGCGCAGCCTGTCCCGGCAGCGCAGCTTCGAGCTTCAGCTCGATGCGGCATCGGCGCAGGCGCTGACCGAGAACGACGACCTGGCCGAGCGGTTCGCAGGCGCGGTCAACCGGATGATCCAGGCCGCGAAGGAAGATGTCGCGCTTGCCAACCAGCGCGCGGACCGGGTGCAGCTGACGGCTTTCTGGATGCTGTCGCTGGTCGTGGCCGCCACGTTGCTGTCGTCCTTCCTGATCGTGCGCTACTACGTCTATCGCAACATCCTCGCGCGGCTGACGGCGCTGACCTCGTCTATGATGGCGATTGCCGGCGGCAACCTGTCCGCCCGGATCCCGGAGCCGACGCGCGACGAGCTGGGCGCGATGGCGGCTGCCCTGCGGGTGTTTCGCGACACCGCGGTGGATGTGCGCGACTCCAACCTGCGCGAGATCCAGGAGACCCGGAGCCGGCTCTACCACGCGATCGAGAACATCCAGGAAGGATTTGCGCTGTTCGATGCCGACGACCGGCTGACCCTGTCGAACGCGCAGTTCGGACGGCTTCTGCTGGGCGAGGCGGGGCGCGCCAGGGGGGGCGAGGGGTACGACGCCATCATGGAACGGATGGTCACCTGCCTGGCGCTTCCGCGCGAGGACGGGCTGGCCTGGGGTGACGTGATCCATGCCCATCACGCCGCACCCGAGGGCACGCAGATCATAGCCCTTTCGGGCGAGCGCTGGATCGGTGCCACGGAACGCCGGACCGACGACGGCGGGACCGTCATGGTCGTGACCGACCTTACCGCGATCAAGCGCCACGAGAATGAGCTCGATACGCTGGTCGCGCAGTTGCAGAAGGCGAGCGCCGCGAAATCGAGCTTCATCGCCAATGTCAGCCACGAACTGCGCACGCCGCTGACGGCCGTGCTGGGCTTTGCGCAGATCGTGCAGAGCCGGCTCGAGAACGTGCTTCTGCCGAAGATCCCAGCCGACGACCCCGCCACGGTCCGGGCGATCGGGCAGGTGCGCGACAACATCGGCATCATGATCCAGGAAGGCCAGCGCCTGACCAAGATGATCAACGACATCCTCGACCTGGAAAAGATCGAGGCGGGGCAGATGGTCTGGGATATCGAGCCGCTCGACATGGGCTCGGTGATCCGGCAGGCGGCGGCGGCGACCAACAGCCTCTATTCCGCGAAGGGGCTGGAGTTCCATGTCAGCATCGCCCCGGACCTGCCGCCCGTGGCGGGGGATCGCGACCGGCTGGTGCAGGTGGTCATCAATCTGATTTCCAACGCGGTGAAGTTCACCGCGCGCGGGCATGTGGCCTGTTCCGCCATGCCCGGCGACGGCCCCTTCGTGTCGGTCAGCGTCAGCGACACCGGCATCGGCATCTCGCCCGCCGACCAGCTGGAGGTCTTCGACAAGTTCCGCCAGGTCGGCGACACCCTGACCGAGAAGCCCACCGGCACCGGGCTGGGCCTGCCGATCTGCCGCGAGATCGTCGAGCATCTGGGCGGCACGATCACGGTCGAAAGCATGCCCGGCTTTGGCAGCACCTTCACCTTCCAGCTGCCCGTGGCCAGGGCCGGCGCGTCAGCCATCGAAAAGGACAGGAGGATCCATGGATCGGAAAATCGTGATCGCCGAGGATGAGGCCTATCTGCGGCTTCTTATCCAGCAGTCCATCGAGGAACTGGAGGACGAGGGAGTCGAGATCTTCGTCGCCCAGGACGGGCCCGGCGCGCTTGCCCTGATCGAGCGCGAGGCGCCGCAGCTGATCCTGCTCGACGTGATGATGCCGGGGATGAACGGCTTCGAGGTCTGCGAGCGCGTGCGCGCCAATCGCGATCTGCCGCAGCCCTACATCATCCTGCTGACGGCGAAGGGCCAGGAATACGACAAGATCCGCGGCACCGAGGCCGGTGCGGACCGCTACATGACCAAGCCCTTCAACCCCGACGACCTGCTCGACGCCGCGCGCGCCGTCGTCTGTTGAGGTGCCCATGGCCGACGACCTGAACACCAGCCTTTCGGGCAATGGCCCGCGGGACCGCACGCTGCGCCGCCTGCTGCGCAAGCCGGAGCTGGAGCGCTATGTGCTGCCGCTGCTGGAGCAGGCCTTTCCGCCGCGCGCGGTGACCGACCTGGAAGGCGAGATCCTGGCCGGCCGTGCAGAGGCCCGCGACGGGCAATCGGCCCGTATCCAGGTCGGGGACGAGGTCATCGGCTATGCCTGGGGCGACCGGGCCGGGGATATCGCGCGGGCCTTCGGCGCGCTGGCCGTGCAGGACCGGGAGATCCGCGCGCTGGGCCGCGAGTCGCTGGCCAAGTATCGCGAGATCACGATGCTTTATGCGCTGGCCGAAAAGATCATCGGCGCGCCCGATCCGACCCGGATCGCGACCATCGTCTGCGAGCAGGCGCTGCGTTTCCTGCATTGCGACAGCGCGGCGCTGATGCTTCTGAGTGCCGAGACAGGCCGGCTGGAGATCGTGGCCAACCAGGGTGCGCCCTTTCACAGCCGCGCCACGCGGGAGCTTGGCAGCGACGTGATCGCCGATGTCCTGACCTCGGGCGTGGGCGAGATCGTCAACGACGTGGCCGCCGACAGCCGCACGCTGGCAGCCGACAATCACCTGTCCTCGGTCGTCCTGTCGGCCTTGCGCACCAATGACAAGACCTTCGGCGTCCTGGTCGCGGGCAGCGAGAAGGAACGGCATTTCAACGCAAGCGACCTCCAGGTGCTGAACGCCATCGGCGCCCATGCCGCGGCAGCGATCGAGGTGGACCGGCTGAACCGCGACCTGGCCGAAACCGTGCGCAAGCCCCCCGACCTGATCTACGGCGTGAACGAGGTGCCGCCCCCGGGGGTCTGCCTGCTGCTGGCGGCCCAGCACGCGTTCCTTGCCATCCTGTCGCTCGCCTATCCGATCCTGATCGTCCAGGAGGCGGGCGGCGACCGGGCGATGGCGGCGGCCGCGGTCAGCATGACGTTGATCGCCATGGCGGTCGGCACCGTCGCGCAGTCCATGGGCAGCGGCATCGTGGGTTCCGGCCAGTTTGCGCCCTATGTCTCGTCCGGCATCTACATCGCCCCGGCGCTTCAGGCCGCCCGGATGGGCGGGATCGGCATGGTGATGACCATGACCATGCTGTCGGGCCTGTTCTCGCTGCTGCTGTCGCGTTTCCTGCGGCGGTATCGCTGGCTGTTCCCGCCCGAGGTTTCGGGCGTCGTCGTGATGATGGTGGGCCTGTCCATCGTCCCGGTCGCCTTGCCGCGTTTTCTTGGCCTCGGCTCGGGCGACGAGGTCACGACCGCCCCCGAGATCGTGGTCGGCGTGTTCACCCTTGGAATGATCGTGCTGCTGAGCATCGCCCCCTTCGGGCGGATCAGGCTCTATTCCACCGCGGTCGGCTTCGTGCTCGGCTATGCGCTGGCCGCGTTCCTGGGGCTTTTCGATGCGACCATACTGTCGGCGGTGGGGGACCTGCCGCTCGTCGGGCTGAGCCTGGTGAGCTATGAGCGGCTCAGCTTCGACGTGGCGCTGCTTCTGCCCTTCGCGGTCGCGACGGTGGCCTCGAACATCAGCGATGCGGGCCTCATCATCAGCAGCCAGAAGACCAACAATGCGGGCTGGACGCGGGCCGACACGCGTTCGCTTTCGGGCGGGATCGTGGCGACCGGCGTCAGCAACGTCGTCTCGGGCGCGCTGGGCGGGGCGGGCACGAACCTTTCGGGCGGCAATATCAGCCTTGCCGCAGCCACCGGGGCCACGTCGCGGCGGATCGGGCTTTACCTGGCCGGGATCTTCCTGTTCATGGCGCTGGTGCCCAAGCTGACCGCACTGCTTGCGCTTGTCCCCTCGCCGGTGCTGGGGGCGGGGCTGCTCTATCTCGCCAGCCACCTGATTTCCTCGGGCGTGTCGCTGATCGCCTCACGGATGCTGGATGCGCGCCGCAATTTCGTGGTGGGCATCCCGCTGCTGGCGGGGGTCGGGCTGATCGCCTACAGCGACATGCTGGTCGATGCGCCGGCCTGGCTGGGCATGCTGGCCAGCAGCCCGCTTGCGCTGGCGACGCTGCTGGCGCTGGGCCTGAACATCCTGCTCAATGCGGGCGTCGCGAACCATGCCACGACCCGGCTGACGCTGGACGAGAACCTGAGCGAGCACGTCACGCGCTTCGTCTCGCGCCAGGGCGCCAGCTGGGGTGCCCGCGGAGAGGTGGTGCGCCGGGCCGCGCCCGCCATCACCGAGTGGTGCGAGGAACTGCACCAGACGCTGGGCAGCGACAAGGCGGCGCTGGACCTGCATTTCGACGATTTCCGCCTGACGGCCACGATCCGCGACCCGAAGGACCCCGAGCCGCGCCCGCGCGAGATCGACACCGAACAGGCGGCGATCGACCGCACCGCCCGTGCGATCGCGCGGCGCTATGGCTGCGGCGTGCGTCTGAACACGGTGCGGGAGATCGTCTTCGATTTCGAACATTGACGCGTCCCGGATGGGGAAAGGGGCCGGCGGCGGGATGAGGACCGCCACCGGCCCCTCGGCGCCAACTCCGGGAGAGAAGTTGACGCGTGGGTGCCATCGACACTGGGAGAGCCCGACAGCAAGTGCGAGTGTCCGCCCGGATTCTTGCAGAATTGTTGGATGGTCAGGATATTTCCGCAAACAGCCGCGGATGCGCGCTGCGGACTTCCTGCGGGATCGCGGCGGTCCCGAAGCGGCCCGCAAAGAGGCCGGAAAAGGGCCGCAACGCGTTGGCCCCCTGCGCGGGATCGCGGAACAGCCTTGCGCAGACATAGTTCAGGTTGCGCAACTGCGCCTCGGCGCGGGCGCGGGAGAACAGCAGCATGACGGCCCTTGCGCGATACGACTCCCGCCCGGGATGCGCGAAGACCGGCTCGAGCATCAGCCCCAGCACGGGACTGACGCCATACGTCTCCTTGCGGACCGATTTCAGATCGTCCCAGCGCGCCGCACCTGCAAGCGCCTGCCCCTTTATCACCAGCGCATAGGCATGCGCATGCGAACCGGGCGGCGACAGGTTCAGCGCCTGCTCGATCGCGTCGAGCGCGCTGTCCGTCTCTCCGGCGAAGGCGCGCATCTGGCCGATCACCGCCAGCGAGCCCGCCGGGGACACGCTGGTCGCATAGGCCTCCTCGCACAGGTCGCGCGCCAGATCGTCATATCCGCGTCGCAGGAAATGAAGCAGCTTTCCGGCCATGATCGCATGATCGGGCTTGTCCCGGACATAGGGAAGGGCCTCTGTCACCAGAGCCTCCATATCGTCCTCGTCCTTGCCGCGCGTGTCGATGCCCTGGACCAGCAGCCGCTGGCCACCCATGACGTATTTCGAGTGGATGGCGATGGCCAGAAGCAGCTTGGCCTCGGCATCATGGGGCGTCTCGGCAAGCATGGCCCGAAGCCGCTTCTCGTTTTCCTGCCAGGTCGCAAGCGACCGCAACTCGGCCGTTTCGGCCAGCGCGAGCATCTTGCGGTTGCTGGCCTCCGCCTCTTCCCGCAACGGGATGCTTTCGCCCATGGTCGAGCCATAGATCCCGACCGGCAGCGGCACGTCGCGCACGGGCATGGTCGCGGTCACGCGCCAGACCTGGCGGTAAAGCTGCCGGGCCAGCCGTTCGGCCGCGGCGCGTACCGGTACCGCGTTCTCGAAGCCCTGCCGTCGCGCGGCGATCAGGCGCCCGCTGCGGAAGTCGCGCACCGCCACCACGCAGCTGATGTGCCCTCGATCGACGAAGAAGGACAGCTCTGCCGCCAGCGCCGGGGCCGCGGCCCCGAATTCCGCCGCGCCCGCGCAGCCCGGCGCATAGACCACCCGCCGGTCGGCCCCCATCGCCACCTCGAAGGCGCGGGGCAGGGCGCGGGCAAAGCCTTCGCCGGTCTCTCGGGTATCACCCAGATTGTCGAGGCCGTTCACGGCGCTCACCACCATGTCCGCCCCCGCCACCGCGGGCTGGGCTATCGGCGCCTCGCCGATCCAGACATAACCCTCGCCATAGCGCGTGGCGATGTAGCGCGGGTTCCGGGCGTCGTCCGACAGCTTGCGGCGCAGCCGGTTCACCAGGAAATCGATGTTGCGGTCGTTCTTGTCCGAGCCGGGTTCGGACACCGCGTCGAGGATCTCGTCCCGGCTGAGCAGGCGATTGGGATGCGCAGTCAGGAGTTTCAGCGCCCGCCGTTCGGACCGGGTAAGGCCGATGCGCGCGCCTGCCTCGGTCTCGAGAAAGGCGAAGTCGGGGCTGATCCAGACGCCGTCGCGTTCGTCGATATCCTTCACGCAGAAAAATCCTCACTCGTGACGCGCCCCATCCTGTGCGATGGTAGCATCGTTGCCAACAAGTTCCATATTTCAATGAATAGATATGTTCACGTTGACGCTGGTCCGGTTTGCACCAAACCGTGACCTCACGAGGTGATCATGGGGTGTTCGGTCAATGCTGTCGCGCAGCTGCGTAAACCTGTCGAAATTTCTTGTGGTGTTCGGGCTTTGCGGGCAGCCGGTCATGGCGCAATCATTCTTCGCCAACCTGGGCACCGACCCGGCCACCGGCGTCGACCGGGGATCGGCGTCGCAGATCTCGCCGGTGGATCGGCCGACCGGGTTTCTTACGCTGTCGTCCGACGGGGCTGAGGCGATCGGTCCCTGGATCGGCTCTGTCAGCTACGCGGTGCCCGATCTGGCGCTCGATGGCGACCAGCTCGACGGTGTCTTCGTGCTCGGCGGCCCCTCGGCCGATGACAGGACCGAGCTTGTCGCCGGCGGGATCGGCTACCGCCTTGCGCTGGGCGACAGCGGCATCACGGTCTTTGCCAATGCCGATCACTCCGGGTACCGGCTTGGCACGGCGTCCGCGCTGCCTCTCGATATCGAGGGCACGGTGACCAACTTCGCCGTCGGCGTGCAGCGCAGCTGGGCGAGTGGCGAGGCCGCGCGATCGGTTGCCACGATCCAGTTCTCCGGGCGCAGCGACAATGCCAGCGTCATGAACAGCGATGTGGTGGACGAGGATCTGCGCATCCTGCGCGCGGCCCTGGTGCATGAACGCGGGCGGCCCTATGCCTTTCGGCAGCGCTACGCGGTTTCGGTGTCGAAGGGGATCGACGGGCTCGGCGCCTCTGATCCGGGCGGGTCTTTTCTGTCGATGCCGGGTGTTGCGACCGACTTCCTGCGGATCGCCGGCAGCATAGAGATGTCCGTGCCCCTGGGGATGCGGACGCTGGTGAATGCGGGGATGATCGGGCAGCTGACCGGCGACAGCCTGCCGGTGTCGCAGCGCTGCGGTTTCGGCACCAACAACTACGCGCGCGGCTTCGACCGAAGCTTTGTCAATGGCGATGCCTGCCTCGGCGGCCGGGTAGAGCTGGCCTACGATCTTGAGCGTCCCGCGCCGGGGGATGCGGTGTTCCGCGCGACCCAGGCGTTCCTGGGGCTGGATGGCGGCATGCTGCGCGACAATGCGAACGACATCCTGCCCCGCACGGAGGATGGCTGGGCCAGCCTGTCCACCGGGGTCCGCGCGCTTTGGGGCGAGTTCCTGGGCGAGGTGGCGCTGACCCATGTGCTGGACGAGCCGGCCGGCGCCTTTCCGCAGGACGAGACGCGGCTCTGGATCCGCACGGCGCTGCGGTTCTGAGCGGGCCGGTCTCAGCCGCCCAGCAGAAGCGGCAGGCCCAGCGTCAGCGAGGGGAAGAGGATCAGGATCGCCACCCGCACGAGTTCGGCCGCGAAGAAGGGTGACACGCCGCGGAAGGTGGTGGTCATCGGCACGTCGCGCGCCAGCGAAGAAATGACGAACACGTTCATCCCCACCGGCGGCGTGATGAGGCCGAGTTCCACCACGACAAGCGCAAGGATGCCGAACCAGATCTTCAGATCCTCGGTGGACATGCCGTAGCCCGCCCCGTCCGCAAGCTGGTAGTCGCCCCCGTTCATGGCGACGATCACCGGCCAGAAGAAGGGCAGCACCAGCAGGATCATCGAGAGCGAGTCCATCAGGCAGCCCAGCAGGATCAGCGCCAGAAGCAGGATCAGCAGGATCGCCATGGGCGACAGGCCCGAGGCAAGCGCCCAGTCGGCGGCCGCCTGCGGCACGCCCGCGCGTGACATGAAGATCTTGAGCAGTTCCGCCCCCAGCAGGATCAGGTAGATCATCGCCGTGGTGCCCGCGGTTTCCAGCACCGAGGCGCGGATCGCTTCGCGGTCGAGCTGCCCGCGCGCCAGCCCGAAGACGAGGACGACGAAAACCCCGATCGCGGCCGCCGGCGTGGGCGTGTAGAGCCCCGCATAGATGCCGCCGATCACGATGCCGAAGACGACAAGGACCGGGATCAGGCCGCGGGTCGCCTTGAGGAAATCCGCCCGGCTTTCCGCGCCGCCCGCGGGGCCCGCGCCCGGCACCAGCCGGACATAGATCGCGATGGTGAGCAGGAACATCACCACCGCCAGCAGGCCGGGGATCAGCGCCGCCATGAACATGGTGACGACATTCGCCTCGACGATGATGGCGTACACGACCAGAACCACCGAGGGCGGGATCAGGATGCCCAGCACGCCTCCGGCGGCAAGCGATCCGGTGGCCAGCGCCGGGGAATAGCCATAGCGCCTGAGCTCGGGCAGGGCGACCTTGCCCATGGTCGAGGCGGTCGCCAGCGACGAGCCGCAGACAGCGCCGAAGCCCGCGCAGGCGGCGATGGAGGCCATGGCCGTGCCGCCGCGCATCCAGCCGAGCCATGCGTTCGCGCCGCGGAACAGGTCGCGCGAAAGCCCGGTCTTGGTGGCCAGCGCGCCCATCAGGATGAACATGGGTACGACGGACAGGTCGTAGATCGAGAACTGCCCATAGCCGAGCGTCTTGAGCTGGGCGAGCAGGATCGCCGGGCCGTTCAGAAGCGTCGTGCCGACAACCCCCACCAGGATCATCGCATAGGCGATGGGCATGCGCAGGGCGATCAGCGCGATCAGGACGGCCAGTCCCGAAAGGCCCAGCAAGATAGGATCCATCAGGCGTCTCCCGCCAGGTCCTCGGACAGGGTGAGAAGCGCCGCGAGCACCAGCAGCCCCAGCGAGACCAGGATCGGCACATAAGCCCACCAGACCGGGATCTGGAGGATGGTGCTGGAATAGCCATAGGCGCGCTGGTCGAGAAAGCCGAGGAACATGCGCCACAGCAGCAGCGCCGCGAAGGACAGCGCGACGAAGGAGGCGATGCCGTCGAGCGCCCGGCGCCCGCTGTCCCCGAGGCGGGCGGTAAAGATGTCCGCCGTCACGTTCTGCCGGCTGACCTGGCAGTAGGGCAGGAACATGAAGGCAGCGACGGCGACCCCCATCTCGGTCAGTTCCACGTCGCCCGCGAAGGGCAGGCCGAGAAGCCCGCCCAGCACGGTCCAGACATTGACCAGGACGAGGGCGGCAAGCACCAGCCCGCCGAGAAGCGCCCAGACCTCGATCGCCTGTCGCGCCGCACCTGCCGCCCTCATGCGCTTATTCCGCCGCCGCGGCGATGGCCGCGCGGGCCGTCTCGACCAGGGCCGCCCCGTCGATGCCGGCGGCGGTGACTTCCGTCACCCAGCGATCGACCACCGGGCCCATCGCGTCCAGCATCGCGGCGGTCTCGTCCTCGGTCAGCCGGACATGGGTGTTGCCCGCCTCGGTCGCCATGCCGATGCCGAAATCGTCGGTGGCGCGCCAGAGCTGGCCCACCTCGCGCAGCCAGTCCTCGTCCGAGGCCTGGCGGAAGGCGTCCTGGATCTCCGCGGGCAGGCTGTCCCACTTGGCCTTGTTCATCGACACCTGGAAGACGGACGTGCCCAGTCGCTCCATGTTGGCGCCCTCGATCTGGTACTCCGTCTGTTCCTGCAGGCGCAGGGCGGGAATGATCTCCCACGGGATCAGCGCACCCGCCACCACGCCGCGCGACAGCGCCTGCGGCAGTTCCGGCACCGGCATCGCGACAGGCGTCGCCCCCAGCGCCTCGATCACCCAGGCGCCGGTGCGGGACGGCGTGCGCAGGCTGAGCCCGGCCATGTCCGCGGGCGTGCGCACCTCGCGGTCCACCATCTGGAAGGCGTTGCCGGCATGGACATGCAGGAACATCACCTCGAGCCCGGCATATTCCTCGGCCAGATGCTCGTCGAACATGCCCCGCATCGCAAGGTTCGCGGCCACGGGGTCGTTCACGAAGACGGTGGGCAGCTCGAACACCTCGGAGCGCGGGAAAAGACCGGGGGTGTAGCCGTTCAGGGTCCAGATCAGGTCGACCACCCCGTCGCGGGCCTGCTGCACCAGTTCGGGCGGGCGGCCGCCCAGGGTCATGGCGGGGAAGACCTCGATATCGACGGCGCCGCCGCTGAGTTCCTCGACCCGCTCGGCCCAGGGCACCAGCATCTGGGCATGGGCCGGGGCACGCTCGCCCAGGAAATGGTGCAGGTTCAGGCGGTATTCCTGCGCGGCCACGGGGCCCGCCAGCATGGCCGCCAGGGCTGCCGCGCCGATCGTCAGGCTATGTCTCATGGTCTTCCTCCCAGTTTCGGTCGTTGGTCTGCGGGGTCAGTAGGGCAGGCCCACATAGTTTTCCGCAAGGCTTTTCCGGGCGGTCTCGGACCGCATCAGGTAGTCGAACTCGGCCTTCTGCATCCGCTTCTCGAAATCGCCCAGTTGCGGGAAGTCGTGCAGCATGGATGTCATCCACCACGAAAACCGCTCGCATTTCCAGACCCGGGACAGGGCGGTATCGGAATATCCCTCGATGCCTGCGTTCGAGCCCGCGTTGAAATGGCGGTCAAGGGCGCGGTGCATGTAGTGCACGTCGCCGATCGCAAGGTTCAGGCCCTTGGCGCCGGTGGGCGGCACGATATGGGCGGCGTCGCCGGCAAGGAACAGCGCGCCGTGGCGCATCGGCTCGCACACGAAGGACCGGAGCGGCGCGATGGACATTTCCAGCACCTCTCCCCCGGTTACCAGCTTCGCCGCGACATCGGCGGGGATGCGCCGGGCAAGTTCTTCCCAGAACCGCGCGACGGGCCAGTCATCCAGCTTTTCTGTCAGCGGCACCTGCACATAGTAGCGGCTCACCTCGTGCGAGCGCATGGAGCAGAGCGCGAAGCCGCGCGCATGGGCGGCGTAGATCAGCTCGTCCGCCACCGGGGGCGTGCGCGACAGAAGCCCGAGCCAGCCGAACGGATATTCCCGCTGGAATTCCTGCCTGGCGCGTCCCGGGATCGCGCGCCGGGTCGGCCCGTGAAAGCCGTCGCAGCCCGCGACGAAGCGGGCTTCGAGCCGGTGTTCCCGTCCGTCCTTCGTGTAGACCACCACCGGCGCGTCGCTTTCGACGTCCTCGATCCGCAGCACCTCGGCCTCGTGGATGATCCGGCCGCCGCGCGCGTCGCGCGCGGCGTAAAGATCGCGCGTCACCTCGGTCTGGCCATAGACGGTGACGGGCCTGCCGGTCAGTCCGGTCAGGTCGATGCGCACCCGCTCGTCATGCCAGCTGAGTTCCACCCCGTCATGGGGCTGACCCTCCTGCCCGATCCTGTCGCCGACGCCGGCCTCGGTCAGGATGGATACCGAGCCCGCCTCCAGCACGCCGGCGCGGATGCGGCCGAGGACGTAGTCGCGGGATCGGCGTTCCAGCACGACGCTGTCGATGCCGCTCAGGTCCAGAAGCTGCGACAGAAGCAGCCCCGCCGGACCGCCGCCGATGATCGCGACCTGTGTCTTCATGCAGTCTGATCCGCTCTGTCGGACAGCCGGGATGGGCGCATGTCTCTTGCCTCAGATATCCAGGAAAACCGTCTCGCCCTCGCCTTGCAGGCGGATGTCGAAGCGGTATCGCCCGGGGCCGTCGGGGCGGGCGATCAGGGTCTCGACCCGGTGGCGCTGCTCGATCCGGGACAGGACCGGGTCGCGCGCCCTGTCGGCGTCGTCGAAATAGATCCGCGTGGCCAGCCCGGTATTGATGCCGCGCCCGACGATCCAGAGCGCCACATGCGGCGACAGCACGCGCCCGTCGGGCAGGCGGGTCGGGCCGGGCTTGACCGTGCGCAGGGTGAATTCGCCGGTGTCGGGATCCACCGCGAAACGGCAGAAGCCGCTCACCCCCGGATCCGCCCCCGGCTGGCCCGGATGGCGCCCGTCGGCATCGGCCTGCCAGCTTTCCAGCAGCGCGTCGCGCAGCATCCAGCCGGTGCCGTCGGCGATGCTGCCGCTGATCTCTATCCGCTCGCCCCGTGCCGCGTCGGTGATGGGGCTCAGGCCGAGCTCTTTCTCATAGGCCCCGGCATTGCCGGCCCAGGTCGGCATCAGGCCCAGATGGACATAGGGCCCGGCGGTCTGGGAGGCGGTTTCGCGCAGGCGGGTCGGTTTCTGCACCATGTCACATCCCCTCGGGGCGGTTTTCGAACAGGCTCTGGCTGCGGCCGCGCAGCACGATGTCGAAGCGGTAGGCGAGATGATCGAGCGGCCGCGCCGCCGCCATGTCGAGCGGCGCCACCAGCCGGTCGAGCTGGTCGCGGTCCTTGACCGTGGCAGCGATGGGGCAGCGCGCGATCAGGGGATCGCCCTCGAAATACATCTGGGTGATCAGCCGCTGGCCGAAGGCATGGCCGAAGACCGAGAAATGGATATGCGCGGGCCGCCAGTCGTTGCCGCGGTTGGGCCAGGGATAGGCGCCGGGCTTCACGGTAAGGAAGGCGTAATACCCCTCGGCATCGGTCAGGGTCCGGCCGCAGCCGCCGAAGGCCGGGTCGAGCGGCGCGAGATAGCCGTCCTTCACATGCCGGTAGCGCCCGCCTGCATTGGCCTGCCAGATCTCGACCAGCGTCTGCGGCACCGGGCGGCCGTTCTCGTCCAGCACGCGGCCATGGACGAGGATGCGCTCGCCGATGGCCTGCGCCTCGCCCCGCGTCCAGTTCAGCACCAGGTTGTTGTCGAGCGGGCCGATCAGCCCATGGCCGAAGGTGGGCCCGGTCTCTTCGGTCGGGGTGGATCCGAGCGACAGCAGCGGCAGCGACGGGGAACGGGCAACGGAAGTCTTGTAGTCGGGGTCGAAGGCAACGGGATGCGCGCTGCGGTCGCGCGGGATCAGGCGGCCTGTGTCACTCATGGGCGGCCTCCATTTCCGAAAGTGTCGCCTTAACGATCTTCAGCGCATGGTTCGCGCGCGGCACGCCGGCATAGATCGCGACGTGCTGAAGCGCCTCGGCGATATCCGTGGGGCTTGCCCCGGTGCGGCGCGCGGCGCGCACATGCATCGGCAATTCGTCGAAATTGCCCAGTGCGGCCAGAAGCGCGATCGTCAGCATCGTCCGCTCGCGGTCGGTGATGCGGCCCGACGACCAGACATGCCCCCAGGCGGCATCGGTGATCAGGTCCTGGAAGGGCCGGTCAAGCGCGGTGGTCGCGGCCTCGGCCCTGTCCACATGCGCGTCGCCCAGGATCCGTCGCCGCGTCTGCATGCCCTGTTCGGAGCGATCGGTCATCTTCGTTGTTCCCTGCGGTCCCCGCGAAAGACATGGCATCAAATTCCTTATGGGAAAAATCGATTTTCATGCAGTATCCATAACCATATGGATATACCACATGGGCTGAAACTGCGGCATCTGGAATGTTTCCTCGCCGTCGCCGAGGAAGGGACGATCAGTGCCGCCGCGCGGAGGCGAAACATCACGCAGCCCGCGCTGTCCAAGACCATCGCGGATCTCGAGACGCTGCTGGGCGCGCGCCTGTTCGAGCGGGTGGGCCGGCGCACCGTGCCGACGCCTGCGGGCGACAGCTTTCGCCGCCATGCGCTGAGCGCGCTTCACAGTCTGGAAACCGGGGTACGCACCATCAGCGGCGGCAGGCCCGTGGACGTGGTGTCGGTGGGCGTGCTGCCGACGGTGGCGGGCGGGCTGTTCCCGTCCATCGCGCTGGAGTTCTCGCAGCTCAGGCCCGAGGCGCGCGTCTCGGTCACGACGGGGCCGCACAACTACCTGATCGGCCGGCTCAGGGAAGGAGAGATCGACCTCATGGTCGGGCGGATGCCCACGGCGCGGGACATGCCTGGACTGCGCTTCGAATATCTCTACCAGGACCGGATCGAGCTTGTGGCGCGCGCGGGCCATCCCGGCGCCGGGCTCGACGCTGCGCGCGCGCTGCGCCGCTATCCGCTGATCCTGCCCAATCGTGGCGCGCTGATCCGCGAGACGGTGGACGAGTATCTGAACGTGATCGGGCTGCCCGATGCGCAACCCGCCTTCGAAAGCGTCTCGCTTGCCTTTGCGCTGCCCTTGCTGCTGGCGTCCGACATGCTGTGGTTCATCTCGCGCGGGGTGATCGCGCGGGATCTGGCGGCGGACAGCCTGATGGCCTTTGAGCTTGCCTCGGATTTCATGTCCGGGGCGGTTGGGATGACCAGCTCCGCCTCGGCCGTTCAGAACGACCATGTGGAACTGCTGGCGACACTTCTGCGCGCGCGGGCGGGGCCGGACTAGGGGTCAGGTCGTCTTGACGATGTCGTCGGGCACGATGCCAGAGCGCCGGACATAGTCCATCACGTCGCGCCCGGCGAACAGGCCGTGGGCCGCGACCAGCACGGTGCCGAGCCCCGCCGCCGCCCCACCGAGAATATCGGTGTGCAGCGTGTCGCCCACCATGGCGATGCGCGCCCGGGGAATGCCGCCCAGCCGCGCCACCGCGTCCTCGAAAGCGTCCGGATAGGGCTTGCCGAAGAAGGCGGGCCCTGTCCCCAGCGTATCGGCGATGTCATGGGCAAAGGCGCCGGGCTCGAGCGAGAGCCACCCCTCGCGCGGGGCGACGATATCGGGGTTCGCCACGACCAGCGGGCGCGGGCGGTTTCGCAGGGAGGCCAGCAGCCGCTGCTGATGCCCTTCGGTCCAGCGCGCGGCAGACAGGAAAAGGATCCCGTCGGCCGCGTCCAGCGCGCCGGGGGTGTCGATCAGATCCTGGCAGCGGGCCGGGATATCCGCGAGGTCGTCGCCCGCCTGGGTGATCGCGGCCCACAGGGCGCCGGGCGCAACACGGTCCAGCCGGGCCGCGGCCACCTCGCGCGAGGCGACGATCTCGGGTTCGGTGAAGTCGAAGCCCAGCCTGCGGTATTTCGCGGCCGCATCCTGCCGGCGGGCCGAGGCGCCGTTGGTCAGCACGACCAGGCGCTTGCCTGCCGCGCGCAACTCGGCCATCCGCGCGACCGCGCCGGGTATCGGCTGCTCGCCCACGTTCAGCACGCCAAAGGCATCGAGGATGAAGGCGTCGTAGCGGTCGGTCAGCTCGGCCAGGGTTGCCGCGCGACGCGGCTCTGACGGAAACGTTGCATCAGGCAGACGGTGGCGGACCTGTTCGTAGCGGGCAAAGGCCCAATCGGTGCCTGGCGCGGCCATGTGGGCCTGGGTCCGGTCCGGTTTCACGCGTAGATCCCCTGAAATCGGCCGGATCGGCCGGTGCGCGCAGATGCCCACAGTTTCCTGCGCGGATCAACCGCTTGCAGGGCGCTGGCGACTGGGGCGACTTTGCGCAAGGCTGTGCAACGGAAGACGATGCAGGGAGCAGGGATGGAACAGGACGGAGAACAGGCGCAGGCCGCGCCGGTGCTGCGCCCGGCGCGGCCGCGGGACCGGGGCGCGCTGCACGCGCTGCTGCGCGCCTCGTGGCTCGATTTCTGGGCGCCGCACCTGCCGCCAGAGGCGCGGGCGCGGTTTCTCGAAACCGATCCGGTGGCGGGGTTTCTCGATGCCGCGCTCGCGGATCTGGAGGTGGCGGCGCAGGGCGGCACCATCTTCGGCGTGATCCTGGTCGAGGGCGATTGGCTGGAGGATCTGCACGTCGCCCGCGCGGCGCAGGGGCGGGGGATCGGGCGGATGCTGCTGGACCGGGCCGTCGCGCTGGGGGCGCGCCGCCTGCATGTGAGGGCCTTCAACAGCCAGGCCATCGGCTTCTACGAGGCGCGGGGCTGGCGGCTGGCGGGCAGTTTCGAGACGACCGAGATGGGCGTTCCGTGCCGGACGCACGAATACCGGCTGGCCCAGGACTGAACCGGGGGACGGCGCGCAGGCCGTCCCCGCGTGTCAACTGCCGCCCTGGTCGGTCGGCGCATCCTCGTAGAGCGACCAGCCATGCCTGCCGCCGGTCTCGGGCACGTCCTCGGGGCGGATATTGCCCTGCATGTAGGACTTGGCGATGAACAGCGCCGTCAGCGGTGCGGTCAGGAACAGGAACAGCGTGATCATCAGCTCGTGGAACGAGAAGCTGCCCTTGATCAGCAGGAAATAGAGCATCGAGGCGATCAGCACGCCGCCAACGCCCAGCGTGGTCGCCTTGGTCGGCGCGTGCAGGCGCTGCATCGTCTCTTTCAGCTTGATCAGCCCGAAGGAGCCGACGATCCCGAAGATGCCGCTCACGACCAGGAAGAAGGAGACCAGGATTTCAGCGAAAAGGCTCATGTCGTCCCCCGTCATTCGATGATGTCGCCGCGCAGCACGAAGCGGCAATAGGCGACCGTGGACACGAAGCCGACCATCGCGACCAGCATCGAGGCCTCGTAGTAGACGGCGGTGCCATGCCAGATCCCGTAGAGGATCAGAAGCGCGATCACGTTGATGACCATGGTATCGAGCGCGAGTATCCGGTCCGCGGGGTCGGGCCCGTTGGTGATGCGCCAGAGCGTCAGCAGCAACCCGATACCATAGCAGGCGAAGGCGAAGATCAGGGCGATGGTGATCACTGGAAAATCTCCTTCAGGCGGGACTCGTAGCGGGCCTTGATGCCGTCGCGCACGCCGTCGGGGTCATCGGTGTGCAGGCAGTGGACCAGCAGGCTGCTGCCGTCCGCCGACAAGGTGGCCGAGACGGTGCCGGGGGTCATGGTGATGGTCCCGGCCAGCACGGTGATCGCCTCGGGCGATGTCAACTCCAGCGGGATGCAGACCCATTTCGAGTGGATGTCCTCGTTGCGGCGAAACACGATGATGCGCGCCACCTCGATATTCGCGATCACGATGTCCCAGAGAACGACAAGGATGTATTCGGCGATCTTCAGCGGATGGCGGATCCTGGGGCGGTTGGGCCAGTAGGGCGCGGTCAGGATCGGCACCGCGATGCCGAGGATTGCGCCCAGCAGCAGGTTGCCGGGCGTCACCGTGTTGACCAGCGCCAGCCAGACCAGGGTCAGGGTCAGGCTGAGCAGGGGATGCGGCAGGAGTTTTCTCAGCATCGATCAGCCCTCCACTTCCATGGCCGGTTCCGGCGCGTACAGCGTGCCCAGCACGGCACGGGCATAGCCGTCATGGTCGAACAGCTGCGCCGCCGTCGCCTCGAGGTAGCCCGATACGGGGTGCGCGGCGGCCGCGAGCAGCGCCAGCATCGCAAGCGCCGCGATGCCGGGCGCCAGTTCCAGCGCGCGGGCGGGTGGGGTGGGCTGCGCCTCGGGGTCCGCCGGCAAGGCGGTCGATTTCCAGAACAGGATGCTGCCTGCGCGGGCAAAGCCCACGATCGTCAGCAGCGAGCCAAGCAGGATCGCGCCCCAGGTGAGGGTGACCATGGGGCCCGGGTTCAGCGCGTCGAGCACCAGCAGCTTTCCAAGGAAGCCGCTGAGCGGCGGCATCCCCGCCATGCCGATGGCGGCCGCGAAGAAAAGCGCGGCGAAGAGCCCGTTCTGTACCGTGGCGGGCCGTGCCGCCAGCGCGTCATCCCCGTTCCGGCGCGCGACGACAAGATCGGCCAGCAGGAACAGCGCCGCCGCGGCAAAGGTCGAGTGCACCAGGTAGTAGAGCGCGGCCATGGCGGCATAGGGCGTGAAAACCGCGACGGCCAGCATCAGCGTGCCCATCGAGCCCACCACCGAAAAGGCGATCAGCGGCACCAGCCGCCGTGCGCCCAGCACGCCGAAGGCGCCGACGGCCAGGGTCACGATCGCCGCCGGAACCAGCCATGTGGTGAACAGCCCCCCCGTGGCCGCCACGTCGGGGCCGAAGACGGTCGAGTACATGCGCAGGATCGCATAGGCGCCGACCTTGGTCATGATGGCGAACAGTGCGGCCACCGGGGCAGGGGCGTTGGCATAGGTGCCGGGCAGCCAGAACTGGACCGGGAACAGCGCGGCCTTGATGGCGAAGACGATCACCAGCAGCATGCCCGCGACGCGGATCAGCGCCGCATCCTCGACCGGGATCTCGCGCACCTTCACCGCCAGGTCCGCCATGTTCAGCGTGCCGGTGGTCGCATAGATCGTGCCCAGCGCGAACAGGAACAGGGTCGAGCCGGCCAGGTTCATCACCACGTATTGCAGGCCCGCGCGCACCCGTTCGCGGCCGCCCGAATGGATCATCAGGCCGTAGGAGGCGATGAGCAGCACCTCGAAGAACACGAACAGGTTGAAGGCGTCCCCGGTCAGGAAGGCGCCGCAGATCCCCATGAGCTGGAACTGGAACAGCGCGTGGAAGTGCCGCCCCCGCGCATCCCAGCCGGTGGCGACCGCGTGCAGCAGGACGATCAGCGCAAGGATGGATGTCAGCAGCACCATCAGCGCGGACAGCCGGTCGAGCACCAGGACGATGCCGAAGGGCGCCTCCCAGTTGCCCAGCACATAGACATGCGTCTCGCCCGCCGCCGCCAGCACGGTCAGCCCGACGGCGATGGCCGCCAGCGCCAGCGTGCCCGCGAAGGAGGCCGCGCGCGCCAGCGTGATGTCGTGGCGCATGACGAAGGCGATGATCGGGGCAAGCAGCGCCGGCAGGACGACCGGCGCGATGATCCAGTGGTTCATGTGCCGGCATCCCCCTTGGCCGAGCGGCTTTCGCCTGCTTCGGTCATGTCGATCCGGTCATGGTCCGCCTCGAGATAGGCGCCGACCGCGAACATCACCAGCACCGCGGTCATCCCGAAGGAAATCACGATCGCGGTCAGCACCAGCGCCTGGGGCAGCGGGTCGGTATAGGGCACGTTCTCTGCGTAGCGTTGCAGCACCGGCGGCGCGTTCACCGCAAGCCGCCCGGTGGAGAACAGGAAGACGTTCACCGCGTAGGACAGCAGTGCAAGGCCAAGGATCACGGGAAAGGTGCGGAGGCGGAGGATCAGGTAGACCCCTCCGGCCGTCAGCACACCAACGGCACTGGCGACGAGGATTTCCATCTTCTTATCCTTTCTGCTCGACGGTGCTGGTTTTCAGGGAGGGGTCGTAGTCCATCGGTCCGATATTCGTGGTCTCGCCGGCGAAGCGGGCGATGCGCGACAGGCTGTAGAGCATCAGCATCACCGCACCGAGCACGGTGAGGAACACGCCCAGATCGAAGGCGAAGGCAGAGCCCAGGCCGAATTCCTCGATCAGGGGCAGGTCGATATACCCGTAGATGCTGGTGAGGAAGGGCGCGCCGCCCAGCCACGCGCCCGCGCCGGTCAGGCCGGCGATCAGGGCGCCCCAACCGATCAGGGTGTGATACTCGATCTTCTGCTTTTCCTGCGCCCAGGCGAAACCCGAGGCCATGTACTGCATCAGCAGCGCGATCGAGATCACGAGCCCCGCGACAAACCCCCCGCCGGGCTGGTTGTGCCCGCGCAGGAAGATGAAGATGCCGACCATCACCGCGATGGGCATCATCACGCGGGTGGCCACCACCATCATCAGCGGGTGCCGGTCGCGCGAGCGGTCCTGGCTGAAATCCATGTTGCGCAGGCGTCGCGCGGCGGGTCCGTTCAGCAGTGCCTCCATCAGGGCGAAGATGGTGAGGCCCGCGATGCCCAGCACGATGATCTCGCCATAGGTGTCGTAGCCGCGGAAATCCACGAGGATCACGTTTACCACGTTGGTCCCGCCGCCGCCGGTGTAGGAGTTGGCGAGGTGGAAGTCCGAGATGGTCGAGAAGTCGCGGGTCAGGAAGGCCAGCGCCAGCGCCGCGACCCCGACGCCGGTGGCGACCGCGATGGCGGCATCCCGCCCGCGGCGCAGCCCGCTGCTTTCCAGCGGCGTGGTCTTCGGCATGAAATGCAGCGCCAGCAGCAGAAGCAGGATCGTCACCGTCTCGACCGAGATCTGCGTCAGCGCAAGGTCCGGGGCCGAGAGATAGACGAACCCGCCCGAGATCATCATGCCGATGACCCCGATCAGCACCAGCGACAGGAACCGCTGGCGATGCATCATCACCACCGACCCGGTCGCCACGATCAGCAGCACGAAGCCGATCGCCGCGATGGGAGAGACCGGCAGCATCGCGCGAGTGCCGGTCACATGGCCGCCCCCGCTCCAGGCTACGGCGCCAAGTGTCACGGTGGCCGCGACGAAGATGGCAAGGTAGCGGCTGAGCGCGCCGTCATGCGTCGCCTCGGTCAGGGCGCGGCAGCCCGACACGATGCGGGCGACAAGGCCGTCGAAGATGTCCTTGGCCTCGGGGCGCCGTGCGTTCTGCCAGATCCGGTCGAGCGGGCGATGCCGCGAGAGCAGGATCAGGCCGCCCGCAACCGCGATGATCGACATGAACAGCGCGGGCGTCACGCCGTGCCAGATCTTGAGCGAGTAGTAGGGCAGTTCGGCCTGGATCACCGCGCCGCCCGCGACCGCGACCAGCGGGCCCACGATCAGCGCCGGAAAGATGCCGATCAGCACCACCAGCACGCACAGCAGGGCGGGCGCGGCCCACATGCCGAAGCCCGGGTCATGCGGCTTCGCGGGATAGTCGTCACGCACCGGGCCAAAAAAGACATGCAGGATGAAGCGGAAGGAATAGGCCACCGACAGCAGCGCGCCGAGAGTGGCCAGCGCCGGCACGGCCCAGCTGCTGCCCGCCCAGGCGGTGTGCGATGCCTCTTCCAGCATCATCTCCTTCGACAGGAAGCCGTTGAACAGCGGGATGCCGGCCATCGACAGCGCCGCCACCGTGCCGATGGCAAAGGTGACGGGCATCAGGTGACGCAGGCCGCCCAGGCGCTTGATGTCGCGGGTATGCGTTTCGTGATCGACGATGCCCGCGGTCATGAACAGAGCCGCCTTGAAGGTCAGGTGGTTGATGATGTGGAACACCGCCACCACCGCCGCCAGCGGCGAGCCGAAGCCCAGCAGCATGGTCAGCAGGCCCAGGTGGCTGACGGTCGAGAAGGCGAGCAGCGCCTTCAGGTCATCCTTGAAGAGTGCGATCAGGGCGCCCAGCACCATGGTGATCAGGCCCGTGGTGGCGACGATGTAGAACCACGCATCGGTGCCGGACAGAACCGGCCACATGCGCGCCATCAGGAAGACGCCTGCCTTCACCATGGTGGCCGAGTGCAGATAGGCCGATACGGGCGTCGGTGCCGCCATCGCGTGCGGAAGCCAGAAGTGGAACGGGAACTGGGCTGATTTCGTGAAGCAGCCCAGCAGGATCAGGATCAGCGCCGGCAGGTACCACTCGGACGCGCGGATCTGGTCGCCCGCCTGGAGGATGTCGGTCAGCTGGTAGCTGCCCACGATGTTGCCGAGGATCAGCATGCCCCCGATCATCGCGAGGCCCCCCGCGCCGGTGACGGCCAGCGCCATGCGCGCGCCCTGCCGCCCCTCGGGCAGATGCTTCCAGTAGCCGATCAGCAGGAAGGACGAGAGCGAGGTCAGTTCCCAGAAGATCAGCAGCAGCAGGATGTTGTCCGACAGCACGATCCCCAGCATCGCGCCCTGGAACAGCAGCAGATAGGTGTAGAACTGCCCCATCGGATCCTCGCCCGACAGGTAGAACCGGGCGTAGAGGGTGATGAGAAGGCCGACGCCCAGGATCATGCCCGCGAACAGCAGGCCAAGCCCGTCCAGGAAGAAGCTGACCGACAGGCCCAGTTGCGGCAGCCATTCGATTTCCGCCTGAAGCACCTCGCCGCGCATCACCGCGGGGGCCAGCAGGATCAGCATGGCCAGCGCCAGCGCGGTCGGCACCGCGGTGAAGCTGGCACAGGCTGTTCGCCCTGCGCGGATCATCAGCCCCGGAACGAGTGCCCCCAGAAAGGGCAGGATGGCGATGATGGGTAACAGGGCTCCGGCGTTGGTCATGCTCACTTCCCGTCGGGTACGTTCTTGTTTGCGGTGTCTTATTCGGATTCTGCCCGCGATGGAATTGTCGGATGGTCGGTTCAGGGCTCCTGCGACATAAGAAACGCGTGACCAATGTTACGTTGGGGCAGCCGGAGCAAGGTATCGCAGCGCAAAATGGCGCCGAAGCCTGCCCGGTCCGGTATCCCACGGCATGTGATTCGCCGCGCGCGCGCCATGGCCCGGAAGCGCAGCAATCCGGGCCAAGCCCTTGCATTGGCAGTCGGAGCAGTATTTGAACGCCCGTTCAGTTCGCGCCGTTCGCCCCCGTGACCGTCAGCCCGAGCAGCCGCCAGACCTGCATGCCGCCGCGGTACCAGTGCATGCGCTCTGCCGGAAAGCCCGCGGCGATCATCGCGCGGATCGCCGTGGGCGACTGGCCGCACCAGATGCCGTTGCAGAAAAGCGCGACCTCGGCCGCGTTGGTGCAGTCCCAGCCGTCGAAATCCGGCTCGCAGCCCAGCCGGCCCAGCTCGTCCACCGCCTGCGTGTAGGGGATCGAGATGGCGCCGGGGATGGTGCCGCCCCTGAACCAGTCATGGGTGCGGCTGTCCACGACGACGGCCTCGGGGTCCTGAAGCATCTCGAGAAGTTCCAGCTCTCCGATGGTGGCGACGCCCTCGGCAGCCTCGATCGGCTGGATGCAGAAGTCGGGGCAGGGGCGCGAGGTGCGCGCCCACTCGCCGTCGAGTTCGTGCATTGGGTCCTGGATCCGCGAGATCTCGACCGGGCCGTTCGGCGTTTCGACCGTGACCGAGGGCAGATCGCGGCCAAGGTTCACGGCGCCTTCCTGGGCCACGGCCGGCACTGCGAGCGTCAGCGCGCCTGCGATGACAAGAATGCGTTTCATCTTGTTGTCCTCCCTGGTTCCTGCGGGCAGTGTGGCAGCCGACCGGAGGGCGATCAATCTCGCCCGGTCCGAGGGGCATGGGGCCCCGGCGGCGCATACCGGCATCGGAAGAATGAGACATGACGCTCGACCAGGGATTGATCTTCGCCATTCTGGCCTTGGCCGTGGGCCTTTTCCTTTGGGGCAGGCTGCGGCATGACGTGGTTGCGCTTGCGGCGCTGCTGGCGGCGGTCGTTCTTGGTCTGGTACCATCGGACACCGCCTTCGAGGGGTTCGGCCATCCCGCTGTCATCACCGTCGCCTGCGTGCTGGTCCTCAGCCACGGGCTGCAATCCTCGGGGGCCGTCGACCTGCTGGCGCGTCGCGCCCTGCCGCGCGAGGCGGGGCAGCTTGGCAGCATGGCGGCGCTGATCGGGCTGGGCGCGGTGCTGTCGAGCTTCATGAACAACGTGGGCGCCATGGCGCTGCTGATGCCCGTGGCCCTGCAACTTGCGCGGCGGCTGGACCTTGCGCCCGGGCAGGTGCTGATGCCGCTTGCCTTCGGCACCATCCTCGGCGGCATGACGACGCTTGTGGGAACGCCGCCCAACCTGATCGTGTCCGGTTTCCGCGAGGATGCGGGGCGGGGCGCCTTCGGCTTCTTCGCCTTCACGCCCGTGGGGCTGTCGGTCGCGGTGCTGGGCGTCCTGTTCGTCGTGGCGGTCGGCTGGCGCATCGTGCCGCTGCGCAAGCCCGCCTCGGCGGAGGGGTTCGAGACCGGGGCCTACCTGACCGAGGTGCGCATCCCCGAGGGCAGCCGCGCCGTCGGCTTGACCCCGCGGGAATTCGAGGAAGGGATGGAAAGCAGCGACGCCCAGATCGTCGGGCTGGTGCGAAACGAGGTCCGCATTGCCGCGCCGCAGGGCTGGCGGCGGATCCGGGCGGGGGACATCCTGATCATCGAGGCGGATGTCGAGACGCTTTCCGAGACGCTTTCCGCCTTTGGCATCAGGCTCGAAGAGGATGAAGCCGAGAAGAAGAAGCAGAAGGAAAAGGAGGTGGAAAAGGACGCCGAGACCGCCACCACCGACAAGGACGACAGCGAAGGCACGAAAGAGGGCGAGGAAACCCAGCACCGGGACGAGGAACTTGTCCTGCGCGAGCTTGCGGTGCTGCCCACCGCCCAGATCGCCGGACGTTCCGCAAGCGATCTGCGGCTGCGTACCCGGTACGGCATCAACCTGCTTGCCGTCTCGCGTGCCGGGCGGCCGCCAACGGCCCGGCTGCGGACCCTGAAGTTGAAATCCGGCGACCTGCTGCTTGTTCAGGGCCCGGCCGAGATCATCGCCGACTTCGCCAGCGAGACGGGCTGCGTGCCCCTTGGGGAACGCTCGCTGCGGCTTCCCGACCGGCAGAGGGCGGCGCTGGCCGTCGGCATCATGGCTGCCGCAATCCTGCTCGTGACGCTTGGCCTGCTGCCGGCGGCACCCGCCTTCGCGCTGGGGGTGCTGGCCTCGATGGTGCTGCGCACCGTTCCGCTGCGCGAGGTCTATACCGCGATCGACTGGCCGGTGATCGTGCTGCTTGCCGCGCTGATCCCGGTGGCAGGCGCCATGCAGGCGACGGGGGCCGCCGACCTGCTGGCGCGCTGGCTGCTCGACACCGTGGCGCAGGGCAATGCGGTGGCGGCACTGGGCGTGGTGATGGTGACCACGATGTTCCTGTCGGACGTGATGAACAACGCGGCCACCGCGGCCGTGATGTGCCCCATCGCGCTGGGGATCGCCGCCGGGCTGGGGGTCAGCCCCGACAGCTTCCTGATGGCGGTGGCGATCGGCGCCTCCTGCGCCTTTCTCACGCCCATCGGGCACCAGAACAATACGCTGATCCTGGGGCCTGGCGGGTTCCGCTTCGGGGATTACTGGCGGCTGGGCCTGTTGCTGGAGGTGCTGGTCGTGGCGGTCAGCCTGCCGATGCTGCTGCTTGTCTGGCCGCTCTAGTCGGGGGGCGGGGGGCCTTCGGTCGGCCCCCCGGTCGCATCAGTAGGAGCGGGGCAGCTTCAGCACGTTCTGCGCGATGAAGGCCAGCACCATGTTGGTCGAGATCGGCGCGGTCTGGAACAGCCGGCACTCGCGCCACTTGCGTTCGATGTCGTACTCGCGCGCGAAGGCAAAGCCGCCATAGGCCTGGAAGCAGGCCTCGCCCGCCGCCCAGGCCGCCTCGGAAGACAGAAGCTTGGCCATGTTCGCCTCGGGCCCGCAGGGCTGGCCCGCGTCGTAAAGCGCCGCCGCCTTGCGCGCCATCAGGTCCGCCGCCTCCAGGCTGGCATGGGCGCGGGCGATGGGGAACTGCACGCCCTGGTTCTGCCCGATGGGCCGGCCGAACACCGTCCGTTCCGAGACGTACTGGCTGGCGCGCTGCGTGAACCAGCGCCCGTCGCCCACCGCCTCGCCCGAGAGCAGGATGCGTTCCGCGTTCATCCCGTCGAGGATGTAGCGGAAGCCCTTGCCTTCCTCGCCGATCAGGCTGTCGGCCGGGATCGACAGGTCGGACATGAAGACTTCGTTGGTGTTGTGGTTGATCATCGCGTCGATGGGCCGGATCTCCAGCCCGTTGCCGACCGCCTCGCGCAGATCCACCAGGAATACCGACAGTCCCTCGGTGCGCTTGGCCACCTTGTCCAGGGGCGTGGTGCGCGCAAGAAGCAGCATCAGGTCCGATTGCAGCGCGCGGCTTGTCCAGATCTTCTGGCCGTTCACGATGTAGTGGTCGCCCTCGCGCCGCGCGGTGGTGCGCAGGCTCGAAGTGTCCGAGCCCGATGTCGGCTCGGTCACGCCGAAGGCCTGAAGCCGCAGGTCGCCGCTGGCGATCTGGGGCAGGTACTTCGCCTTCTGCTCGGGCGAGCCGTGCCGCATCAGCGTGCCCATGGTGTACATCTGCGCGTGGCAGGCGCCGGCGTTGCAGCCCGATGCGTGGATCGTCTCGAGGATCACGGCGGCCGCGCGGATCGGAAGACCGACGCCGCCATGTTCCTCGGGGATCAGCGCGGCCAGGTAGCCGCTTTCGGTCAGGGCGCGGACGAATTCCTCGGGGTAGCCCGCTTCTGCGTCCAGCTTGCGCCAGTACTCGCCCGGGAAGCCCGCGCAGATACGTTCCACCTGTTCGCGGATATCGGCATAATCGTTGTCGATGGCCATTTCGGTCATGGCAGCACCTTTCCTGTAGTCCTGTGGGTGGGGCGCCGTGCTCAGCTGGCGCGCGCGATCATCCTGGCGGCATAGGCCGGGCGGGCCGAGACGCGTTCGTGCCAGGCCTGTACCTTGGGCCAGTTCTCAAGGCTGCCGCCCATCCAGAGATAGCGGTGCACCGAAACGGCCAGCGGGATGTCCCCGATGGAGAACGCCGCGCCGCCCACATGGGGGCGGTCGCCAAGCAGCCATTCGAAGCCCGCGAAATTCCTGGCGCCTGCCTCAAGCTCGGCCGTCACCGCCGGGTCGCCCTTTTCGGCCTGGCCCGTCGCAAGCTTCAGATAGGCCAGGCGGAAGCCCGCCCAGAGCACGAGGTGGTTCCAGTCGAGCGCCATGTCCACGCGCAGCATGTCCGCCGGGTCCGACGGCAGCATCCCCGCCTTGGGGTGCAGTCGGGCGTAGTGGCGCAGGATCGCGTGGGATTCCCACATGACCAGCCCGTCATGTTCGATCGTGGGCACGCGGGAATTGGGGTTCAGGGCCTTGTATTCGGGCGTGTCGAGCCCCCCGAAGGACGCCCCGCGGTCGATGCGCTCATATTCGAGGCCCAGCTCGTCGAAGAGCCAGAGCACCTTCTGCACGTTCGTCGAGTCGTTGCGGCCATGCAGGACGATCATGCGTCTGCCCCTTTCTTCCAGCTGAGACGGTCGAGAATGACCGAGACATCGTCGAGATCCCGCATGCCCCAGGCGGCATCCAGCACGGCCCGGGTCGTTGCCTCGTCGATCAGGCCGGCGGCGCAGTCGCGGAACTTGCCCTCGACTTCAGTGTCGCTCAGCGGGTTGTGCGGGCTGCCGCGGTAGTTCTCGTCGGCCCAGCGTTCCAGCACCCGGCCATCCTTCGTCTCGACCACCACCTTCGAGCGGATGCGCTCCCAGCCCATGTCCTCGATCTGCTGGTCGAACAGGGTCTCGACCTTGTGCTGCATGGCCTGGCATTCCTCCGAGGCGACGAACTCGTCGGTGAACTCGGCCTTCCCGCAGCGCCCGCGCAGGATGATGGCCGACAGCAGGAACGCGAAGGAGAACTTGCCCTCGAGCTCTGTCTTCGCGATCCGGTAGCGGATCGGCCCGAGCACGTTCTTGCCCGCGCGCAGCGTCACCCCTGCCACGTCGGCCGCCGTCAGCCCCTCGTCGCGCATCAGGAACAGAAGCGCGTCCATGCTGGGATGGGTCAGCACGCCCGAGGGGTAGGGCTTGATCGACACGCCCGGCGAGACCATCGACAGCGGCGCGCCGAAGCGTTCGCGCACCAGCGCGGGCTCGCCACCGATGCCCGCAACTGCCAGGTAGCCCCACTTGCCGTCCAGCGCCTCGGTGTTGGCGGTGAAGCCACCCCGCGCCAGCAGCGCCGCGGTCACGCCATTCTCGGCGGCACGGCCCACATGCATGGGCTTGGTCATGGTGCCAAAGCCAGCCCGGATGCCGGACGCCATCGAGGCGGCCATGCCCAGTGCCCGGGCGATGCCGTTCTCGTCCAGCCCCAGCATCTTGGCCGCGGTCGCGGCGGCGGCAAAGGTGCCGATCGTGCCCGATGTGTGAAAGCCGCGCATGTAGTGATCGGGGTCGATCGCCTCGGCGACCTTGCAGCCCACCTCGAAACCCGCGTTGAAGGCGGTGAGGAAGCGCTTGCCGTCAACCGGGCGCCCTTCCTCGCGCGCCACCAGGTCGGCGGTCACGAGGGCCGCGGCCAGCGGCGGGATCGTCGGGTGCATCAGCAGCCCATAGGGCCGGCCCGGCCCTTCGGCCAGCTGGGTGTCGTCCCAGTCCATCGCGTGGCCCGCGGTTCCCGCCCAGAGTGCTGCGCGCGTCGCGGGCAGCAGGCGGTCGGCCTGGCCCAGCATCCGCGCCTTGCCGATACCCCCCTCGGCCGCGATGAAGGCGTCGAGCGGCGCCATTCCCGGCTGTTCCGTTCCGGCCAGCATCACGCCCAGACCGTCGATGATGCAGCGGCTCGACAGGTGCAGCGCCTCGGGCGAGAGCTGCGCGAAATCGAGCCCCGCCACGAAGCGCACCGCGGCATCTGTCAGGCCCGAAAGGTCCTGCCCCGGGGCGGTTGCGTGGATATCGACTGCTGCGGGCGTGTTCATATGGGATCAGTCCTCTTTGTTCGGGGGCTCCTTGCCCCGTCTTTCCTCGTCTTCCATGGCCGCCAGCATCCGGGACTTCGCCCGTTCCACATGGCGCCAATGGGTGTTGAAGGCGCGCTCGGGATCGCCCGAGGCCAGCGCGTTCAGCATCTCGGCATGTTCGCGGTTCGACACCGCAAGCCCGCCGCCCTGCACCAGCGACTTCGCGCGGAACAGGTGCATCTTCTTCTCGAAGCGGGTGGATTCCTCGATCAGCGCCTTGTTGCCGCTTGCCTCGATGATGGCTCGGTGGAACTCTAGGTTGATCGGGTAATAGGAATCGAAATCCCCCCGCGCCGCCGCCTCCTCCATCCCGCGCACCAGCGCGGTCAGTTTCTGGAGCAGCTCGTCCGTCATCTTCTGCGAGACGATCCGCCCGGCAAGCCCGAACAGCGCGCCGCGCAGGTCGTAGATCTCGAGCGCCTCCTCGATGGAAAGCTGGCGCACAAACACGCCGCGGTTGCGGATCACCTCCACGAAGCCCTTGGCCTCAAGGCTGCGGGTCGCCTCTCGCAGCGGCCCACGGCTGGTGCCGAAACGCTGCGAGAGCTGTATTTCGTTCAGACGTTCACCGGGGGCGAGTTCGCCCTCGATGATCAGCTTTTCCAATGCCTTCTCCAGCGCGCTTGTGAGCGAACTGGAGCGCAGGATGGCGAGATCGCCTCTGTCGTCATCCATGCCCATGTCCTGTCCAGGATGTTGTAGATTGTTTACAATCATAGCTTTGACAGGACCGTCCGCAACAGTTTCCGACTCAGGACGACGAAAGTGCCGCGATGACCGCGCGAGTGACGTCCGACGTACCGGCCTGACCACCCATGTCCGGGGTGCGCGGGCCGTTCAGCGTGACATGGGAAATCGCCCGCATCAGCCGCTCGGCCGCGGCCGCCTCGCCGAGATGCTCGAGCATCATCGCCCCGGTCCAGAACGCGCCGACGGGGTTGGCGACACCCTTGCCGATCAGATCGAAGGCAGAGCCGTGGATCGGCTCGAACATCGACGGAATGCCCGGGGCGGGGTTGATGTTGGCGGTCGCCCCGTTGCCAAGGCTGCCGGTCAGCGCAGACGCAAGATCCGACAGGATGTCCGCGTGCAGGTTGGTCGCGAGGATCGTGTCGAAGGCGGCGGGCCGCGTGACCATCAGCGCGGCCATCGCATCCACCAGCTTGAAATCGACGTCGAGTTCAGGGAAGTCGGCCAGCACCTCGCGGCAGACGGCATCCCAGAACACCAGCCCGTGGCGCTGGGCGTTCGACTTGGTCACAACGGTCAGCCGCTTGCGCGGGCGCGACATGGCCAGTTCGCAGGCGTAGCGGCAGATCCGGCTGACCCCCTCGCGGGTGAAGACCGAGACATCCATCGCTGTCGCCAGCGGCAGGCCATGATGCACCTGCCCGCCGACGCCCGCGTATTCCCCTTCGGAATTCTCGCGCACGATCACCCAGTCGATCGCCTCGCCCAATTCCGGCTTCATCGGGCCGGTCATGCCGGGAAGAAGCCGGGTGGGGCGCACATTGGCGTATTGATCGAGGCCCTGGCAGATCTTCAGGCGCAGGTCCCAGAGCGTGATGTGATCGGGAATGTCCGGGTCGCCCACGGCGCCGAAATAGATCGCGTCGAAGGGGCGCAATTGCTCCACCCCGTCATCGGGAATCATCTTTCCGGTCGCGCGGTAGCGGTCCGAACCCCAGTCGAAGCCGGTCACGTCGAAGCCGAAGCCGCCGTCGCCCTGGGCGACGGCCTCCAGCACCTCGATCCCGGCTGCGACAACGTCGGGGCCGATGCCGTCGCCGCCGATGGCGGCAATGCGATAGGTTTTCATGGCCTTACGCCTCTGCCCGTTCCATGCCGTCGAGAATGCCCTGCACCATCGAATGCAGGTTGCCGGTGCCCTTGATGTCGCCGGTGCGGGTGGCCGGATCGGCCAGAGCGGCGTCGATCCCGGCGCGCAGGATCTGCGCCGCCTTCACGCCCGCCGGCATTTCATGGGCGCGGCCCAGGTGTTCCAGCAGCATGCGGGTCGACTCGATCATCGCGTAGGGGTTGGCGATGCCCTTGCCGGAAATGTCCGGGGCAGAGCCATGCGTCGCCTGCGCCATCGCGACAGAGCCGCGCCCGATGCACAGGCCTGGCGCCATGCCAAGCCCGCCCACCATGCCGGCGGCCTGGTCGGTCAGGATGTCGCCGAACATGTTGGTGGTCACCACCGTGTCATAGGCATAGGGGTCGCGCAGCAGCTTCATGGCGAAGGTATCGACGATGCACTCGTCGATCTCGACGTCCGGATACTCCTTCGCCACCTCGTAGGCCGAGTCCACGAACATGCCGCAGCCCAGCTTGTAGACGGTGTTCTTGTGCACCAGCGTCAGCTTCTTGCGCGGGCGCGAACGGGCGATGTCGAGTGCCGCGCGCACGACCTTCTTCGAACCCTCGACGGTGATCACGCGGACCGAGATCGTCACGTCATGGGTCGGGCGGAACTCGCCCGAGCCCATGACCACGTTGCGGTCGGGCTGGAAGCCCTCGTTGTTCTCGCGCACGATCACCAGGTCCAGATCCTCGAAAAGGCAGCCGATGCCGGCATAGGACCGGGTGGGCCGCACATTCGCGAACAGGTCGAACCGCTTGCGCAGGATCGGGTGCGGGTTGATGGCCTCGGGCACCTTGGGATATTCGCGGTGGCCGATGGGGCCCAGGATCCAGCCGTCCAGCCCCTCGAGCGTCTCGAGGGTGCCGGGGGGCATGGTATGGCCATGGGTGTCGAGCGCGCGACGCCCGATCGGCACGTCGGTCCAGGCGATGTCCAGCCCGGCCCTGGCGGCGGCGGCCTTTGCCACGGTGACGGAGGCGGGCACGATCTCGTGCCCGATGTCGTCGCCTTCGAGTATCCCGATTTTCAGGTGGTCCTTGCCCATGATCCCTTACTCCACTGCGCGGGTTGCGGCGGGAACCGATGCCGCGGCGATGTCCGCGGGGTTCAGCTCCTCGATCTTCCAGGCGAGCGCCAGCAGGTTGCGGGTGATCTCTTCCCCGACGACCAGCTTGGCCTGGTTGACGAATTTCGTTTCGATCTGCTCGTTGGACAGCGGCCGCTCTAGGCTGCCGATCGCGCGCTCGACGTGCTTTTCCAGCGTCGTGCCGTCCTTGAAGGTGACGGTGATGTCCACCGACGCCTCGTGGCAGGCGGGGTTCGCCTCGGCCGTGATGCGGTCGCGCAGGTCGATGATCTCGGGCAGGGTCACCACCTCGTCGGTGAAGGCGGTGGGTGCCCCGTCGCCGCGCAGCAGGGCGCAGGCGGCCGAGTGATAGACCGAGAACTTGCCCTCCAGCCCGGTGCGCGGCGTCTTCTTGCCCGTCAGTTCCAGCACCAGCGGGTGCGCGCGCAGATGCACCGATGCGATGTCGGCGACCCTTGCGCCGATCTCCTCGCGGATCTGCTGGCAGCCGTCGATGGTCGGGTGGATGACGATGCCGCAGGCAAACGGCTTGTAGCTGTTGAGCGCCGCTTCCCAGCGGGTGCCCAGTTCACCCAGGATCTCGTCGTAGTCCTGCTTGGTCGAGGCGACGTTGGCCCAGCCGCGCTTGGCCTCGATGCCCTGCTCGGAACTGTCGTAGCCGGCTTCCGCCATCAGCGCCGCGAACATGCCGTTCTGCGCCGCGCGGCCCGGATGGAAGGACTTCGTCATCGTGCCGAACATCTCGCGCAGGCCCGAGGACTGCGTGGCGGCAAGGCCGAGCGCCCACTGCATCTGCTGCTTGTTCAGCCCGATCACATGGCCCACGGCGGCGGCGGCGCCGAACACGCCGGCGGTGCCGGTGATGTGCCAGCCGCGGTCGTAGTGATCGGGATAGACGGCATTGCCGATCCGGCATTCCACCTCGACGCCGATCACCAGCGCGGTCAGGAAGTCGTAGCCCGACATCGGCCGCGTCTCGGCCAGCGCCATCAGCGCGGATGCGATGGGCCCGGCGGGGTGGATGATGGTCTTCAGGTGCGTGTCGTCATAGTCGAGCACATGGCTGGTGATGCCGTTCAGCAGCGCCGCATGCAGCGCGTCCAGCTTCTCGGTGCGCCCGATCACGGTCGAGGTCCGCTGCCCCGAGAAGGGCATGACCGCGCGCAGCGCGGCGTCCGCCGTCTCGTGGTCGGCGCCGCCCACGGCGCAGCCCAGCCAGTTTACGAAGGTGCGCACGCCCTCGGCGCGCACGCTCTCGGGGATGTCGCTGCCCTTGAGGCCCACGACCCATTCGGCAAGCTCTGCCGTCACCTTGCGTTCGGTCATTCTGTCGTCCTTTCGATCAAAGCAGGCCGCGGGCGATGCCGCCGTCGACATTCACCGCCTGGCCGGTAACGTAAGAGGCGAGCGGGCTGCCAAGCCAGACCACCATCACCGCGACTTCCGCCGGTTCGCCAAAGCGCCCGGCGGGGATGTCGCGGGAAAAATCCTTCAGGATCTCTTCCTGCGGCCGCCCCTCGTCCTGCGACATCTTCGCGGAGCGGTTCAGCCAGAGCGGCGTCAGGGTGCGGCCCGGCGCCACGCAGTTCACGCGGATGCCCTGGGGCGCAAGTTCGGCGGCAAGGGTCTTGGTCAGGCCCAGAAGCCCGGCCTTGTGTACGTTCGAAACGATCTGATGCGCATAGGGCATCTTCGACGCGGCGGCGCCCAGCGTCACGACCGCGCCGGCGTTGCCCTGTTCCAGCGCCGGGATCAGCGCGCGGATCGCGCGCACGGTGGAAAGCACGTTGAAGGTGTAGTTGCCGATCCAGTCCTCGTCCTTCAGATCGGCAAAGGCCGACCGGATCGAGCCGCCCACGGCGGTCACCAGCAGGTCGAGCGCGCCCCAGCGCCGGGCGACCTCGGCGGCGAGGATGTCGCCGGATCCCGACTCGGTCACGTCGCAGACCAGCACCGACGGGCGCTGGCCGGTTGCGGCCTCGATCTCGTCGGCGGCCTTCGCCAGGTTGTCGGCGCTGCGCGAGGCGATGACGACGTCGGCGCCTTCCTTCAGCATCAGTTCGGCCGCGGCCTTGCCGATGCCGTAGCTGCCGCCCACCACGAGAACGCGGCGCCCATTATAGCCGAGATCCATCGGCCCCTCCTGTAAGCTTGTTGTAGATCCTGAAAACGACAAGGATGGTCGAGCAGACGAGAAAGATCCGCATGACGTGGAACGCGGTCACCACTTCTGCGTCGAGATGCATCACCTTGGCGGTGATGGCCATTTCGGTCACGGCTGCCGGCGCCAGCGCCAGGAACGAGGTCGTCACCGGCACCTCGGTCAGCGAGGCCATGGCGAACGCGCCAAGCCCGGCTGCCGCCACCATGAAGAGCGACACCACCACGCCCGAGGCCGCCACGCGGGGCAGCGCCATCAGGGCCCGGCGTTCGAAGCGGGTGCCGAGCCAGGCGCCGATCGCAAGCTGCGCCGCGATGATCAGAAGCGGCGGCACGGTAAGCCGCAGCAGACCCGACGCGCCCAGCGCGATGCCCAGGAACATCGGCCCCACCAGCCACGGGTTCGGCAGCACGGTCCTTTGCAGCAGCTTCACGACGCCCACCGAGCCGACCAGCGCAAGTGCCAGCCAGATCAGCCCGGCGCCATCGACGGGCGGCGCATCGGGCTGCGTGCCGGGCGCGCCGAAGGCGATGACCACCAACGGGATGATCGCCACGGTCGTCGAGACCCGAAGCGCATGGACCATCGCGACGGCAGAAGTCTCTCCCCCCTTCTGCCGCGCGATGATCGCCATGTCCGCCACGCCTCCGGCGGCGGTGGCGAAGAAGGCGGTGGTCTTGTCCACCGCCGCAAGCGGCCTGAAGATCAGGGCCGCAATGAAGGTGTAGACCATGACGTAGATGGTCGCTGCCAGCATCGCCGGAAACAGCGCGAGCGTCGCCACCAGCGTGGCCGGCGTGAAGCGAAGCCCCACCGCAAGGCCCACGGCAAGCTGGCCGAGTTCCCGGCTCATCGGGACCGCGGCCAGCCGGGCGCCCGCGGCGGCAAAGACGCCGCAGGCGAAGAACGGCCCCAGCATCCAGGGCAGGGGGATCCCCGCCCGGGATGCGGCAGTGCCGCCCGCGAGCGCAACCGCATAGGTCAGCGCGGCGCGGGACCACCAGGTAGGGTCGCGCCACCAGGGGGCGGGGGCCGCCCCCTTGCTGTCCCGGGTTGCACTCATGGCCGCATCACGCCGTGCGCAGGGCGGCCATCAGCGTGTCGATGCTGGGCAGCTTCTCGAAGCCCGACACCATCTCGACCACCTGCTCGGCGCGGGACTTGTCCCAGTTGGCGAACTCGGCGCATTCGAGGAACTTGCCCGCCACCTCGTCGTAGGACATCGGGTTCGCGGGGCTGCCCTTGCCGAAATCGGCCATGCCCGAGATGGTCCGGCCGTCCGTGGTCTCGATGTCGATATAGGTGGTCATCAGGTGGTAGCCGGCGGCCTCGGCGCGCTCGTCCACCACGAAGTCCACCTTCTCGATCATCGCCTTCACGTCCGCACGGTTCACCACCTCGTCGGTGAATTCGTTCAGACCGGCGCGGCCCTCGATCAGCAGGATCGCCATGCAGAACTGCATGGAGAACTTGCCCTGAAGCTCGTTGGTCGGGCGGTGGTGGATCAGCGCGTTCGGCATGTTCGAGTTGGTGCCCACGCGCACATGCTTGACCTGGTCGGCGGTCAGGTTGTTCTCGCGGATCAGGCGCAGCATCTCGGTCATGCCCGGATGGGTCAGAGAGCCCGACGGATGCGGCTTGATCGACACGCCGGGGCTGTCGAAGGTCCAGGGCGCGCCCAGCTTGCCGCGGATCGCACCGGCGTCATAGCCGCCGCCGGCCGCGCGGAAGAAGCCGCGCATCGCCTCGAGGATGTTGTCCGAGGCGGTCCAGCCGTACTCGGCGAACTGTGCCGCGGCAACGCCCGATTCCGAGCTGCGCCCGGCATGGAACGGCTTGGTCATGGTGCCGAAATTCTCGCGCAGGCCGGCCGACTGGCTGCCCGCGACGGAAAGGGCGCGCAGCATCGCGTCGCGCGACAGCCCCATCAGGCGCCCGGCAGCCGAGGCCGATGCGAAGGTGCCGCAGGTCGCGGTGGCGTGAAAGCCGGTCTGGTAGTGGCGCGGGTCGATCGCCTCGGCGATCTTGCACTCCACCTCGACGCCCAGGTGATAGGCCAGCATGATGTCGGCGCCGGACTTGCCCAGCGTCTCGCCCATTGCCAGCGCAGAGGGCAGGGCGGGGGCGGTCGGGTGGGTCAGAAGCCCGTAGACCCGGTCCTTGGCGACGGCAAGCTGGGTGTCGTCGTAGTCGTCCGCGTGGATGCCGACGCCATTCGCGAAGGCGGCAAAACGGGGCGCCACCTTGCGGTTCGAGCCGATCACCGTGGCAGTGCCTTCGCCCAGGTTCAGGTCCGCGAGATGCCTGCGGACATATTCGCCGGACTTCGCGACCGATCCGGACAGCGCAAGGCCAAGACCGTCGAGAATCGACTTCTTGCCGTTCTCGACCACGACGGCGGGCAGGTCGGACAGGCTTGCCGAAAGCACGAAGTCCGCAACCTCGCCGGTCAGGCCGGCGCCCACCTCGGCCCAGGCCTCTGCCGGGCTGGCGTTGGTAACGATCTTGTTCAAGCGGACCTCCTATGGCTGAAAGCGATCTCGGGGGATTTTCCCGGCCGGATCGTGTACATTCATGTGCGACGGGGGCGTGTTCAAAGCCTCGCCGGTATCCTGCGATACTGGCGAGAGCTGTCGATTGTCAACACTTAACGCCAAGGCGCTGACGGGCTGCCATGCGCCTCGACAGGCGCGCCTGGACTGGTTTCATTGCCTGATCCGCTGCCCCCCAAGCCGGGCGGCGACAAACTTGATGAATTAGACACGCCAACATTGTTGACAGTTAACGGGCCGGCCCGTAGCGTCCGAGTCGCGTGTCCGGTATCCGGGGAGGGATCCGGGCGCATGGCCATCGGTTGATGGTCTATCCGTAATGTAAACGGGAGGAGAGCAATGGCTCACAACTATAATCGCCGCTCCGCGCTGAAGCTGGGCGCTGGCGGTCTGGCGGCAGCGACGCTGGCGTCGCCGTCGATCCTGCGGGCGCAGTCGGGGTATCCGAACCGGCCGATCAACATCGTCGTGCCGTTCGACACCGGCGGCTACAACGACCGTCTGGCACGCGCCTTCGCGCCCTTCCTGCAGGAAGCGCTGGGCCAGCCGCTGACGATCATCAACCGTGGCGGCGCCGGCGCCCTGCTGGGCCACACCTTCTTCCTGCAGCAGCCCGACGACGGCTACACCATCCTCTGCACCTCGGCGGCGCCCTACATCCCGCTGAACATCCTGACGCAGAACGCGCAGTTCTCGCTGGATGACTACTACATGGTGAACCTGCCGTCGCAGGACTACACGCTGATGGCGACCAGCGCCGGCTCCAGCGTGCAGTCGATCGACGACGTTCTGGCCGCGCTCAAGGCCGATCCGGGCAGCCTGTCCATCGGCATCCAGCCGGCATCGGCGGACCTGGTGAACCTGAGCATCCTGCTCGATGCCAACGAGATCCCGCTCGATAGCGTGCGCCTCGTCACCTATGACGGCGGCGGCCCGACCCGGAACGCGGTTGCCGGTGGCGTCGTGGACATCGGCCTGGTGGGCGGCGAGGGCTTCCTGCCGCTGGCCGAGCAGATCCGCCCGCTGCTGACCTTCGACAACCGCCAGCGCGACAACTGGGAAGGCAAGATCATCACCGACGTGCTGGGGGCCGATGCGTCCTTCGTGAACGGCTCGCAGCGCGGCTGGGGTCTGCATGCCTCCATGCAGCAGTCGAACCCCGAGGCGTTCCAGACCCTGGTGGCAGCCATCGAGACCGCGTCGAAGAACCCGGCCGCGATCGAGGCGCTGACCAACCAGCAGCTCGCGACCGACTGGTATGGGCCGGAAGAGTCCAACGCGATGCTGCGCCGCACGTCGCAGGTCATGGAGCAGTATATCGAGCTGCTTCAGGGCACCTGACACGGCGTTCGCAGGACAACGGGCCGTTCGCGCAAGCGGGCGGCCCAACTGTATCGGAGGAAAGCACATGAGCAGCAAGCCGGCGCGCAAGGTTGTCTGGGGACATCTCGCGCTTTTGTCCGTCATCGTCGTCGTGATCGTCGCCTATCTGCTGGATGCACGAGCGGTATCGCTTCGTCCCAACAACCTGCTGCTGGTGCAGCCCGCGTCCATCCTTGGCATCATCCTTGCCGCCTTCGTGCTGCCGCAGTGCTTCCCGCGCACGGATTCGCCCGAAGTCGTCGAAAAGGCGGCCGAGACGCCATTGGATCTGCTGCGGATATTCATCCTGATCGCGGCGCTGGGCGGTCTGGCCTTTTCGCTGGAAACCATCGGCTTCGACATCGCCACATTCGGCTTCATGGTGATCGGGCTTGCCGTCTGCGGCGAGCGGCGCTGGTGGGTCAACCTGGGCTACAGCGCGATCTTCACCGTACTTCTCATCTATGGCTACGGGACTATCACGCCGTTCCCGTTTCCGCTGACCGTCCTCTGAGGGGCCCGCGATGATCGAAATCGATTCCGTGAACGGCGCCTTCGCGCTTCTCACCTCCAACCCCGAGGCATGGCTCTACCTGCTGCCGGGGCTTCTGATCGGGCTTGTCTTCGGCGCGATGCCGGGCATTTCCATCACCATGGCGATGGCCTTCGCGCTGCCTGCCACGCTCTACATGGATTTCCTTCCGGCGATCGTGTTCCTGACCGCGATCTATACCGGCGCCGGGTTCGGCGGCTCGGTGCCGGCGGTGCTGATGAACATTCCGGGCACGTCGTCGGCGGTCGCCACCACCTTCGACGGCTATCCCATGGCGCGCGCAGGCCGCCACAACGAGGCGCTGGGCGTGGCGCTCGCCTCGTCGGTGATCGGCTGCCTGGGCAGCTACATCCTGCTTCTGTTCCTGATCGCCCCCGTCTCGCGCGTGGTGCTGAAGCTGGGTCCGCTCGAGATGTTCGCCGTGGCTGTCTGGGGCATGCTGCTTCTGGGCTCGCTTGCGGGCAGCTTTATCGCGCGCGGTCTTCTGGCGGGCGTGTTCGGGGTGCTGCTCGGGACCGTGGGGATGAACACCGCCGGCTTCGTGCGCGGCACGATGGACATTCCCTGGTTGCTGGACGGCGTGCCGCATATCCCCGCGATGATGGGGCTTCTGGCGGCAAGCCAGCTGATCGGGCTGATCAACACCACCTACCTGATCGAGGATGAAAGCGCCCGCAAGATCAGCTTCGGCAAGATCATCGGCGGGGTGAAGCTGGCGCTCAGCTACCCCACCATCATCGCGCGCGGCTCTGCCATCGGCACGATCATCGGGTCGATCCCGGGCGTGGGCTCGTCGATCTCGAACCTGCTGTCCTATTCCGAGACCAAGCGCAACGCGCCCGATGGCGACACCTTCGGGCAGGGCAACCCCAAGGGCGTGATCGCGGCCGAGGCGGCGAACTCCTCCTCCGAAGGGGGCGCTATGGCCACGATGCTGGCGCTGGGCATCCCCGGCGGCGGGGCGACGGCGATCCTGCTGGCGGCCTTTGCGATGCACAACATCGTGGGCGGCCCCAGCTTCATCGCCAACAACAAGGACATCGTCTACGCGGTGATCTTCTCGAACTTCGCGCAGGCGATCCTGCTGCTGTTCGTGGGGCTCGGCTTCGTCTATGTAGCGGGCTATGTCGTGCGGGTGCCGCTGCGCTTCCTGATCCCCAGCGTGCTGGTGGTCTCGACCTTCGGCGCCTACGCGATCGAGGGCAGTTCGTCTGGTCCGATCACGCTGTGGATCTTTGCCGTGCTCGGCTGGGCGATGGTGCGCTACGGCTATCCGCCGGCGGCGGCTGTCGTGGGCCTGCTGCTGGGCAGCCTTCTGGAGGGGAACCTGCTGCGCACCAACCAGATCAGCGGCGGCGATTTCATCGGCTACGCGATGGAGCGCCCCGTGGCGGTCGGCGTCTTCGCGCTGATGCTCGTCTCGATCGCGCTGTCTGCCTGGTCCAAGCGCAAGCGGGCACGCGCGGTCAAGCTGCGGTCCGAGGCGTCGTGACAGCGGCCCTTGACGGTTGAAATGAAAAGGGCGCCGGGATGACCGGCGCCCTTTCTCGTTGGCGGTTTGCTCAGGCGGTCGCAGGCAGCGCGAATTCCGCCCGTTCCTCCGGGTCGAGTTGGGCGATCAGCCCCTGTTCCCAGGTCAGGTACAGGCGCGAGGCGGCCAGATCGCCGTCATGGCGGCCATGGGCGAACCAGGTGAAATCCACCGCCTCGGCATCGCTCGGACTGTTCGGCGTGGCGACGATCCGCGCGCCTGCCTCTACCAGCGCCGCATGCCCGCCTGCGACGACGCGCACCGAGGCGTGACCCATGCGCGACAGATCGGCCGCGGCAAGCGCTGCTTGCTCGGCGGACCCGGCGATCACCAGAAGCGGCTTTGCCGCCACTTCCTCCGGCCCCGGCAGGTGCGCGCGCACGGTCCAGCGGGCGCCCGAGACATGGCCATTGCGATAGGTGCCAGATCCGCGCAGGTCGAGCAGGACCGCCGCGCCGCCCCTGAGCGCGGCAAGCGCTTCAGCCGCGGTCGCGCTGCCAGACTGTTGGATCGCTGCCGCGGGCACTGGCAGCGGGGTCAGGGCCCGCGCCGCATCGTCGATGCGCAGCACATGCACCTCGAAGCCCAACGCCCGCAGCCAGTAGGCGGCGATTGCGGCGCGCAGCCCGGCATCATCCGCAAGGATCAGCCTGGCATGGCGTACGCCCACCCATTGATCCGTCGCCTGCACGATCTGGCCCGACAGCGCGTGGGCAAAGGCGGGCAGGGGATCCGCCTGCGCCTCGGCTTCCGAGCGGACATCGAACAGAAACGTCGTGCGCCCCTGCTCGTGCCGCAGCCGGTCGGCCAGGGCTGCGTCGATCACCGACAGCCCCTCGCGGGCGATCAGCGCATCGGCCCGCGCCCGCGTGCGCGCCAGCGCATCGGCATCGGGGATGGGGAAGTCGTTGACCGGGTTGCCCCGCTCCAGCGTCTGGCCCGAAAGCGCCCAGCCCTGGGTGCCGTTCTCGAGCGCGTGGACCTCGCCCTCGATCCCGGCGACGGCAAGGCCGAGCACGCCGATGATCCCCCGGGTCCGCCCGGCGCAGGTGATGACCACGGGGCCGTCATCCGCCGCCATGTCGAAGCGGTGCGCAAGTTCGCCATTGGGCAGGCACAGCGCGCCGGGAACCCGCATCTTCGCGTATTCCGCCGGCGGGCGGCAGTCGTAGAAGCGGAAGTTCCGGCCTTCCGCCTTCCATGCGGAAAGCGTCGTGGCGTCGATGGTCTTCGGGTGCATGGCATGTTCCGCCAGCTCGCCCAGCGTCTTGGACGGCACGTTCACGCCCTTGTAAAGCGTGAAGCCCGCCGCCGCCCATGCAGGCGCGCCGCCCGTGACGATGGCGATGTCGGCATAGCCCATGGCCGCCATCGCCTCGGCCGCGCGCTCGGCCACGCCGTCGCCGCCATCGATCAGCAGGACCGGCACCGCGCGGCGCGGCACCAGCGTGCCGACCGTCAGTTCCAGCCGGCTGAAGGGACAGGGCACCACGAACAGCGGGTGCCCCATCGAGAAGGGCCCCGCCTCGCGCACATCGAGAAAGGCGATCTCGGTGCCCGCATGGACCGCCGCCTTCGCCTCTGCCGGGGCGAGGTGACGGATCATGCCGCCACCGACTTCGGCTCGACGCCCGCGAAGAACGCACCGAACGCGGCCAGGATCAGGTCCGGGCGCTGCTCGGCCGGGTAGTGCCCGGTGGGGACTGCAAAGCCGCGCAGGTCGTCGGCCCAGTCCGCCCACATCTCGACCGGGCGGAAATGCCGGCCGCAATGGCTGTTCGAGCCCCAGATCACCAGCACGGGGCAGGCGATCTTGCGCTTGCCGAAATCGGCCTTGTCCATCGCGAAATCGACGCCGACGGTGGCGCGGTAATCCTCGCAGACGGCGTGGATCTGCTCGGGCGTGGTGCAGCGCTTGTATTCGGCCATCGCGCGCGGATCGAAGATCGACAGGCCCACGCCCTTCTTGTTCAGCTTGTAGTCGATGTAATAGCCCAGGTCCGCGGTCAGCAGCTTTTCCGGGAAAGGCGCCTTCTGGGCCATGAAGAACCAGTGATAGGACTCGAGGCCCCAGCCCAGCGTCACGTTGCTCAGCACCGCGTGGGTCGGCACGATGTCGAGGGCGGCAAGCCGCGTCACCCGCTCGGGCCGGTCGAGCGCCATGCGGAAGCCCACCCGCGCGCCGCGATCATGGCCGGCGACGGCGAATCGCTCGAAGCCGAAATGGTCCATGATCTCGAAATTGTCCTGCCCCATCGCGCGGAAGGAATAGGCGGCGTGATCCTCGCCGCCCTCGGGCTTGGAACTGTCGCCATAGCCGCGAAGGTCGGGCGCGATCACGGTGTAGGTCTTTGCCAGTTCCGGGGCCACCTTGTGCCAGCTGACATGGGTCAGCGGGTTGCCGTGCAGCAGCAGAAGCGGCGGGCCGTCGCCACCTTTCACCAGCGGGATCTCGGCCCCGGACGTTTTCACCACATGGGATTCGAAGCCGGGGAACATGTCCCGATCGGCTGCCAGCCTTGCCTCGTTCATTTTCTGTCCTCCGAGGTTGTCAATTGTTGACAATCCTACAAAAAGAAGGGATGGTCTGGCAATATCAAGAAAAGAGGCGTCCATGAAAATCAAGGACATCCGCGCCAGCCTGCATGGCTTCTCGATCGAGATCCCGCTGCTCGAGGGCCGTGTGCAGGGCTACGGCCGCGAAGAGCAGACCGTTTTCGTGTTCTGCGAGGTGGAAACCGACGAAGGCATCGTCGGCTATGGCCTGACCGGGCATTTCCTGGCCCGCGCGGTGATCGAGGCGCTGCACAAGCATGTGCTTCCCGCCGTGCGCGACATGGATGTGCGCGACACCGAGGCGATCCACCAGAAGACCTGGAAGAAGCTGAACCCGCGCGCGATGACCGGCACGGTCTCGATGGCGCTGTCCTGCCTCGACATGGCGCTGTGGGACATCATGGGCAAGGCCGAGGGCCGTACGGTCGCGCAGCTTCTGGGCGGCGCGCGCACCAAGGTGCCCGCCTACTGCACCTTCGGCTTCCCGCAGTATGACCGCGACCAGTTGGCCGAAGCGGCGAAGCTGCATGTCGCCAACGGCTTCACCGCGCTGAAATCCGTGGTCGCGGTGGACAAGGGCGGCTGGCGCGAGGATGCGCGCCGCGTCAAGGCGATCCGCGACGCGGTGGGTGACGACATCGACCTGATGATCGACGCCAACTACCTGTTCAACCCGGTCGAGGCGAAATACCTCTGCCGCGAGATCGAGGACTGCCGCATCACCTGGTTCGAGGAACCCTTGCAGCAGAACGACGCCCGCGCCCTGGCCGATCTGCGCCGCGGCACCCGCATCCCGCTGGCCGCCGGCCAGATGGAAGGGCATCGCTGGCGCCTGCGCGAGTTCGTCGAGCACCAGGCGATCGACATTCTCCAGCCGAACGTGACCTATTGCGGCGGCTATACCGAGGCGCGGAAGGTCGCGCACCTGGCGCAGATCTACAACATGCCCATCGCCAATGGCGGCGGATGGCCGCTGTTCAACATGCACCTGCTGGCAGGCATGATGAACGGCTGGATCGTCGAATGGCATCTCGGCATGGTCGCGGTGGGCGAGACGATGTTCACCGACGCGCCGAAGCCCAAGGACGGCTTCATCGAGATCCCCGACCGCCCCGGTCTTGGCCTGACGCTGGATCGCGACGCCTATAACGAAACCCGCATAGCCCTGGACTGACACAATGCGCATCACCGAAATCCGCGAAGCGGTCGTCCCGATCTCCTCTCCGATCCGCAACGCCTATATCGACTTCTCCAAGATGACGGCGAGCGTGGTGGCCGTTGTCACCGACGTGATCCGCGACGGAAAGCCGGTCGTCGGCTACGGCTTCAACTCGAATGGCCGCTACGCCGCCTCTGGCCTGCTGAACGAGCGCTTCCTGCCCCGCCTGCGCGAGGCGGCGCCCGACAGCCTGATCAACGATGCGGGCGACAACCTGGATCCGCGCAAGGTCTGGGCCACGCTGATGAGCAACGAGAAGCCCGGCGGTCACGGCGAGCGGTCGGTTGCCGTCGGCGTGATCGACATGGCGGTCTGGGACGCGGTCGCCAAGATCGCGGGTGTGCCGCTCTATCGCTACCTTGCCGATACCGAGGGCGACGGCACGGTGGACGACAGCGTCTTCGTCTACGCGGCGGGCGGCTACTACTACCCCGGCAAGGACGACACGCAGCTTCAGGAAGAGATGCGGCGCTATCGCGACATGGGGTATGAAGTCGTCAAGATGAAGATCGGCGGCGCCTCGCTCGACGAGGATATCCGCCGGATCGAGGCCGTGCTGGAGGTGGTGGGCGACGGGAAATACCTGGCCGTCGACGCCAATGGCCGCTTCGACCTGGATACCGCCATCGCCTATGCCAAGGCGCTCTCGCCCTACAAGCTGTTCTGGTACGAAGAGGCGGGCGACCCGCTCGACTATGCGCTCCAGGCAGAGCTTGCCAAGCATTACGACGGGCCCATGGCCACCGGTGAGAACCTGTTCAGCCACCAGGACGCGCGCAACCTGCTGCGCCATGGCGGCATGCGCCCCGACCGGGACTGGCTCCAGTTCGACTGTGCGCTGTCCTACGGGCTGGTGGAATACCTGCGCACGCTGGCGATCCTGCCGGAATGCGGGTTCTCAACCCGGAACGTGATCCCGCATGGCGGGCACCAGCTGTCGCTGAACATCGCCGCCGGCCTGAAGCTGGGCGGCAACGAGAGTTACCCCGAGGTATTCGCACCCTTCGGCGGCTTTGCCGACGACACGCGGGTGGAGGCCGGCCGCGTCGGCCTGCCGGATGCGCCGGGGATCGGGTTTGAGAAGAAGCAGGGCCTCATCGAATGCATGAGGAAGGCAACAAGCACCTGACGAGCAGTGAGGCCCCTCGCTCGGCAGCCGGGGGCCTGCAAAAAGAATACTGGGGCGGCTCTGCCGCCCCTTTTTCGTGGCTCACAGAAGCGGGCGAAGATCCTTCGAGACAAGCCCGGAAATCCGCCGCATGCCAAGCGCATCGCGAAGCTGCGCCAGGCTGCGCAACCCGTCGATGACGGCGAAGAATTCGTCCAGATCACTTGCGCCCGGCACATCGGCGCGGGTGCGGAACAGGAAGCGACGTTCGGACAGGCTGGGCGGCATACCCAGCGCCAGGGGCCAGAGGGCGAAGTTCAGGTAGCGATCCTCGGGCGCCCATTGCGAGTGCTGGAGATTGAGAAGCTGGATGAAATCCGCCGTCTGCCGTACCCAGTTCCGACCGGCCCTGCGCGTGAAGCCATGCGCCCTGGCCGCCAGGTCGAGCGCGCCTTCGTCGAGCCGCTGGAAGGGTCCGGTCGGTGCCATGACGCAAGCCTAGGGCAGGGGCGCCGAAGCGGCAATCCTGCCTGCTGCCTTACAGCGCGCGCCAGATCATCGAGCCGCCACCCACGAGGATCAGCGCCTCGACCATCAGCGTATGCACCCGGATCGAGGTGTGGCGCACGACCCAGACGCCCAGCCAGGTGCCGGGAATGGCGCAAAGTCCCATCGCCAGCGCCAGCCCCGTCATCGGCAACGTCAGCGCGTCGAGCCCGCCGTAGAAGATGATCTTGGCGATGTTCACCATCACGGCGATGGCCGCGTCGGTGGCCAGCAGCGCCGGGCCCAGATGCCCCAGCCCCATCAGGATCGGGATGATCAGCATGCCCGCGCCCACGATGATCGAGGTCAGGAATCCGAAGGCGCCCGAAACCGCGATCACCGTACCCTTGCCGGGCCTAAGCTCGCGCCCCTCCATCCAGCGGCGCAGCGGGATCGAGGCGATCAGGATGGCCCCCAGCATGATCTGGATCGCCTCTCCCTCCAGCCGGACATAGACCAGCGCGCCCAGCGCCGAGGCGGGGATCGCGATACCGCCGATCAGCAGCGCATGTTTCCAGACCAGCGCCTCGCGGTAGAACCAGACGCGGGTGCCGTTGTTGATGAGCATGTAGACCGACAGGATCGGCAGCACCGCCTTGGCGCCCACGATGGGCGTGATGAACAGCGTGACCAGCATCCCGCCCCCCATGCCCGAGACGGCGCCAAGCGCCGCGGCGAGGAAGCAGACGACCATGCCGGCGATGGCCACCGCCGGCGACAGGCTGGTCAGGACATCGGCATCCACTTACGCGCCAAGCCTCCCCAGGGGGGCGGCGTCAAAGCGGGCGTCCGCACCGAAAAGGCCGGTCGCGAACTGCTCCAGCGTCTCGGCCGCGCCCGCCTTGCGGCCGGCGAAATCCAGGTTGGCGCGCGCCTTCTTCAGGATGTCGGCCCGGCTCATCGGCTCGCGCGTGCCGCCACGCATCTGGGCCTGCCGCTCCTCGACCACACGGCCGTCCTTCAGCGCGGCCCGGACATGGCCCGTGTAGTTGCGCGGGTATTCGTTGTCGGGGTCTATGACGAAGCTGACCTTCGCGGCCAGCGCCAGCGCGCGCGGGTCGGTCACTGCCTGGTCGGTGAACTGGGCAAGCCCCGCATCGCCCCAGATCAGCCCCGCCGCCACCGTGTAGGGCGACGAGAACTTCGCCGCATAGGCGGTGGGCGGCTTGCGCTTCAGTTCCAGCGGTTCCCACAGCCGGTGAACGGTGCCCTCGCCCACCTCGCAGGTGATGGCGACGATGTCCTCGGGGGCGATGCCCTGCTCCTTCAGGCGGACGGCGCAATCGATGAAAGGCTGGGTCATGGTCCCGCAGGCATAGGGCTTGAAGGCGACGTTGCCGGCCTCCCAGCGGGTGCCCAGCTCGTCCGTCAGCAGCGAGAAGTCGGGCGTGATCGACGGTGCGAAGGCGGCGTAGAGCCCGTGGACCCCCTCGAACACCGTGCGCGGCCCGCGGAAGCCCGCCGCCCCCATCTGCGCGGCGCGCATTCCCGCCTGGGCGGCCCAGCCGGGATGCATGCGCTTGGTCCAGGTCCCGTCCGCGAGGTATTCGATGATGCCCGACGCCATCGACGCGGCGACGCCCAGCGTGTCGCGGATCTGCGCGGGGGTCTGGCCCATGGCGTGCGCGACACCCGCAGCCGCGCCCATGCAGCCCAGGATGGCCGTGGGGTGAAAGCCCGCCGAATGGACCGCCTTGCCCGAAACCTGTCCCAGCCGGTTGGCGATCTCGGTGCCGACGACCATCCCGCGCGCGACCGCGCCCGACGTCAGGCCCATCGCCTCGCCCGCTGCGAACAGGGCGGGGACCACGACGACGCCGGAATGGACCGGGCAGCCCTCGTAGGTGTTGTCGTAGTCCTCGCCGTGGCCGCAGGTGCCGTTGATGACGGCGGCGGCGGCGGATTCGAAGCCCTGCTCCAGCCCCCAGACCGTGCAGGCGCCGCGCTGGTCGAAGGCGCGGCGCACGGCCTGCCCGTAATCGGTGCCGAGTGCGGCCACCGTCAGCCCGACGGTATCGATCACCGTGTTCTCGGTCGCGCGGCGGGCGGCGTCGGGGATCGCGTCATCGGTCAGCCCTGCGATCCAGTCGGCAAGGATCTCGGAAACGCTGCGTCCGGTCTGGTCGGTCATGGGTTATCCTTTCATGCGTGTGGCGGCGGTGTCAGTGCCGGAAGTCGGTCATGGCCGACAGGTCGGGCCGGTCGGCAAGGGTCTGACAGAAATCGAGCAGGCGTTCGGCGCGCCCCGCGTCCCAGCCGCCATGGGCGGCGTTCGAACGGAACTTGGCCAGGATCTCGGCCTCGGGCAGCGGTTCGTGCTGGCCGCCGCGCATGTGGGGCTGGAAATATTCCAGCACCCGCCCGGACTTCAGCGTCACCCGCATGTGGCCGATATAGTTGCGCGGATAGGGGTTCTCGGGATCGATCTCGTAGCGGATCTTGCCGGCGAGCGAGAGCAGTTTCGGGTCGAGCACCTTCGCGTCGTCGAACTGGGCAAGCCCCGCATCGCCCTCGTGAAAGCCCAGCGCCATGCAGAACGGCATGGAGAACTTGGCGGCATAGCCCGATGGCGGGCGATGCTTGGCGGCCAGCGGCTCCCACAGCCTGTGCACCAGCCCCTCGCCGGTCTTGCACAGGATGTCCTCGATCTCGTCGGCCGGGATCCCCTCGGCGCCCAATCGGCGGGCGCAGTCGATATAGGGGTGGATCATCGTCCCGCAGGCATAGGGCTTGAAGACGATGCGCCGGAAATACCAGTCCTCGCCCAGCCCCTTGCGCAGATGGCTGTAATCCGGCGTCGCGGTGGGGGCGAAGGCCTTGAAGAAGTTGTGCCCGCCCTCGAAGACGGTGCGCGGCGCAAAGAAGCCGGTGCGCGCGATCATCGCCGCGCGGTAGCCCGATTGTGCCGCCCAGCCCGGATGCAGCCGCTTCGTGTGCGCGCCGTCGGTGAGGTACTCGATGATGCCCGACGACATGGAAGCGGCCACGCCGAAGGCGGCCGCGATCCGGTCGCGGTCGAGCCCCAGCGCCACCGCGGTGCCCGCCGCGGCCCCCAGCGCGCCGATGATGCCCACCGGATGAAAACCCGCCTTGTGCATGTGCCCGGCCGCGACATGATTGATGCGGCAGACCGACTCGAGGCCCGCGACGATGCCCAGCAGCGTGCGCTCGCCGCTCAGCCCGTGCCGTTCGGCCGCCGCCAGCACCGCCGGGATCACCATGGCCCCCACGCGGATGGGGGCGCCTTCCAGCGTGTCGTCGAAATCCTCGCCATGGATCGCGACGCCGTTGACCAGCGCGGCCCCCGCGGCATCCAACGCGCGCGCATGGCCGAGCGCCGTGCAGGGCCCGTCGCTGTCGCAGGCGTCCAGGATCTGGCCGATGTAGTCCGTGCGCCGCGCCGCAAGGCAGAGCCCTGCCGCGTCGATCAGGTCGCGGATCGCCACGTCTCGCGCGGCGTCGGGAATGTCGGACAGCTTGAGGCCGGCAAGGAAGCCCGCGAAATGCTCCGAGACGGTTTCCGCGATGGGGGCGGTTTCGGCCATGTTGTCCTCCCGTTATTTTTCGACGACATTTTCACCTGATGCGTCAACTGTCAACAATTGACGATCTTTTGTGCAGGCGTCATGGTTGGGCCATTGGCCCGCACAGACGGGATGGCAGCGGAGGGATCCATGACGACGACAGGGGAACAGGCGCTTTCGGGGCGTGTCGCAATGGTCACGGGCGCCTCGCGCCGCATAGGGCGCGCCACGGCGCTTGGGCTGGCGCGCCACGGCGCCGACGTGATCGTGACCGCGCGCAGCGCGCGCGACGAGATCGAGGCGGTGGCCGAAGAGATCCGCGCACTGGGCCGTCGTGCGCAGGTGGTGATGGGCGATGTCACCAGCGAAAGCGACGTGATCCGCATGGGCGAGGAGGCAAGATCCGCCTTCGGCCGCATCGACATCCTGGTCAACAACGCAGCCGTGCGCCGGCAGTCGCCGCTTCTCGACATGAGCCTGTCCGAATGGCGCGAGATCAATTCCGTGGTGCTTGACGGCGCCTTTCTGGTGAGCCGGTCGATCCTTCCGGTGATGATAGAGAACAGCTACGGCGTGATCGTGAACATCGGCGGCGTGACCGGGCATATCGGCGCGAAGAACCGCGCCCATGTCTGCACCGCCAAGGCGGGTCTGGTCGGTCTGACCAAGGCGATCGCGGTGGAATTCGCGGATCGCGGCATCACGGCCAACTGCCTTGTTCCGGGCAAGATCGGCGGAGAGCGGTCAGCCACCTCCGGCGAAAGCCCCGCCATGCCCGCGGACATCCTGCTGGGCCGCGAGGGCGAGATCGACGAGGCGGCCGGCATGGTCGTGGCGCTGTGCCTGCCCGCCGCCCGGTTCATGACCGGGCAGACGGTGCATGTGTCGGGCGGGCTCTACATGCCCTGATGCGTTCAGGCGGCCCCGTCCGTCATCAGAAGGGGCCGCAGGTCGCGCACATCCGCGAGGCGCTCGATATCCCGGACCGCCTCGATCAGGCGCCCGGTCTGGTCTGCGCCCAGCACGGGGGCGATCAGGTCGCGCGCCTTCGCCTCGACCTCCTCGGGCCGCATCGGGTTGTCGGGCGTGCCCAGCACGGCAAAGGTCCTGTGGCGCAGGTGGCGACCGTCCTTCGTGTCGATCTCGATGATGGCCTGACGCGCCGGGCGCGCCTCGGTCAGTTCGGGGCTGGGGATCGCGGTGATCTTCTCCCGCAGGTCCAGCACGCGCGGATCCTGCATCCGCCCCTTGTCGTGGGTCGAGGCGAAGCTCAGTTCGCCATCCACCAGCGCCAGCGCCAGCAGGTGCTGGAGGCACACGTCGGGCATGTCGCGATTGTCCACGATGGTCAGACGGTCGTCGGGCATGATTGCCCGCAGCGCCACCACGTCCGCGGCCGTCAGCCCGTCGCTCGCGATCAGGGCCATGACCGAGTCAAGCGCCGCCTGTATGGGCGAGCCGACGCACCATTTCTTGATCGAGGCGGCCATGATCTCGAAGCGGCTTCCCAGTCCGGCTGCCAGCGCCTCCGGGTCGGGGTTCTCGCCGAAGGCCGAGAGATAGGAGAAGGGGCCGGTCAGCGATCCGGTGCAGCCCGAGGCGCCCGAGGCGACGAACAGCGCCCCGAAGACGCCGTTGCGCGCGCCCATGCCACCGAAATCGAACGCCTTTTCCACATGCTCGCTGTCGCGCTGCCAATAGGCGATGCCGCTGGCCTGCTGGGTCGCGTAGGACAACAGGTGTTCGGCCTGCGCCGGGGTCAGCCCCGCCAGGGCACCGGCGGCGGCGGCGGCGCCGAAATTCGCGCCCAGGCAGTGGGTCGAATGGGTGCCGCTGCGCGGACCCGAGAACCCCAGCGCGATGGTGGCGCGCGCCCCGATGTCGTAGCCGCAGGCGACGGCGCGCAGAAGTTCCGCGCCGCTGCGCCGCCGGTGATCCGCGACCGCAAGCGCCGCAGGCACCACCGCGCAGCCCGGGTGGAAGCGTCCGCCCAGGTGCGAATCGTCGGTTTCGTCGGCATGGGCCGCCATCGCCGCCGCAAAGGCCGCGTCGATCGCGGTGGTCAGGATCGGCGTGCCGGGGACACAGGACTGCGCGGGACCCGTCTGCCCCTGGATGAAGGCCATGGCCTTCCTTCCGGCCTTCAGCCTTGTGCCGCTGATGATCGCGGCCAGGGTGTCGAGCAGATGCAGCTGCGCCTTCTGCGCCACTTCGGGCGGCAGCGCGATCGCGGCCGCGGATGCGACATGCGCCGCGACCTGGGCGGTGATGGTGGTTTCGGTCAATCTGTCCTCCGGCACGAATTCTGACGATCGTTTTGCGTTCCGGCAGTCTCCGAAAATTGTCGGCAGTTGACAACCTTGGATCGCAGCGTGAAACTGGCGGGGCTTGAGACTTGGACAAACCGAGTCCGACAGACACTGGATGGGAGGAGAATCCATGCTACCCAAGATCCGCACAATTGCGGCCGGCTTTGCCATGGCCGCAGCCGTCGGGGGGCTCAGCCTGCCCGCCGTGGCGCAGGATTACCCGCATGACACCGTGGTGCTGACGACGCATTCCTCGCCGGGCGGCGGCACTGACGTGTTCCTGCGCGAGATGACCCGCTACCTGGGCAAGTATCTTGGCGTGAATTTCGCGGTCGAGAACGTGCGCGGGGGCTCGGGCGCGGCTGCAATGGCCGACATCGCGACATCGCCCGCCGATGGATCGCGCTTCTATGGAACGACGCCCACCTACATCAACACCTCGCTGCTGAGCGCGCCGGAATACGATTTCCGCGACATGTCCGGCGTGGCCAACGTCTTCCTCGATCCGCAGATCGTGTTCGTGCGCGCCGAAAGCCCCTTCACCAACCTGGCCGAGGTGGTCGAGGCCTCCAAGGCGAGCCCCACGGCGGTGAAGTTCGGCGTGACCACCCCCGGTTCCCTGGACCGGCAGGTGATGGAGCAGTTCAAGCAGCTGACCGGCGCGCAGGGCCCGGTGATCACCCATGACGGCGGGGGCGAGCTGCTGATCAGCGTGCTGAACGGCACCGTCGACCTGGGCATCGGAGAGATCCAGGAACTGTCCACGCAGATCGAGGCTGGCGAGATCCGGCTGATCACCACCTACACCAAGGAGCGCCTGAGCGACTTCCCCGATGTGCCCACCGCCAGCGAGCAGGGCATCGATCTTGTCGTGAACAAGTTCCGCGGCATCGCCGGGCCGAAGGACATGCCCGAAGAGATCTATGCCGCCTGGGAAAAGGCGATCCAGGAAGTGCTGGAAGATGCCGAATTCAAGGCCTGGTACGAGGCCCAGAGCCTGGTGCCCGCCTTCATGGGCCACGAGGAGTATGACGCGTTCCTTGAGGAATTCGCGACCGAACAGGAAGCGTTCCTGAAGGAATACGGGATCATTCAGTAAAGACTGACGGCGGCACACGGGGAGAGCAGACATGCCCAAGGATTTCTGGATAGGACTGGTCACTTTGGGTGCCGCCACCTTTTACTGGCTGGAGGCGGACAAGATCCGCATCAGCCCGCTGGACGGCCCGGTGGGGGCATCGGGCCTGCCCAAGACGCTGGCGCTGGCGCTCGGTGCGCTTTCCGCGCTGCTGATCCTTCGCGCGCTGTTCGAGAAGCTGCGCCCGCTGCCCGACAGCGGCGCCCCAAAGGCGCCGCTGCGCGAGCGGATGGTTCCGCATCTGCGCGCCATGGGAATGCTGGGGCTCGGCATCGGATACGTTCTTCTTCTGCCGGTCTTCGGCTACGCCCTGACCGTGGCGGGGCTTCTGATCGGGGTCGGGCTCTATATCGGGGCGCGCCCCGACGCCAAGCTCTTCGCCGTCGCCATCGGCGGGGCGATCTTCTTCCATTTTCTCTTCGTCGAGTTCCTCGACGTGCCCCTTCCCGTCGGTGCGGTGATCGAAACGATCCTGTCCACCGGCGCCTGACCCCAGACCAGAGGATACCGGACATATGGAAGGCCTGTCTTACGCCTGGACCGCCCTGACAACGACCCCGGCCGTGTTCGCGGCATTTGGCGGGGTGATCTGGGGCATCCTCGGGGGGGCGCTGCCCGGCATCTCGCCGTCGATCGCGATGGCGCTGCTGCTGCCCTTCACCTATGCGATGGAACCGACGACGGCCATCGTGCTGCTGGCGGCGGTCTATGTGGGCGCCGAGTATGGCGGCTCTATCCCCGCGATCCTGATCCGCACCCCTGGCACCAACGCCGCCGCCGCCACGGCCATCGACGGCTACGAGATGAAGCGCCAGGGCCGCGCCGGCGAGGCGCTGGGCATCTCGCTTGTCACCGGCGTGATCGGCGGGCTGGTCGGCTGGGCCTTTCTCGTCATGCTGACCGAGCCGCTGGCGCAGGTCGCGCTGATGTTCACCCCGCCGGCCTATTTCGCGCTGGGTGTGCTGGGCCTGAGCGTCATCGCCTCGCTGTCGAACGAGTCCCTCGTCAAGGGCCTGATGGCGGGCGTGGTGGGGCTGATGATCGCGACCGTGGGTACCGACCCGCTGTCGGGCGTCAACCGGTTCACCTATGGCTCGCCCGAGTTGCTGGCGGGGATCCCTTTCATCCTTGTCATGGTGGGCGTGTTTGCCGTGTCCGAACTCCTGGTGCAGAGCGACAAGAACGCCTGGGAACGGACCGACGCGGCCCAGGCAAGGATCGTGCTGCCCTCGTGGGGGATGCTGAAGAAACTGCGCCGGTCCATGGGCATCGGTTCCGGGATCGGCGCGGTCGAGGGCGTCATGCCCGGCGCCGGCGGATCGATCGCCGCGTTCATGTCCTACAACGAGGCCAAGCGCTGGTCGAAAGAACCCGAGAAGTTCGGCCACGGCTCGGAAGAGGCGGTCGCCGCCCCCGAGACGGCGAACAACGTGGTGGCCGGCACGGCGCTGGTGCCGATGCTCAGTTTCGGCATTCCCGGCTCGAACTCCACCGCGATCCTGCTGGGAGGGCTGCTGATCCATGGCCTGCGCCCCGGCCCGATGCTGTTCGAGCAGAGCCCCGAATTCATCTATGGCCTCTTTGGCGGCCTGCTGGTGGCGAACGTCTCGCTGCTGGTGATCGGGATCGTGATCATGACGCCGGCGATCTGGCTCGTGAACCGGCCCAAGCCCTATCTGCTGGCCGCGATCTATGCGCTGATCTTCTCGGGGATCTACTCGATCCACCACAGCTTGTTCGATCTTTACATCGTGCTGCTTGCCGGCGGGATCGGCTACCTGATGCGGCTGATGGGCTTTCCGTTCCTGCCGCTCGTCCTGGGCCTGGTGCTGGGCTACCTGATCGAGTCGAACTACCGCCGGTCGCTTCTGCTGACCAATGGCGATCACATGGTCTTCCTTCAGGATCCGGTGTCGCTGGGCCTTCTGATCGTGGCGGTGCTGTTCGTTGTCGGCTCCGGCATCCGCGACTGGCGCGCGATCCGGCGCAAGCGCGCGCAGGCGCAGGCATGAGGCTGCACGAGGTCCGGCCACTGCGTCCCGGCGCCCGGCTGGCGCCGGAGGAGCAGCTCGCCTGGAAGATCGCGGCGATGGCGGCGGACCCTGCGGCGCTGGATCCTGCGGCGGCAGAGATGGCCGCCAACCGGATCGTGGATGACTGGGCGGTGGCGCTGGCCGCGATCAACCGGCCCGCGGTGATCGCTGCGCGCGGCGCGGCGCTGGCCCATCCGCGCAAGGGGGGCGCGAGCGTGATCGGTCTGCCCGCCGATCGGCGCTTCGACTGCCTCTGGGCAGGCTATGCGAATGCCGCCGCGATCCGCGAACTGGACTTCAACGACGCCTTCTTCGCGGCCGAAAGCTCGCATCCCGGCGATGTGATCGGGCCGATCGTGGCCGTGGCGCAGCAGACCGGCGTGGATGGCGCGGCGCTTCTGCGCGGCATCGTCACAGCCTACGAGATCCAGGTCGACCTGGTGAAGGGGATCGACCTGAACCGCCACCGCATCGACCATGTGGCGCATCTTGGCCCGGCGGTCGCGGGCGGCATCGGCGCCATGCTGGGGCTGTCGGTGCCGGTGCTCTACCAGGCGGTGAACCTGGCGGCACACCTGGCGATATCGACCCGGCAGACCCGCAAGGGGCAGATCTCGTCCTACAAGGCGGCGGCGCCCGGCCATATCGGACAGATCGCGATGCTGGCCATCGACCGCGCCATGCGCGGCGAGACCAGCCCCGCGCCGGTCTACGAGGGGGATTACGGGCTTCTCGCCATCCTGCTGGGCGGCCCCGAGACGGTGGCCCATGTGCCCCTGCCGGAACCCGGAGAGCCGAAGCGCGCGATCCTCGAGACATATCCGAAGGAACATTCCGCCGGCTATCACGGGCAGGCGCTGATCGACCTGGCCTTCCGCATGCGCGAACGCATCGGCGATATCGAGGAAATCGGGGACATCGCCATCCACACCAAGAAGCTGACGCATCTGGTGATGGGCTCGGGCGCCGGCGATCCCGAGAAATGGGACCCGCAGGCCAGCCGCGAGACGCTGGACCATTCCGCCATGTTCATCTTCGCCGTGGCGCTTCAGGACGGTGTCTGGCACCACGCCGACAGCTACGCGCCCGCGCGGGTGGCGCGGCCCGACACGGTGCGTCTGTGGCGCAAGATCCGCACGGTCGAGGATCCCGAATGGTCCGCCCGCTTCACCGATCCCGCGCCGCTGGACAAGGATCACGGCGCCCGGGTGGTCGTCACCTACGCCGATGGCCGCGTGCTGACCGAAGAGATCGCTGTCGCCAACGCCCATCCGCGCGGCGCGCGTCCCTTCGGCCGCGAGGATTACCGGCGCAAGTTCCGCAGCTTCGCCGAGGGGCTGGTGGCCGAGGCCGAGATCGACCGCTTTCTCGCCACGGTGGACGGGCTTCATGCGTCGGGCCCGAAGGCGCTGGCCGGTCTTGCGATCGAATGCCTGCCGGGCCGGCTTGAAAGCGGCGCGCCCGGGCTGTTCGACATCCCCGTCTGACCTGCCCTCAGACGCCCAGCCAGCGGTCGGCCTGATCCGGCGACAAGGCGTCAAGCGTCCCGGTCCAGACGGTCTGGCCACGCTCCACGATCACGGCGCGGTCGGCGATGGCGCGCAACTCCTTGAGGGACTTGTCCACCAGCAGGATGGACAGCCCGTCCGCCTTCAGCGCGCGGATGGCGGTCCAGATCTCCTGCCGGACGACCGGCGCCAGCCCCTCGGTCGCCTCGTCCAGCACCAGTAGCCGCGGGTTGGTGACCAGCGCCCGCGCGATCGCCAGCATCTGCTGCTCGCCGCCCGACAGGGTCGCGGCCAGCTGGTCGCGCCGCTCGCCCAGGCGGGGAAACAGCGTGCAGACCCGCGTCATGTCCCAGGATCCGGGACGGGCGGCGACGGCGATGTTTTCGGCGACGCTCAGGGGCGCGAAGCAGCGCCGCCCCTCGGGCACAAGGCCCAGACCCAGCCGCGCCGCGCGGTGCGAGGGCAGGGCGCCCAGGTCATGCCCGGCAAAGGCCAGCCGCCGCGCGTTTGCGGGCATCATCCGCATCAGCGCGCGGATCGTCGTGGTCTTGCCCATGCCGTTGCGCCCCATCAGCGCGACGACCTCGCCTTCGGCCACGCTCAGCGACACGCCGAAAAGCGCCTGCACCGGCCCGTAGGAGGCGGTCAGATCCTCGATCTCGAGAAGGGCTGTCATGCCTCCTCTCCCAGGTAGGAGGCGCGGACCTCGGCGTTGGCGCGGATCTCGTCCACGGTCCCGGTGGCGATGACCCGTCCATAGACCAGCACCGACACGCGGTCGGCCAGCGCAAAGACAGCGTCCATGTCATGCTCGACCAGCAGGATCGGCGCCTGGCTGCGCAAATCCGACAGGATTTCCGTCATCGCGCGCGCACCTTCGGCGCCCATGCCGGCCATCGGCTCGTCCAGCAGGAAGGCGCGGGGCTTCAGCGCCAGCGCCATCGCCAGTTCCAGCCGCCGCCGCTCGCCATGGGAAAGCGCCGCGGCGGCGATGTCCTCGCGCCCCCTGAGCCCGGCATGGGCGACATGCGCGCGCGCGGGGCCGGTCAGGTGCGGGTCGCGCAGGGCGCGCCGGAAGAAGCGGAAGCTCGCGCCCGAGGCGCCCTGCACCGCCAGTACCACATTCGCCAGCACGCTGAACTCGGGAATGACGGACGACACCTGGAAGCTGCGCGCAAGCCCCGCCCGCGCCCGCGCCGCCGTATCGAGCCCGCCGATATCCCTGCCGCCGAAACGGACATGCCCGGCATCGGGGGCAAGCTCCCCCGCGATCAGCTTGATCAGGGTGGACTTGCCCGCCCCGTTCGGCCCGATCAGGGCGTGGATCTCTCCGGGCCGCAGGTCGAGGCTTACGTCGTCGGTCGCCCGCAGCGCGCCGAAGCTCTTGCAGAGCCCGCCCAGGGAAAGGATCGGCTCAGCCATGCCGCCGCCTTTCGGCAAGACCCAGGATGCCGCCCGGTGCGAAGAGCACGATCGCCAGCAGCAGCAGGCCCACCAGCGCCAGCCAGTGCTCGGACACGCCGCCCAGCAGATGTTCGAGCAGGATGAACACCATCGCGCCCGCCAGCGGCCCCGCCAGCCGCGCGACGCCACCCAGGATGACGAAGACCATGATCTCGCCCGACATCTGCCAACTCATCATGGCGGGGCTCACGAAGCGGTTCAGGTCCGCGTAAAGCGCGCCCGCAAGCCCGGTTATCATGCCCGAAAGAACGAAGGCGGTCAGCTGCAGCGGGAACGGGCGGATGCCCAGGGCGCGCGCCCGTCCGGGGTTCTGCCGCGCCGCCTGCAACGCCAGCCCGAAGCGCGAGGCGGTCAGCATCGCGGTCAGCCCAAGCGCCAGCATCAGAAGCCCCGCGCAGATCGCGAAGAACTGAAGCGGCGCGAAGGTGTTCAGCCCCGGAAAGCTGTTGCGGACGTAGAAGGACAGCCCGTCCTCGCCGCCATAGGCCGGCCAGGAGATCGCGAAATAGAACAGCATCTGCGCGAAGGCGAGCGTGACCATGATGAAATAGACCCCCCGCGTGCGCAGCGACAGCGCGCCGATCACCAGCGCCGCCAGCCCGGACAGGATCATCGCCACCGGCCAGATCGCCAGCATCTGGTTGGTGCCGGAAAATCCGAAGGGCAGGGGCTGGCCGCTCATGGCATGGCTTGCCAGCACCCCTGCCGCATAGCCGCCCAGCCCGAAATAGGCGGCGTGGCCGAAGGAGACCATGCCGCCATAGCCCAGGGCAAGGTTCAGCCCCACTCCGGCCAGGCCCAGGATTGCGGCCTTGGTTGCCAGCGTCACCAGATAGGGCTGCCCCATGAATTGGGCTGTCAGCGCCGTTCCGATCAGCAGCGCCAGCACCAGCGCATCGGCAAGCCCCGCACGCGCCATCAGCGGGCCCCCTGTCCGTAAAGCCCCTGCGGGCGCAGCACCAGGACCACCGCCATCAGGATGTAGATCAGCATCGAGGCGACCGCCGATCCGATCGCGTTGGCCGAGGACGGGTCCATCACCTGCGCCAGAGCCGAGGGCAGCAGCGCCTTGCCCAGCGTGTCGGTCATGCCGACCAGAAGCGCGCCCACAAGCGCGCCCCGGATCGAGCCGATCCCGCCGATCACGATCACCACGAAGGCCAGGATCAGCACCGGCTCGCCCATGCCGACCTGTACCGACTGCACCGTGCCGACCAGCGCCCCCGCCAGCCCCGCCAGCGCCGCGCCCAAGGCGAAGACGGCGGTATAAAGCCGGCCGATATCGACGCCGAGTGCCGCCACGATCTCACGGTCGGCTTCACCGGCGCGGATGCGGATGCCAAGGCGCGTGCGCCCGATCAGCCAGAACAGGCCAAGTGCCACGGCAGCGCCGATCACGATGATCGCAAGGCGAAAGGCGGGATAGGTCACCCCGCCCGGAAGCGAGACCGGGCCGGACAGAAAGGGCGGAACCGACAGATAGAGCGGGAAGGACCCGAACACCCAGCGCGTCCCTTCGGAAAAGACGAGTATCAGCGCGAATGTGGCCAGCACCTGATCCAGGTGGTCGCGGGCATAAAGCCTGCGGATGACCAGAAGTTCGACCAGCGCGCCGGCGGCGGCGGCGGCCGCAAGGCTGGCGGCAAGCCCCAGCCAGAACGAACCCGTGGCGGCCGCGACCGCCGCGCAGGCAAAGGCGCCGATCATGTAGAGCGATCCATGCGCAAGATTGATCAGCCCCATGACGCCGAAGACCAGCGTCAGGCCGGCGGCCATCAGGAACAGCATCATCCCGTATTGCAGGCCGTTCAGGGCCTGCTCGATCAGAAGCGTGAGCGGCATGGAACTCCCGGGGGTGCCTGCGGGCCGGGTCACGGCCCGCAGCGCGTGGGGGCGGTATTACATCTTGCAGTCGGCGGCGTAGGCGTCGGCCCGATCCTCGAGCGCCGTTCCGACGATGCGGTTGGTGTAGACGTCACCTTCCTTGATTACCTCGCGGACATAGATGTCCTGGATCGGGTGGTTGTTCGGCCCGAAGGTGAAATCGCCCCGGGTCGAGGCGAAATCCGCCTCCTTCAGCGCCGCGCGGAAGGCGTCGGCGTCCGAGACATCTGCCTTGGCCATGGCCGACAGCAGCAGGTTCGCGGTGTCGTAGCCCTGGCTTGCGTAAAGCGAGGGAAGCCTGCCGTATTCCGCCTGGAAGGCGGCAACGAAGGCGGTGTTGGCCGCGTTGTCCAGGTCCTTGGACCACTGCGAGGTGTTCTTCACGCCGAGCGCGGCGTCGCCCACCGCCTGAAGGATCGCCTGGTCGAAAGAGAAGGCCGGGCCGATCAGGGGGATATCCACGCCCGATTCCGCATACTGCTTCATGAAGGCGATGCCCATGCCGCCGGGCAGGAAGAAGAACACCGAATCCGCACCCGAGGCCCGGATCTGCGCGATCTCGGCGGCGTAGTCGGTCTGGCCGAGCTGGGTATAGACCTCGCCGGCCAGCCCGCCCTCGTAGAAACGCTTGTAGCCGGCCAGCGCGTCCTGGCCGGCGGGGTAGTTCGGCGCAAGGATGAAGCTGTTGGCATAACCCTCTGAATTCGCATAGGCACCGGCGGCCTCGTGCAGGTTGTCGTTCTGCCAGGCGACGTTGAAATAGTTCGGATGGCAGGCCGACCCGGCCAGCTGCGAGGGGCCCGCGTTCACCGACAGGTAGAACTTGCCCTGCGCCACCGCCGCAGGCACCACCGCCATGGCAAGGTTCGACCAGATGATCCCGGTCAGCACGTCCACCTGCTCGGCCTGGATCATCTTGTCGGCCAGTTGCACCGCGACATCGGGCTTCTGCTGGTCGTCCTCGATCACCACCTCGACCTCGGTCCCCGCGTCGCCCGCCATCTTCAGCGCCAGCAGGAACCCGTCGCGCGCGTCGATGCCCAGGCTTGCGCCACCGCCCGAAAGCGTCGTGATCATTCCGACCTTGACCGGCTCGGCGATCGCCGGCGCCGCCATAGCCATCGCCACCGCCGCGATCCCCGCCATCAGTTTCGTTCTGTATTTCATGGACGTGCACTCCCCGTTGCTGTCTTTGGATACCTGTTTAAAGGGCAAATCCCGGCTGTGGTATCCCCTTCGGCGCCCTTTGGCGCGATTTCCACGTCCCCCGGCCCCGGCTCGCATTCCGTGGGCCGGGGGACTAGGGTCCGGCTGCCCGCAGGCAAGCGGCACAAGGGGGATTCGTCCATGGCGCGGCTCTCGCGCGAATGGCTCAGGCTGAAGTTCAGGGCGCTGCTCCGCCGTATCGGGCGGCATGTGCCGCCCGGCATGCGGCTTGTGGTGGGGCTGCTGCTGATGGCGGGCGGGCTGCTGGCCTTCCTGCCGGTGCTGGGCATCTGGATGCTGCCGCTTGGCATCGCGGTGGCCGCGCTCGATGTGCGCACCATCCAGCGGTGGTGGCGCCGGCAGCGGCTGAGGCGCAGGCGGCAGAGGGGTCGCAAGGGTTTGTAAGCGGGTGCGTTCCGGGGCAAGACTTGGGGACCACACCGGAAACGCGCCCATGTCCTTCACGCTTCGCCAATTGCAGTATTTCATGGCCGTGGTCGAACATGGCTCGGTCAGCCTTGCGGCGCAGAGCCTGTCGATCTCGCAATCGGCTGTGACCGAGGCGATCAAGAACCTCGAGGCGGATCTGGGCGTGCAGCTCTTCGAGCGTCACGCGCGGGGGCTTGCCACCACCCATAACGGCCACCAGTTCCTGCGCCACGCAAGCACCGTGCTGGCCAGCGTGTCGGCCGCGCGTCGCGCCTTTGACGCCGAGGCGGACATCCGCGCGGGCCGGCTGCACCTGGGCGTCACCTCGCTGATGGCGGGCTATGTGCTTTCGGACCTGCTGGCAAAGTACCGCCGCGCCAATCCGCAGGTCGAGGTGACGGCGGTCGAGGACAATGGCGAGTATCTCGAGCATCTGCTGATCGGGGGCGAACTGGACGTGGCCGTCATGCTGACATCTGCGCTGCATGACCGGATGGCGCTTCAGACCGAAATCCTCGACGTCTCTCCCTATCGGCTGTGGCTGCCGATGGGCCACCCGCTGGGCACGCAGGAAAGCATCAGCCTGCAGGACGTCACCCGCGAGAAGCTGATCGTGCTGAACGTGGACGAGATGGAGGAGGGCACCGTCAACCTGCTCTCGGTGCTGGGCCAGCGCCCGCAGATCGCCTTTCGCACCCGCTCGGTCGAGGCGGTGCGCAGCCTTGTGGCGACCGGGGCCGGCGTCGCGCTGCTGCCCGATCTGGTGTACCGGCCCTGGTCGCTGGAAGGCGACCGGATCGACTCGCGCGACGTGTCCGGCGCGCTTCCCGTCGTGCAGGTGGGAGTTGTCTGGCGCAAGGGCTCGCCGCTGTCGCCCCAGGCGCGCGACTTCATCGCCATCGCCCAGGTCCACCAGGCGTTGCGGGGGCGGTGATCCCGGTATCGGAAAAACCGATATCGTGTTTCTTCATTATGAATTTGCGAAAGCGCAGGGGCGGCCGCATCCTTTCGGCCAAGTATCGGCACAAGAACCGCCGGACCATCCTCAACAGGGAGCCTCACCATGACCTCACGCCTGAAATCCTGCTCTGCCATGGCGCTAGCCCTGGCCATATCCACGCAACCCGTCCTGGCCCAGATGACCGAGATCGGCGCCGGCGAGGGCGCGCTCTCGATCGTGGCCTGGCCCGGCTACATCGAGCGCGGCGAGACCGACCCCGCCTTCGACTGGGTGACAAGCTTCGAGGAGGCCACCGGCTGCATGGTCAGCGTCAAGACCGCCAATACTTCGGACGAGATGGTGGCGCTGATGAACGAGGGCGGCTTCGACCTGGTCACCGCCTCGGGCGATGCCAGCCTGCGCATGATCGCGGGCAAGCGCGTGCAGCCCATCAATACCGACCTGGTCCCCAGCTGGTCCACCGTGGACGACCGCCTGAAGGAGGCGCCCTGGCATACCGTGGACGGCGTGCATTACGGCGTGCCCTACATGTGGGGCCCCAACGTGCTGATGTACAACACCGAAGTGTTCCCCGAGGCGCCCACATCGTGGAACGTGGTCTTCGAGGAAATGACCCTGCCCGACGGCCAGTCCAACAGCGGCCGGGTGCAGGCCTATGACGGGCCCATCCACATCGCGGACGCAGCCCAGTACCTGATGTTCCACAAGCCCGAGCTTGGCATCACCTCGCCCTACGAGCTGAACCAGGAACAGTACGATGCTGCGCTCGACCTGCTGCGCGGGCAGCGGCAGCTTGTGGCGCGCTACTGGCACGATGCCTTCATCCAGATCGACGACTTCAAGAACGAGGGCATGGTCGCCTCGGGGTCCTGGCCCTTCCAGGTGAACCTGCTGGCCGCCGGCGGGGCGCCCGTCGCCTCGACCATCCCGCAGGAGGGGGCGACCGGCTGGGCCGATACAACCATGATGCATGTGGACGCGCCGAACCCGAACTGCGCCTACATGTGGATGGAGCATTCGCTGGCCTCGAACCTGCAATCGGATCTTTCGGTCTGGTTCGGCGCCAACCCCTCGGTTCCGGCCGCCTGCACCGACGGGCGCGGGATGCAGACCGCCGAGGGCTGCACGACGAACGGCTTCGACGAATTCGAGAAGATCCGTTTCTGGACCACGCCGGTTTCCGCCTGCGAGAGCCAGGGCGAATGCGTGCCCTACTACCGCTGGGTCAGCGACTACATCGGCGTGATCGGCGGCCGCTGAGGCCCCGTCCCATCCATTGAACCAAGGCCCGCCGGGGACACTTCCGGCGGGCGACAGCCGGGGCTTGCATGAGTGTTCCTGCCGTATCCTTCCGGGGCGTCTCGCGCCACTTCGGGTCCGTCCGTGCGGTGGACAGGGTCGACCTCGACATCGAACCGGGCGAGTTCTTCGCCATGCTGGGCCCGTCGGGCTCGGGCAAGACGACCTGCCTGCGCCTGATCGCCGGGTTCGAGCAGCCCACGGCGGGCCATGTCCGCATCTTCGGTCAGGCGGCCGAGGGGGTTCCGCCCTACAAGCGCAACGTGAACACGGTCTTTCAGGACTACGCGCTGTTCCCGCATCTGAGCGTCATCGACAACGTGGCCTACGGGCTGATGATCGCGGGCATGCCCAGGGCGGCCCGCCACTCCGCCGCCGAAGAGGCGCTTTCCATGGTCAAGCTGCCGGGCTTCGGCGCGCGCAAGCCCAGCCAGCTTTCGGGCGGCCAGCGGCAGCGCGTGGCGCTGGCGCGCGCGCTGGTGAACAAGCCGCGCGTGCTGCTGCTGGACGAACCGCTGGGCGCGCTGGACCTGAAGCTGCGCGAACAGATGCAGGAAGAACTGAAATCGCTGCAACGCCAGCTTGGCATCACCTTCGTCTTCGTGACCCACGACCAGGGCGAGGCGCTGTCCATGGCTGACCGCGTGGCCGTCTTCAACGAGGGGCGCATCGTCCAGGTGGGCAGCCCCGAGGACATCTACCACCGGCCCGAGGTGCCCTTCGTGGCGGATTTCGTGGGTTCCTCGAACGTGTTGCCAGCCGAGGCGGTACAGGGGCTGACGGGGCGCGCGGTTCCCGCCAGCCTGCGCCCCGAGGCGGTGCGCCTTCTGCCCGAGGGCGGGCACGCGGCCCGTGTCACCGGGGTCAGCTTCCTGGGTTCCGCGTCGCGCGTCACGCTCGACTGGAACGGCATCCGCCTGGCGGCGCTTCTTCCGGGCGGCACACCGCGCCCCGAAGAGGGCGCCGAGGTCCGTATCGGCTGGGATCCCGAAGCCCTGCACCTGATGGAGGGGCGCCCATGACCGACGCAGCCGCCATCCGCACGGCGCGCGGCGGACTGCTCGACCGCACGTCGGACGCGCTCTGGCGCCGGCCGGGCCTGCTGATCCTGCTGCTGATGGCGCCCCCGGCGCTGTGGCTGGGGATCATCTATCTCGGCTCGCTGTTCGCGCTTCTGGCGCAGAGCTTCTTCTCGATCGACGAGTTTTCGGGCCTCATCAACTACGAGTTCACGCTCAAGACCTATGGCGAGCTGTTCACGCCCGCCAACCTCGACATCATCATCCGCACGCTGGTGATGTCGGCCAGCGTCACCGTCGCCGCCGCCATCGTGGGCTTTCCCATCGCCTATTACGCGGCGCGCTACGCCCGGGGCCGCTGGAAGGCGGTGTTCTACCTTGGCGTCATGTTGCCCCTTTGGTCGTCCTACCTGGTCAAGGTCTATGCCTGGAAGCTGATCCTTGCGAAGGAGGGCATCCTCAACTGGCTGTTCGAGACGCTGCACCTGGGCTGGCTGCTGAACGCCTATCTCTCGCTGCCGGGGGTGGGCGGCAACTCGCTTTCCACCAGCTTCACCGGTACCTTCTTCGTCTTTCTGTACGTCTGGCTGCCCTTCATGGTGCTGCCGATCCAGGCCGCGCTGGAACGCGTGCCCGTCTCCATGCTGGAAGCCTCCGGCGATCTGGGCGCGCGGCCCGGCCAGACCTTTCGCCATGTGCTGCTGCCGCTGGCGCTGCCGGGCGTGATCGCGGGGTCGATCTTCACCTTCTCGCTGACGCTGGGGGACTACATCATCCCGCAGCTGATCGGCACTTCGGCCCGCTTCATCGGGCAGGCCGTCTACCAGTACCAGGGCACCGCCGGGAACATCCCGCTGGCCGCGGCCTTTGCTGTGGTGCCCATCGTGATCATGGGGGTCTACCTGTGGGTGGCCAAGCGCAAGGGGGCTTTCGATGCGCTCTGACCGTGCGCCGCTGGGCCTGAAGATCGCCGCCATCGCGGGGCTTCTCTTCATGCACCTGCCGATCCTGCTGATCTTCGTCTATGCCTTCACCACCGAGGATCGCAGCTACCAGTGGCCGCCGCCCGGCTACACCACCAGGTGGTTCGCGGTGACATGGGAACGGCCCGACGTCTGGCAGGCGCTGTGGCTCAGCGTCCGCGTCGCCGCGATATCCACCGTGATCGCGCTGGTGCTCGGCACGCTCTGCGCCGCCGCCGTCGCCCGCACGAAGTTCTTCGGGCGCGAGACGATCTCGCTACTGGTGATCCTGCCCATCGCTCTTCCGGGCATCATCACCGGCATCTCGCTGCGCTCGGCCTTCAACCTGGCGGACATCCCGTTCAGCTTCTGGACCATCGTGCTGGGGCACGCCACCTTCTGCGTGGTGGTGGTCTACAACAACGCGGTCGCGCGCTTCCGCCGAGTGTCCGGCAGCCTGGTCGAGGCGTCGATGGACCTGGGCGCCAACGGCTTCCAGACCTTCCGATACGTGATCCTGCCCAACATCTCTACCGCGCTTCTGGCGGGCGGAATGCTGGCCTTCGCGCTTTCCTTCGACGAGGTGATCGTGACCACCTTCACCGCGGGCCAGCAGGCGACGCTGCCGATCTGGATGCTCGAGGAACTTGTGCGGCCGCGTCAGCGGCCGGTGACCAATGTCGTGGCGATGGTGGTGGTGCTGGTCACCTTCCTGCCCATCCTCGCCGCCTATTACCTGACGCGCGGCACCGACACGGTCGCCGGGCAAGGCAAATGACGAGGGAGGAGACCCCAATGAACACGCAAATGCTGATCGGCGCATCTTTCGAGTCGGGGACCGAGGCCGAGGAAACGATCCTGAACCCGCGCACCGGCGAGACGATCCTGAAACTGCCCGAAGCCAGCATCGACCAGATCGACCGCGCCGTGGCCGCCGCGCGCAAGGCGTTTGCCGGCTGGTCGCGCACGACGCCCGCCGAACGCTCGGGCTATCTTCTCAGGATCGCCGACCGGATCGAGGCCGAGGCCGACGCCTTCGGCGCGCTCGAGGCGCTGAACTGCGGCAAGCCGATCAACGCCGCCACCGGCGACGAGATCCCGGCCATCGTGGACTGCTTCCGCTTCTTCGCGGGCGCGGTGCGCTGCATGACCGGCAGCCTTGCCGGTGAATACATGGCCGGCCACACGTCCATGATCAGGCGCGACCCGATCGGGGTCGTGGCCTCGATCGCGCCCTGGAACTACCCGCTGATGATGGCCGCCTGGAAACTCGCGCCGGCCATCGGCGGCGGCAACACGGTGGTCATCAAGCCGTCGGAACAGACGCCGCTGACGACGCTGAAGCTGGCGCGCATCCTGGCCGAGGTTCTGCCCGAGGGGGTGGTCAACGTGGTCGTGGGGCAGGGCGGCACGGTCGGCAACGCGCTGATCAACCACCCGGACGTGGACATGGTGTCGATCACCGGGGACATCGCCACGGGGCGCAAGGTGTTGCAGGCCGCGGCAAAGACGGTCAAGCGCACCCATCTTGAACTGGGCGGCAAGGCGCCGGTGATCGTGTTCGACGACGCCGATATCGGCGCGGTGGTGCAGGGGCTGCGGGCCTTCGGCTATTACAACGCCGGGCAAGACTGCACCGCCGCCTGCCGCATCTATGCCGGGCCGAAGGTCTACGACAGGCTGGTCGCGGATCTCAGCAGCGCCGTTTCCTCCATCGCCTTTGCCCAGCAGGACGACACCAGGAACGAGATCCCGCCCCTGATTTCGCAGCGTCAGCGCGACCGGGTGGCGAGTTTCGTGCAGCGCGCCAGGGAGCTGAACCATATCGAGGTGACGACCGGCGGCCACGTCCATGACGGTCCGGGCTTCTACTTCACGCCCACGGTGATCGCGGGCGCGCAGCAGCAGGACGAGATCGTGCAGCGCGAGGTGTTCGGCCCCGTCGTGTCCGTCACCCGCTTCTCGGACGTGGACGAGGCGGTGACCTGGGCCAATGACAGCCAGTACGGCCTGGCGTCGTCCATCTGGACGAAGGATGTCGGCCGGGCGCTCGCCACCTCGGCGCGGCTGCAATATGGCTGCACCTGGATCAACACGCATTTCATGCTGGTCAACGAGATGCCGCATGGCGGGCTGAAACAGTCGGGCTACGGCAAGGACATGTCGTCCTACGCGCTCGAGGATTATACGGCCGTCCGGCATGTGATGATCGCGCATTAGCGCCCGAAGCGCAGCGTCACCGAAAAGGAGAATGCCGGGCCGTCCAGACCGCCCTCGGGCAGGGGGTAGGGGGCGGCCCGGGCAGCAGTTGCCAGCGCCTCGCGGTCCAGCACCTCGTGGCCGGTGGCGCCAAGAAGGCGCGCGTCGCGCAGCGCGCCGGCGGCGTCTATCGTGACCGCCAGCCGCGCGGCCCCACCGATCCGCGCGCGCTGGGCGCTGGCGGGATAGCGCTTGTGGCGTTCCACATGGGCCAGCAGCCTTTGCGCATAGGCGGCGCTTACCCCCGCGCTGGCCGCTGCCCGGTTCGATTGCGCCCGGGCGGGGGCGTCCGGCGCCGCCTCGCGCGCCGCCTCGGGTTCGGCCCGGCGGCTGATCTGCGGCTCGGGCGGGGCTTCGGGGCGCGGCAGGGGGCGGATCGCGGTGGCAAGCGCCCGCGACGGCGGCTCGAACGGTGCGGGGGCGCTTTCCGCGACCAGCGCCTGCGGTGCATCGGGTGCGGGGGCCGTATCGGGCCGGGGGCGGGAAAGCGCCCCGGGGGACGGTAGCGGCGCCACGGGCTGCGCCATGCTCTGCGCCGAATGGACCGGCCGGTCCGGGCGGTCGGGCGCCACCGGCGCTGCGTCGCGCCCGGACAGCGTGGCCAGTTCCATCGGCGCGGTGCGCGCGGGGGGCGGGCTGTCGGTCGGCGCGACGTCGGGCGCATCCGTCGTCTCTGCGGGTGCGACCGGCGCGGCCGGCGCGCCCCCGGCCAACGGGGCCGCCTCTGTCGATGCAAGGCTCGGCGCCTCCAGCACCAATTCGACCGAGATCACCTGCGCCTCTGCATCGCCCGGCGGACGGCCGGGCAGGCCGATCGCCAGCGCCACGGCAGCGGCATGGGCCAGCCCCGACAGTGCCAGCCAGATGCCCAGCGTCGCGGTCCCGCGTGGGCGGGGCGCCTCGGGGATGCGGGCCTTGGGATCGGGGATCATCGCGTCGCCATCCCGGCAAGTCCCGTCGGCGCGACCAGCAGGCCGCACTCGTCCCGCTCGATCCGGGCGGCGATGCCGAAGACCCGCTCCAGCAGGGCCGCCTGCATCACGACCTCGGGCCGCCCGTCGGCCGCGATCATGCCTTCGTCCAGCACCACCAGCCGGTCGCACCAGCGTGCCGCAAGGCTCAGATCGTGCAGCGACACCAGCACCGCGCGCCCTTCGGCCGCGATCCGCCTGAGCGCCGACATCATTCCGATCTGGTGTGCCGGATCCAGCCCCGAGGCCGGCTCGTCCGCCAGCAGCACCGGGGTGTCCTGCGCGATGGCGCGCGCGGCCAGCACGCGTGCCTGCTCGCCGCCCGAAAGCTCGGTCGCCGGGCGCATCGCCAGTGCCGCCACGTCCATCACCGCCATGGCGGCGGCACAGATCTCGCGGTCGCGCGGCCCCATCCGCTGGCCAAGGCGCAGCCACGGGTGACGGCCCAGCGCCACCAGGTCCGCGACCGCCACGGGCCAGCCGACGACACGGGCCTGCGGCAGATAGGCGATGCGCCGCGCGCGCGCCTCCGGTCCCAGCCTCGCCACGTCCGCCCCCTCGGACAGGACCGGTGCGGTGCCGCGCAGCTGCCCGGCCAGCGCGCGGATCAGCGTCGTCTTGCCGGCCCCGTTCGGCCCCAGCAGCCCCAGTATCTCGCCCCGCCGCAAACCAAGCTCCACGCCGCGCAGCACCGGACGCCCCGACAGCGTCAGCCCCAGACCCCTGGTTTCCAGCGCGATCCCCGTCATGCCCCCACTCCCCGGCTGCGGATCACCAGCCACAGGAAGAAGGGCGCGCCAATGAGCGCGGTCAGGACGCCCACATTCAGCTCCCGCCCCTCGATCGCCAGCCGCGCGGCGATGTCGGCCGCCAGCAGGAGCGCCGCGCCGCCCAGTCCCGAGGGCAGCAGCAGCGCGCCCGGCATCCGGTTCGTGAGCGGGCGCAGCAGATGCGGCACCACGAGCCCGATGAAGCCGATCGCCCCGGTCACCGCCGTGCCCGCGCCCACGCAGAGCGCCACGCCCGCGACCAGCCGCAGCCGCACCCGCGACAGCGCCACGCCCATGCCGGTTGCCGCCTCCTCGCCCAGCGACAGCGCGTCCAGCGCACGGGCGGTGGAAAGCACCAGCGCCCAGCCCGCCAGCATCAGCGGCAGGGCAAGCCAGACATGCTCCATCGAGCGGTCCTTGATCGAGCCGAGAAGCCAGAAGATGATCTCGTAGCTGGCAAAGGGATTGGGCGACAGGTTCAGCACCAGCGATGTAAGCGCCCCCGCCAGGCTGGAGATCGCGACCCCCGCAAGGATCAGCGTCAGCGTGCTGGCCGCGCGTGCCGCCAGCGCCAACAGGACAAGAACCGCGACCGCCGCCCCCGTCAGCGCACCCGCCGGCAGTACCCACAGCGCGGCCCCCGCCACACCGGTGTAGAACATCAGCACCGCGCCCAGCGATGCGGTCGCCGAGACGCCGATCACGCCCGGTTCGGCCAGCGGGTTGCGCAGGAAGCCCTGCAACGCCGCGCCAGACAGCCCCAGCCCGAAGCCCACCAGCGCCGCCAGCAGCGCCCGCGGCAGCCGCACCTCGCGCAGGATCAGCGCGGCCGGATCGTCGCCGCCAGCGATCAGCGCGCGCAGCGCATCGGGCGTGGGTATCGGCGCGGGACCGATGGCAAGCGAGGCCGCGAACAGCGCCAGGGTCAGCGCCGCAAGGGGCAAGGTCAGCCGCCCGATCATGCGCCCCCCCCTGGCCGCAGCCGTGCCAGCGCGCGCAGCGCATCCAGCGTGAAGGGCCCGCCGCAGGAGAACGCCGCCTCGGGCAGGGCGCCCCGGCCTTGCGGGGCGAGTAGCGCCAATGCCGGATGGCGCATCGCCAGGTCCGCCAGCGCGGGCGCGCTGCCCTCGGGCTCGGACAGCACCAGCAGGTCGGGCGGATCGCTCAGCAGCAGCTCAAGCGGGTAGGGGGCGACCCCGGTCACGCCGTAGATCTCTGCCTGGTTGCGCAGACCCAGCGCGGCAAGGGCGCTGGAGGCAAGCGTGCCGCCGCCGGACACGACGCCGTTCTGGCCGTAGAACAGCGCCGTCGGGCTGCCCGGCGTCACCGGACGCGTCAGCGCGGAAAGCTCTGCCTCGAAGGCGGCGGCCATGGCCTCGCCCCGCGCTTCCTGCCCCAGAAGCCGGCCCATGCGCCGGATGTCACCGGGGATGGTGTCGAGCGTCTGGGTGTAGTCGAAAGCCTCGATCCGCGTGCCCAGGCCCTCGAGCAGGCGGGCGGTGTCGGTCAGCCCGAAGGTGCCCGTGACCACCAGGTCGGGGCGCGCCGCCAGCACCTCCTCGGCCGCGCCGCCGTTCTTGGGATAGGCGGCCGCGCGTTCCCAGTTGGCCGACAGCGAGGGGTCGTCGGCCAGTACGGAAAGCGATACGATCTGGCCGGGGTCGGCCAGATCCAGCACCAGCTGATCGGTGCACAGGTTCAGCGACATCACCCGTGGCAGCCGCCCCTCGTCGGGGCGGACGGGCGAGGCTGCGACCAGCCCCGCCATCACCGCGAGCCATGCCGCGCGGATCATCTCAGAACCGCGCTTCCAGCCCGGCAAAGATCCCGATGCCGGGGGTGCCGTAGCCCTTGATGACCTGGTAATCCTGATCGAGCAGGTTCTCGCCGCGGACGAACAGCTCCACCCGCTCGCTGGGCCTGTAGGACACGCGCGCGTCCACCAGCAGGTAGTCGTCCACCGGCACGTCCGCGAAGGTGCCGGACCCGGTCGAGACGCGATCCTCCACATCCGCGACCGCGCGGACCGAGCCTGCCACTTCCCACCGGTCGGCGGGCTTCGCCACCGCCGTCAGGCTGAGGGCGTGGCGCGGGATGCGCGGGCGTCGGGCGCCGTCGGGCTGCTCGGTATCGGTGTAGGTATAGGCGCCCCGCACCTCCAGCCGGTCGCCCGGCGACCAGGTAAGCGAGGTTTCCACCCCGCGCCGCTTCGTGGTGCCCGGCAACTGCTCGTAGGAGAAGCTGGCGAAGCTGTAGTCGATCAGGTTGTCGGTATCGAGCAGGAAGCCGGTGACATCCGCGACCAGCGCGCCCCCCAGAAAGGTCTGCTCCAGCCCCAGGTCGATGCTCAGGCTTTCCTCTGGCTCCAGCGCCGGGTTGCCCGTGCCGAAGGGCGCGTAAAGCTCGTAAAGGCTGGGCGCGCGGTAGCCGGTCCCGACCGAGCCGTGCAGCCGGGTCGCGCCGCCGCCCGGCCGCCAGCTGGCGGTCAGCCGGCCGGTGGTCTGGCCGCCGAAAACCTCGTGGTCGTCGTGGCGCAGGCCGGCCGTCAGGCTCAGATCGGCCGAAGGCGTCCAGGTGCCCTGCGCCCAGATCCCGAAGATCGACACCTCGTCCGAGGTCGCGCCGCCGAAATTGTCTGTCACATCGGCGGTCTGCGTCTCGTGATCGGCGCCGAATTGCAGGGTCACGGTGTCCGTGGCATCGAAGCGGCCCTGGTATTCGAGCTTGGTCCGCCGCCCGATGTAGTTGGCCTCGAACGGGCCGAAGCCCGAGACGGTCAACAGGTCGCGATCCACCTCGAAGACCTGCGCGGCGAAGGTGTTGCTGAGCCGCCCGTCCAGCGTCTCGAGCGTGACACCCAGCCGCGCGCCGGTCTGCACCGCCTGCGTCTGGTTGAAGGGGTTGTCCGCCGGGGGGTTGCCGCCGTCGTCGAACTCGGCGTCGCTTTCGATCCTGAGCGCAGAGCCGAAGACGGTGACGCCCTCTCCCACCCGCTGCTCGCCGGCAAGGGTCAGGGTCAGGTTGTCGTAGCCGTCCTTTTCCGCGCCGCCATCCGCCGCGGAAATCCCGTCCGTGCGCAGCCCGCTCAGCCCGAAGGAAAATCGACCGGTGTCCGAGGCCGCGTCGAGCGTGTAGCCCGCGCCCAGCGTGCCCTGCGCACCCGCCTCGATCCGGAAGCCCTGGTAGAGCCCCGGCCCGCGATCCGACAGGGTAGAGATGCCGATGACGCCCGCCACCGCGTCCGCCCCGTAAAGCGTGCTCTGCGACCCCTTGAGCACCTCGACCGAGGCGATGCCCTGGGCGGGCAGATGCTCGAAGGGCACCTGCACCTGGGTCGCGCTCGGGTCGGATATGTCGATGCCGTTGAACAGCGTCTTGACGTATTTCTTGTCCGCGCCGCGCACCGAAAGGCTGGTTTCCTGCCCGGTTCCGCCGGGGGACGAGACGCTGACGCCCGGCAGGGCGGTCAGGTAGTCGGTCAGGCGCGGCTTGCCCTCGGCCTCGATCTCTTCTTCGCTCAGCGTCTCGACCGTGGCGCCGGTCGTCTCAGGGTCCGTGGGCGCGCGGTTCGGCAGGATGACGATTTCCCCGATATCCAGCGTCTGCGCCTGCGATTGGCCATGGGGCGCCAGCCCCGCGCAAAGTCCCGCGAGGACAAGGGGTCCGGTTTTCAGAACGTGCATGCAATCCCTCTTTCGCCCCGACTGGCGGGGGCGTCTTCCGATGTTGCTTTCCACCGGAGGGATCGGACGATTCCACCGGCGATGACGGGCGTCACCACCGATTTGCTCAGTGCCAGGCGCTCCCCGCACCCGGAATGTGACTGTCAGGGCAGGTCTCCTGGCTCGCGGGTCACCGACCTGACCGCCTTCCCGAAGCGCATCGCGCCGCAGTGGCATGTGGATCAGGCCTCACCGCTCACAGTTGCGGGGGCAGCTACGGCAGCGGGCCATGCCCGTTCCGTATTCCCTCTTTCCTCCCGCGCCGACGGTGTCGCCGCGGGAACCTCTGACAGCTTGACGCTAACAGCCGCGTCGGGCGGGGTCAATCACGCAGCCGTGAGAGCCCCGGCTCAGGCCGCCTTCGCTGCGGCCCCCAGCAGCGCCACGTTGCCGCCGGCGGCGGTCGTGTCGATGCAGACATGGCGCTCCAGCCGGCACATCGCCTCCAGGTCGGTGGTGCCGGTCGACAGCGGCAGGATCGCGCCCTTGCGGGCGGCCAGCGCCTTGCGGATCTCGCGCGCCTGTGCCTCCGGACCCCAGAAGGCGACCACGTCGAACCCTTGCAGGTCGCGCAGCGCGCCCGGTGCCAACGTGCCGCGCACGCCGTCGCCCTGGGGCAGGTCGGGGGCCACCATCAGCGCGGTGCAGCGGCGGCCTTCGGCGATGCGGGCCTGTTGCCGCGCCAGTTCCGCCGAGGGGCCGAGGCAGAGCACCCGGCCGCGGGCATAGACCGACAGGCGGTTCGATTCGCCCGTGGGCCCGGGCAGGTCCGCCACCGATTGCGCCTTGCGTGCAGGCCGGGGCAGCGCGGCCAGCGCCGCCGCCACCTTCTGCGGGTCCGCCTCGGCACCCGAGGGCGCATGGCCCTGCACCATGTCCGCGACGGCGAAGCGCGGCAGGTAGTTCGGCCCGCCCGCCTTCGGCCCGGTGCCCGACAGCCCCTCGCCGCCAAAGGGCTGGGAGCCGACGACCGCGCCGATCTGGTTGCGGTTGATGTAGATGTTGCCCACGTTCAGACGCGAGACCGCCTGTTCCACCCTGTCGTCGATGCGCGAATGCATCCCGAAGGTCAGCCCGTAGCCGGTCGCGTTGATCGCATCCACGACCGCGTCCAGATCCTCGGCCCGGTAGCTTGCCACATGCAGCACGGGACCGAAGATCTCGCGCTCCAGATCCGCGATGCCGTTCACGCGGATCACGGTGGGGGCGACGAAGGTGCCGCTTTCGGGCACGTTCAGCCGGTGCAGGACGCGGCCCTCGGCCTCGGCCTGGGCTACATGGGCAAGGATGCCGTCGCGCGCCTCCGCATCGATCACCGGGCCCACATCGGTATCGAGCGCCCAGGGGTCGCCCAGCCTGAGTTCCGCCATCGCCCCGTAAAGCATGCGCAGCACCGTCGCCTCGACATCCTTCTGGACATAGAGCACGCGCAGCGCGGAACAGCGCTGCCCGGCCGAGCGGAAGGCCGAGTTCACGATGTCACGCACCGCCTGCTCGGGCAGGGCGGAGCTGTCCACGATCATCGCGTTCAGCCCGCCGGTTTCCGCGATCAGCGGCGCGGAAGGGGCAAGCGCCCCGGCCATCGCCCGGTGGATCGCCTGCGCCGTCTCGGTCGAGCCGGTGAACGCGACGCCGGCCACCCGCGGGTCCGAAGTGAGCGCCGCGCCTACCACGGCGCCGTCGCCGGGCAGCAGTTGCAGCGCATGGCGCGGCACGCCCGCCTCGAGCAGGATCGCGGTCGCCAGATGGGCTGTCAGCGGCGTCTGCTCGGCCGGTTTCGCCAGCACGCCGTTGCCCGCGGCCAGCGCCGCCGAAACCTGCCCGCAAAAGATCGCCAGCGGGAAGTTCCAGGGCGAGATGCAGGCAAACACGCCGCGCGCGGGCCGGTCCAGCCGCGCCGCCTCGTTGCCGTAGAAGCGCAGGAAATCCACCGCCTCGCGCAATTCGGCCACCGCGTCCGCGGGGGTCTTACCGGCTTCACGCGCGAGCAGCGCAAAGATCTCGCCGAAGCGGCGCTCCATCAGGTCGGCGGCGCGGCGCAGCACCGTGGCCCGCTCGATCGGTCCGGCCTCGGCCCAGGGGCGCGCGGCGGCCAGCGCCGTCTCTACATCCGCGGCCGAGGCAGGCGTCACCGTGCCGACCGTGTCGGCGTGATCGGCCGGGTTCAGCGCGGCCACCGGCTCGCCCCCCGTGGCTTCCCCTGCGATCAGCGGCCCGGCTTGCCAGGCATGGGTGCGGAACGGCGCGCGCTCGGCTTCGAGTTCCGCCAGCAGAACCGGGTCGTGCAGGTCGTAGCCGCGTGCATTGAGCCGCCCCTCGCCGAAGATGGCGGCGGGCGCCACCACCGCGGGCATGCCCGCGCCCAGCGCGCGGTCGAGCGCCGCGAAGGGATCGGCCGCCACGACCGCGGCCGGGATGTCCTCGTCCACGATCTGGTTCACGAAGGAACTGTTGGCGCCGTTCTCCAGCAGGCGGCGCACCAGATAGGCCAGCAGGTCGCGGTGCTTGCCCACCGGCGCGTAGATCCGGCAGCGCGTGCCTTCGGCCTTGCGCACCTGCTCGTGCAGCGCGGCCCCCATCCCGTGCAGGCGCTGGAACTCGTAGGACGCGCCTTCGGGCGCCATTTCCAGAATGGCGGCCACGGTGTGGGCATTGTGCGTGGCGAATTGCGGATAGATGCGGTCCGTCAGGCCCAGCAGCTTCTTCGCGCAGCTGACATAGGACACGTCGGTCGCCACCTTGTGGGTGAAGACCGGGAAATCCGTCAGCCCCTCGACCTGGGCGCGCTTGATCTCGGTGTCCCAGTAGGCGCCCTTGACCAGCCGGACCATGATGCGCCGGTCAAGCCCGGTCGCCAGCGCGTGCAGCCAGTCGATCACCGGCGCGGCACGCTTGCCATAGGCCTGCACCACGACGCCGAAGCCGTCCCAGCCGGCAAGCTCCGGATCGCGCAGCAGCGCCTCGATCACGTCGAGCGACAGGTCCAGACGGTCGGCCTCCTCGGCGTCGATGTTCAGCCCCATGCCCGCCTTGCGCGCCGCCCGCGCGAGGCTCTGGGCGCGGGGGACGAGTTCCTCCATCACGCGGTCGCGCTGGCCTTCCTCATAGCGCGGGAACAGCGCCGACAGCTTGATCGAGATGCCGGGATTGTCCCGGATATCTGCGTTGGTGCAATGGGGTGCCAGCGCCTCGATCGCGTGGCTGTAGGCGCGGAAATAGGTCTCGGCGTCGGGCGAGGTCATCGCCGCCTCGCCCAGCATGTCGTAGGAATAGGTATAGCCCTGGTCCACCCGCGCCTTGCCCCGTTCGAGCGCGTTCTCGATGCTGGTGCCAAGCACGAACTGGCGGCCCATTTCCTTCATCGCGCGGGACACGGCGGTGCGGATCACCGGCTCGCCCAGGCGCTTGACCGCGCGGCGCAGGGTCGAGGCGACGCCGCGATCGGCCGGCTCGGTCAGCACCTTGCCGGTCAGCATCAGCGCCCAGGTCGAGGCGTTGACCAGCGACGAGCTGGAATGGCCCAGATGGCTGCCCCAGGCGGAAGGCGCGATCTTGTCCTCGATCAGCGCGTCGATGGTGTCGGCGTCGGGCACCCGCAGCAGCGCCTCGGCCAGGCACATCAGCGCGACGCCCTCTTCGGTCGAAAGCCCGTACTCGGCGAGGAACACCTCCATCATGCCTGGCGCGGTATCGGCGCGGATCGCCTCGACCAGCCGGGTGCCCCGGACAACGGCGGCGGCGCGCGTCGCCTCATCCACGGGGTGTGCTGCACGCAGACGGGCAAGCACTTCCTCCTGCGGGGCAAGGTGGGTCTGGCGGATGCGGGTGCGCAGATCGGCAAGCGTGGTCATCGGGAACCTCAGGGGAAAAAAGCCTGGGCAGAAGATACCAGATGGCGGGCAGGCATGTTTCCCGTTGATTGCCTTTTGACGGGACGGCATCCTGATCTGAGTGCAGTTTGCAGGATCACATGGGATGCAGGGCTCTGACGACGGGTCATTGGACCGCTACGACCGCGCCATTCTCGATATTCTCTCGCGCGAGGGGCGGCTGGCCATCACCGAGATCGCGAAACGAGTCGGCCTGTCGAAAAGCCCCTGCCAGGTACGCGTGCGCCGGCTGATCGACGATGGCTACATCCTGGGCTTCCAGGCGGTGCTGAACGCCGAGAAGCTGGACCGCACCCATATCGCCTTTGCCGAGGTGAAGCTGTCGAACACCACCGAGGCGGCGCTTGCCGCCTTCAACGCGGCGGCGCGCAAGGTGCCCGAGATCGAGCAGTGCCACCTGATCGCCGGATCGTTCGACTACCTGCTGAAGGTGCGCACCGCCGACATCTCTGCCTATCGGCGGGTGCTGGGCGAGACCATCTCGGCGTTGCCCCATGTGGCAAGCACATCGACCCACGTCTCGATGGAGGCGGTGAAGGAAGCCGGCCACCAGGTGATGGCCGATCCGGGCTGAGGTCTATTCCGCCGGCCGCGGCGCGGGCGCCTCGGGCGCGCGGATCACCCGGCGCAGGATGCGCGGCATCAGAAAGCTGCCGGTGGTGGCCAGCGGTACCGCCAGCGACCAGGCGACCGCGAAGGCCTGCATCCAGCGCCCCGCAAAACCCTCGCCAAGACCGGTATTCACGCCGGTAACGACCCCGGACATGATGAAGGACATGAAGCTTCCCATGATGAAGCCGGCCACCAACGGGGTGAAACGTGGGCTGAACATGATGCGCACCCTTCCGAAATGACATGCGGCGCGGATCGCCCGCGCCGTTCATGCCGATCCTAGGGCGTGCCCCGCGAAAGGAAACCCCCCTGCCGCGGGGAAGGGGCGCACCTGTCCGGCGCGCCCCGTCCGGCCCGGGTCAGGTCAGCCCGGTCTCGAGCGTGACGAAGCGGCGCATGCCCTCGCGCTCCACCAGCACGAGCACGCTGCCGCGCCCGTCGTCCTGCGCCGCCTGCACCACCTCGGCCACCAGCGCCGGGCTTGTCGCCTCGGTCTGGTTCACCGACAGGATCAGGTCGCCTGCGCGCAGGCCGGCCTCGTCCGCGGCCGCGCCGGGCAGCACCTCGGCCACCGCGACGCCCGCCTCGGTCGTGCCCAGCGTCAGGCCAAGCTGCGGCACCTCGACCACGGCGGGCCGGACTTCGGCCGTCCCGGCCATCTCGGCATCGAGCAGGGCCGGCGTGATCGCGAGCGTCGTCTCGGCACCGTTGCGCCAGATGCGGATCTCGGCTTCCGCGCCGACGGGCGCCTCGGCCACCGCGCGGGTCAGGTCGCGCAACTCGCCGACCGGCTCGTCCCCGAAGCCCAGCACCACGTCACCCGGCATCAGGCCCGCCTGCGCCGCGGGGCTGTCGGGCGTCACTTGTGCTACCAGCGCGCCGGTTGCATCCTCCAGCCCCAGGCTTTCGGCGATGTCGGGGCTGACCGGCTGGATCGACACCCCGATCCAGCCGCGCTCGATCCGGCCATCCTCCAGCAGGTCGGCCACGATCTCCTGCGCCTGGTCCGAGGGGATCGCGAAGCCCAGCCCGATGTTGCCGCCCGAGGGCGACAGGATCGCGGTGTTCACGCCGATCACGCGCCCCTCGAGATCGAACAGCGGCCCGCCCGAGTTGCCCCGGTTGATCGCCGCGTCGACCTGAAGATAGTCGTCGTAGGGGCCCGAGTTGATGTTGCGCCCGCGGGCCGAGACGATGCCGGCGGTCACCGTGCCATCCAGCCCCAGCGGGTTGCCGATGGCCACGGCCCAGTCACCCACGCGCACCGCGTCGCTGTCGCCCCAGGCGACGGTGGGCAGATCGCGCCCGGCATCGATGCGCAGCACGGCGATGTCCACCCGGTCGTCGCGGCCGACAAGCTCGGCCTCGTGCTCGCTGCCGTCATCCAGGATCACGGTGATCTCTTCGGCACCCGCGACGACGTGATTGTTGGTCACGATCACCCCGCTTTCGTCGATGATGAACCCGGAGCCGAGGCCCTGCCGCTCTTCCGGCCGACCCTCTGGCGCCGGCGGCATGCCGGGCATGCCCGGCGCTCCGAAGCGCTCGAAGAAATCGCGGAACGGATCGGGGATGTTCTCGGGCATCTGGAACTGGCTCGGGACCATGTCGGGCAGGGCCTGCCGCGTGACGACCGTGACCACGGCGGGTTTCGCCGCCTCGACCAGCGGGGCAAAGCTCTGGAGCTGCGGGGCGGCCTGCGCCCAGACCGGCGCCGCCACCGGCAGCGCCGCCGCCGCGATCGCCGATGCAAGCAGGGCCGACTTGATGGATTTCAATGCAGACATTCCTGTTATCCCTTCACTGGAGTGGTGTCGGTCCGACGCAATGCCGGAGCGTCATGCCTCCCAGATGCGGGCGCTGCCTGTCAGCCGCATGTCGGGAAGATTAAAGATCGTTCATCTGCGACCGCCGGGTTGCACCATTGCGTGAGGTGCCTCACCTATGATGCTCCAGGAAAAGGGTTTCACGGGCGGAAAGAGAGCCATGCGCCTGCTGATCGTGGAAGACGACGCCGAAACCGCGCGCTACCTGACCGAGGGTCTGCGCGAGGAGGGGCATGTCTGCGACCATTGCCATACCGGCACGGCGGGGCTCGCGGCGGCGCTGGGCCAGGATTACGACGCCATCATCATCGACCGCATGCTGCCCGAGCTGGACGGCCTGTCCGTGGTGCGCACCCTGCGCGCCGAGGGGCGCAAGACGCCCGTCCTGGTCCTCAGCGCGCTTGGCCAGGTGGATGACCGGGTCAAGGGGTTGCGCGCGGGCAGCGACGACTACCTCTCAAAGCCCTTCGCCTTTTCCGAGCTTCTGGCGCGTCTCGACGCGCTGACCCGCCGCGCGGTCCCGTCCGAGCAGGGCGAGACGGTGCTGAGGGTGGGCGATCTGGAACTGGATCTTCTGGCCCGCACCGCGCGGCGCGCCGGGCGCGAGATCACGCTGCTGCCGCGCGAATACCGCATCCTTGAATATTTCATGCGCCGCCCCGGCCGGGTGGTGACGCGGACCATGCTGCTGGAAGGGGTGTGGGACTACAATTTCGACCCGCAGACCAACGTGATCGACGTGCATGTCAGCCGTCTTCGGCAAAAGATCGACAAGGGCTTCGACGCGCCCCTTCTGCACACGGTGCGGGGCGCTGGCTACATGCTCAGGGCCGGGGGCTCGTGAGGGGCGTGCTGCGCGGCGCGATCTGGCGCACGACGGCCGCCCGTATCGCGCTGCTCTTCACGGCGCTCTTCTGCGCGGGCCTCGGGATCGGTCTCGGCTCGCTCTATCTCGGCACCATCGGGGTGATCGACCGGCAGACCGACGCCACCCTCGATGCCGAGATCCGCGCCCTGTCCGAAGGCTACCGCGAGGGCGGGCTTCTGCGGCTGGTGGGCGCGATCGAGGCGCGGACCGGGCCCGATGCGCGCAGCGACAACGTCTACCTGCTGGCGGGGCCGCAGGGCGTCCAGATTGCGGGGAACCTGTCGGGCTGGCCCGATGGCGCCAGTTTCGGCGCCGCGTTCAGCTTTCCGGTCCAGCGCCGCGACGGCGCCGAGATCGCCTCGCGCGAGGTGCGGGCGGTCGCCTTCGACCTGGGTGGCGGGTACCGGCTGCTGGTGGGGCGCGACAGTTCCACCCTGGAAGAGTTCCGCGCCCGCTTCATCGACGTGGCGCTCTGGGTGGCCGCCGGCACGCTGGTCATGGGGCTGGCGCTGGGCCTGATCCTGGGCCGCCGGGTGCTGGCCCGCGTCGCCCGCGCGGCCGAGGCGGGCGAGCGCATCGCCGCGGGCAACCTGGATGGCCGCGTGCCGGTGTCGGGCAGCGGCGACGAGTTCGACCGCCTGGCCACCAGCGTGAACGCCATGCTCGACCGGATAGAGGCGCTGATGCAGGGCATGCGGATCGCCACCGACAGCATCAGCCACGACGTGCGCAAGCCGCTGACGCGCGTGCGGGCGGAACTGGATCTTGCCCTGCGGCGCGAGACGGATGCCGCCGGCGCGCAGGCCGCCATGGCGCGGGCTCTGGGCCAGATCGACGCTGCGGTGGGCATCCTCGGCCGGCTGCTGGACATCGCCCGGGCCGAGGCGGGCATGGCCGGGGGCGAGTGGCGGGCGGTGGACCTGTCGCGCATCGCCGAGGATGCGGCCGAGCTGTACCTGCCACTGGCCGAGGAGCGCGGCATCGCGCTGTCGATCGATACCGCCGACCGCAGCCCCGCCCACGGAGAGCCGCAGCTTCTGGCGCAGGCGGTGGCGAACCTGATCGACAACGCGCTGAAATATGCGCCCGCAGCCAGCGGCCTTGTCCGCGTTACCGCCGGGCCCTTGCCGTCTGGCGGCGCCTTTGTCGAGGTGACGGACAACGGCCCCGGCATCCCTACTGAGGCGCGTGACCGGGTGACCGAGCGTTTCGTGCGGCTTGACGCGGCGCGCGGCGGCGATGGGTCGGGGCTGGGCCTGAGCCTTGTGCGGGCGGTGGTGCATCTGCATGGCGGGCGGCTTGCGCTGGGCGATGCCGGGCCGGGCCTGTCGGCGCGGATCGAGTTGCCCCGCTGATCGCCCGCTTGCGCCATGCCCGCACCCGTGCCAATGGGGCAGGCACCGCACTTGACCCGGAGCGCCCGATGACCCGCCGCCTGACCCTGCCGCTGCCCGACGACATGCACCTGCACCTGCGTGATGGTGCAATGCTGAGCGCGGTGGCGCCGATCACCGCGGCGCAGTTCGGGCGCGCGATCATCATGCCCAACCTCGTGCCCCCCGTCGTGACCGGCGCGCAGGCCGCCGCCTATCGCGAGCGGATCCTTGCGGCCCTGCCCGAGGGCAGCCGGTTCGAGCCGCTGATGACGCTCTACCTGACCGAGGAAACGGACCCCGACGATCTGGCCCGCGCCGCTTCGGACGGCATCATCCGGGCCGTGAAGCTCTACCCGGCGGGTGCCACCACCAACTCCGCCTCGGGCGTGCGCGATTTCGACCGGGTCCGCCCCGTGCTCGAGCGCATGGCCGAGATCGGCCTGCCGCTCTGCGTGCACGGCGAGGTGACCGATCCGGCGGTGGACATCTTCGACCGCGAGGCGGTGTTCATCGAAAGCGTGCTCGACCCGATCCGGCGCGCGACGCCGGGCCTGCGCGTCATCATGGAGCATGTGACCACGAAGGACGGCGTGGACTACATCGCCAGCGCGCCCGAGGGGCTGGCGGGGACGCTGACCACCCATCACCTGATCATCAACCGCAACCACCTGCTGGTGGGGGGCATCCGGCCGCATTACTACTGCCTGCCGGTCGCCAAGCGCGAAAGCCACCGGCTGGCCCTGCGCGCCGCCGCCGTGTCGGGCGATCCGCGCTACTTCCTCGGCACCGACAGCGCCCCGCACCTGGATGCGGCGAAGGAAAGCGCCTGCGGCTGCGCGGGCTGCTTCACCGCGCTCAACACGCTGTCCTGCCTGGCGCATGTGTTCGAGGAAGAGGACGCGCTCGACCGGCTGGCGGATTTCGTGGGCGGGTTCGGTGCGGATTACTACCGGCTGCCCCGCCCCGAGGCCACGATCACGCTGGAAAAGGGCGATGCGCCGCTGGAACTGCCCGCGAAGATCGAGACGGGCGAGGGGGCGGTGACCGTGTTCGATCCGGGCTACCCGCTTTACTGGCGGGTCGCCTGAACGAAAACGGGGGCGCGAAGCGCCCCCGTCCGGATGTCTTGCAGGCCCTGCGCGCTTACAGCAGCGACAGGTTGCCAGCCGACTGGCGGCCATCGCGGCCGGTTTCCAGGTCAAAGCTGATCTTCTGGTTGTCGGCGAGGCCGCTGAGGCCGGCGCGCTCGACCGCCGAGATGTGGACGAAAATGTCCTTGCCGCCGTTGTCGGGCTGGATGAAGCCGAAGCCCTTGGTGGCGTTGAACCATTTCACGGTGCCGGTGGCCATCGTGAGATCTCCTGTCTTGTCTCGCTGCCCGCGACGTGCGGCAGCTGTGGCGTCAGTCAGAGCAAGATCGAGTGACTGAGGCCGAAGATCGGAGACAGCAGGTCGATAGTGGTAACGTAGCGGCATTTACATGCCCGTTCCGCGCCGAAAAATCAAGGGGTTTGGCGTGGCCGCGCCGCATGGTCCGCAAGGGTGTGAGCGAAATATTGCCCATTTGTTCCCGGCAAGGATCCGCGCACCGGTTTGGCCCTGCGGTCGGGCGCCCATAGCTCTTTGGGGCGCAGGCACGGATGGCCCGTGTCCGCGAGGAGAACAGACTGAAGGAGAGACCATGACCATCCGCAACACACTGAGCGCCGCCGCGCTTGCCACCGGTATCGCGTTCGGTCCGATTGCAGCGGCCGGAGTGATGGCCCAGGACGCCGGCAGCTACGGCGACGCGGAAATCACCTCTTTCGTGATGGCCGCGCTGGATGTCGAGGAGGTTCGCGCCGCGTACCAGCCGCGCCTTCAGGCCGCGACCGAGGAGGCCGAGCAGCTTGAGCTGATCGAGCAGGCCAACCAGGAAATGGTGCAGGCGATCGAGAATGCCGACGGCATCACCGTCGAGGAATATCTCGAGATCAGCGACGCGATGCAGATCGACCCCGAGATGAACGCGCGGATCAACGAGAAATTCCAGGAACTTGCGCCGGCCGAGTGACGCGCGGCGCATGCGCATGGGGGCGCTGCCCCTTCCCGGTCGGGGCGATCCCGCCCCGGCACACAGACTGTCCCCCGGACAGCGTTCAGGACGAAAGGAGCGATCCATGAAACGCCTGACTCTTACCACTGCCCTTGCCCTGCCGCTGATTGCGGCGCCGATCCTGGCGCAGGATGCCATCGTCGAGAACATGGACCCCGTCGAATTGCGCGGTGACTGGATCATCGGCAGCACCGTCACCTCCCCGCAGGAGGAAACCATCGGCAGCATCGTCGATGTGGTCTTCGATCAGGAGGAAGGCCGGATCAACGCGGCGATCGTGTCCGTCGGCGGCTTCCTCGGGTTCGGGGCCAAGCAGATCGCCGTGGACTGGCAGGAGCTTCAGATCGACTATGACGGCAACGATGTCACGCTGGATCTGACCCGCGAAGAGGCCGAGCTGGCGCCCGAATATGCCTTCCGCGACCGTCAGAGCGCGCCTGCGCCCGAACCCATGATGGATGGCGGCACGACAGGGACAGGCGGCATGGGTGGCGGCACCGGCGGCCTGTAAGCCGGCGCAGCCGGCATCACCGGAATGCTTCCCGCCCCGGCCGGCGCCTGATGTGCCGGCCGGGGCACGTCATGCCACGTCGACCCCGATCTCGGCGATCGCATCCTCTGCCCCGGAATCGAGGGGGACGTCGAAACTGTTGAGAAGAAAGCCCAGCGTCGAATAGAAGCCCACCGTCGCCATCAGGTCGAGCACCGCCTGCTTGCCAAGGCTCTCGATCCCGGCATCGCGCAGCGGGCCGGGCAGGCGGGCGTCGTCCAGCAGGGCATCGACCAACCGTGCCAGCAGCGCGTCGCCCGGCTCCATCCCGTCGGGATGACCGGCCATGGAACGGATGCGTGCATCGCTCAGCCCCTCGCGCCTTGCCCGCAGGATGTGGTGCCCCCACTCGTAGCGCGCCCGCAGGCGGTGGGCGATGCGCAGGATCACCACCTCCAGCCGCTCCGGGCCGAGGGTGTTTTCCAGCACCACATGGGCGCGCAGCGGCGCCCATGCCTCGACCAGCAGGGGATGATGCGCCATCACCCGGTAGACATTGGCCTGGCCCATGAACCGCTCCTTCAGGTGGGAAAGGCTTTCGGGCCAGTCGGCATCGGTCAGGGGGGCGAGGGTCGGCATCGGGATTCTCCGGCTGTGACAGGTCGGCCGCCACACTAGGCGAGGCCGCCCGCGCAGGGTAGGGCCGATGCAGGGCCACGCGCCGGTCACGCCCGCGCGCGGCGGTTCACGCGGTTCACATCGAGAAGCTGGTGCCGCAGCCGCAGCTGGACGAGGCGTTCGGGTTGTTCACCACGAAGCGCGCGCCGATCAGTTCTGCCGTGTAGTCGATCTCGGCATTCGACAGGAAGGGCAGGGACACCGGATCGACCAGCACCCGCTGGCCGCCCTTCTCCAGCACAAGGTCGTCGGCCTCGGGTGCGTCGGCCAGGCTGATGTCGTACTGGAAGCCCGAGCAGCCGCCGCCATCCACCGCGATCCGCAGGCATTTCGCCTCTCCCGCCTGCTCGCAGATTTCCGCAAGGCGGTTGAAGGCTCGGTCGGTGACGCGGGGCGGAACGGCGAGGTCCATCTTTCGCAAGGCCTTTCGATGCTGTAGGGCTGCCAGCCGAATGTAAGCCCGCGCCCGCGCCGCAACAAGACCCGAGGATGCACGCACGGATGCAAGCCCCCTTTGCCAGCGATCCCGGCCGAAGCCGTGGACGCCTTCACCCGGAATCCTCGGCTGGACACCGGTCCGAGTTCCAGCGCGACCGCGACCGGATCATCCACGCCTCGGCCTTCCGGCGGCTGAAGCACAAGACGCAGGTCTTCGTGGAACACGAGGGCGACCACTACCGCACGCGCCTGACCCATTCGATCGAGGTGGCGCAGGTCGCGCGCACCATATCGAAGGCGCTGGGCCTGAACGAGGAACTGACGGAAGCCGTCGCGCTGGCGCATGACCTGGGCCACACCCCCTTCGGCCACACGGGCGAGGATGCGCTCAGCGACTGCATGGCGCCCTGGGGCGGCTTCGATCACAACGCCCAGACGGTCAAGATCGTGACCGAGCTGGAACGCCACTACGCCGAATTCGACGGGCTCAACCTGACCTGGGAAACGCTCGAGGGCATCGCCAAGCACAACGGCCCCGTGACCGGCACGCTTCCGCAGGCGCTTGCCGCCTACAACGCGCGCAACGACCTGGAGCTTCACACCCACGCCTCGGCCGAGGCGCAGGTCGCGGCGATCGCGGACGACATCGCCTACAACAACCACGACCTGATGGACGGGTTGCGCGCGGGGCTGTTCCTGGCCGACGACATCTGCCACCTGCCGATCGTCGGGCCCGCCTTCGCGGCCGTCGATCGCCGGTATCCCGGGCTCGACCCCGTCCGGCGGCGGCACGAGGCGCTCAGGCGCGTGTTCGGCGTCATGGTCGAGGACGTGCTGACGGAAAGCGCCCGGCGGCTGAAGCTGGCCGCGCCCGCGCGGGTCGAGGACATCCGCCAGCTCGGCGCCCCCGTCATCGCCTTTTCCGACGCGCTCAAGGCGGAACTGGACCAGGTGCGCGCCTTTCTGTTTGCCAACATGTACCGCCATCCCCAGGTGCGGCGCATGCGGATCGTGTCGGACCGCATCGTGCGCGAGCTGTTCGCGCATTTCATGGCTGTCCCCGCCGCGCTGCCCGAGGCCTGGCGGGCCGAGGTCGCGGCGCTGGACGAAGCCGTGCGCGCCCGCGCGATTTCCGACTACATCGCCGGCATGACCGACCGTTTCGCCATCGCCGAGCACGAACGCCTCTGTCCGCGCGGCCCCTGAGGGGCGGCGATTTGCGGGACGGGCCCGGTCGCTGCGGCTGGCGGGCCCGGAACGGCTGTGCTAGGCGATGCCCAGGTCGAAAGTGAGTGACAAGATGAACGTCTTTGCAGAGCTGCACGCCGTCGTCATCGCGGCGCTGAACGAGCTGGTGGAAGAGGGCGCGCTGCCCGCTGGCCTGTCCTTCGAGGGCGTGGCGGTCGAGCCGCCGCGCGATGCGGGCCATGGCGACATGGCGACCAATGCCGCGATGGTGCTGGCACGACCGGCGCAGAAAAAGCCGCGCGACATCGCCGAGGCGCTGGCCGCGAAACTGGCTCGCGATGCGCGCGTGACGGAAGCGGCGGTCGCCGGCCCCGGTTTCCTGAACCTGCGGCTTGCCGCATCGGTCTGGCGCGGGGTGATCCCGGCGGCGCTGGCGGTGGGCAGCGATTTCGGCCGCTCGACCGTGGGGGCCGGGCAGAAGGTGAACGTGGAATACGTCTCGGCCAACCCGACCGGGCCGCTGCATGTGGGCCACACGCGGGGCGCGGTGTTCGGCGACGCGCTGGCGGGGCTGCTGGATTTCGCGGGATATGACGTGACCCGCGAATACTACATCAACGATGGCGGCGCGCAGGTCGATACGCTCGCCCGGTCGGTCTATCTCCGCTACCTTGAGGCGCACGGCAAATCGGTGGAGTTCGCCGATGGCACCTATCCGGGCGAATACCTGATCGAGGTCGGGCAGGCGCTCAAGGACAAGGTGGGCGACGCCTGGATCGACCAGCCCGAGGAAGTGTGGCTGTCCGAGGCGCGGGCATTCGCGACCGATGCCATGATGGCGCTGATCCGCGAGGATCTGAAGGCGCTGGGCGTCGAGATGGATATCTTCTTCTCGGAAAAATCCCTCTACGGCACCGGCCGGATCGAGGCGGCGCTGGAAGCGCTTCAGGCCAAGGGCCTGATCTACGAGGGCGTGCTGGAGCCGCCCAAGGGCAAGCTGCCCGAGGACTGGGAGCCGCGCGAGCAGACGCTGTTCCGCTCGACCGCGCATGGCGACGACGTGGACCGCCCGGTGAAGAAATCCGACGGGGCCTGGACCTATTTCGCCCCCGACATCGCCTATCACTTCGACAAGATCGAGCGCGGCTTCGACCAGCTGATCGACGTGTTCGGCGCCGATCACGGCGGTTACGTCAAGCGGATGAAGGCCGCCGTCTCGGCCCTGTCGGACGGGCGCGTGCCGCTCGACATCAAGCTCTGCCAGCTCGTGAAGCTCTACAAGAACGGCGAGCCGTTCAAGATGTCGAAGCGCGCGGGCACCTTCGTGACGCTCCGCGACGTGGTGGACCAGGTCGGCCCCGACGTGACCCGTTTCGTGATGCTGACCCGCAAGAACGACGCGCCGCTCGATTTCGACTTCGACAAGGCGATGGAGCAGTCCAAGGACAACCCGGTCTTCTATGTGCAATACGCCCACGCGCGGGTGTGCTCGGCGCTCAAGCGCGGGGCAGAGGCCGGGGTGGACGTGTCGGACGCGGCACTCGCGACGTCCGACCTGTCGCTGCTCGAAACGGACGAAGAGCTGGGGCTGCTGCGCAAGCTTGCGGAATGGCCGCGCATCGCCGAAGGGGCGGCGCTGGCGCATGAGCCGCATCGCATCGCCTTCTACCTTTACGAACTGGCCAGCGGCTATCACGCGCTCCAGCACCAGGGCAAACTCGACACCGCGCTGCGCTTCGTGCGCGAGGATGCGCCGGAACTGACCCGCGCGCGGCTGGCGATGATCCGGACCACGGCTGTTGTCATTGCGGCCGGTCTTGGTATCCTTGGCGTCACCCCGGCTGAAGAAATGTGATCAACGCATATTTCGGGGTTCCAGACTGAAGCGCCACAAGATAAGGTGGCGCCGGTCAGAGGCGAGCAGATATGCAGGACGTTGATTACGACGACTATGCCGATGATTCCCCCAAGGGGATGCGGCGCTGGCTGGCGGTTTGCCTCAGATGGGGTGGCGCCGTCGTGTCGGTCGCCGTGCTGGTTCTGTTCGTCTTCTGGGCCTATCGGCTGGGCGTGCGCGACGCCCGCGACATTCCGGTGATCCGTGCATCCGAAGGCCCGATCCGCGTCCAGCCCGAGGATCCGGGCGGGACCACCGTGGCGCATCAGGGGCTGGAGGTGAACGACATCCTCGGCGGTTCCGAAGCGAACCCGCCGACCGAAACCGCGCTGGCCCCCCAGGTGCTTCCGATCGGCCCGGACGACCTGCCGCCCGAAACGGCACGGGACGCCGCGCCATCGCCGGAAAGCGCCGGGCTTCTGCCGATGGACGAGACGCTTCTGATCGACGACGCCGTGGCCCGCGCGCTGGCCGAAGCGGCGGGCGAGGAGGTGTCGGAAGCCGATCTCGACCTGGCGCCGGTGGCCGAGGACGACACGGCGGCCCCCGCATCCGCTGCCGGTATCCCGCGCCCGCTGCGCCGGCCGGCGGATTTCGCCACATCGGCCCCGCGGCAGGACGGCGACGCGCTGGCAGGCCTGTCCGAGCCGCCGCCGCCCCCCGTGACCGAGGAACCCGCCCCCGGCACCCGCATGGTCCAGCTTGGCGCCTTTGAAAGCGCCGATGTGGCCGAGACGCAGTGGCAGCTTCTGCTTCAGGGGCATGGCGATCTGCTGGGCCGCAAGGCGCGCTATATCCAGCAGGCGGAATCGAACGGCCGCGTCTTCTATCGCCTGCGGGTGATGGGCTTCGACGACCAGAACGCCCAGCGCGCCATCTGCGAGGCGCTGCGCGCCCGGTCCGTGGACTGCATCCCCGTGACGGTGCGCTAGATGGCCCCGCGCTCGGTGATATACGGCCTGTCCGGCACGGCGCTTTCCGATGCCGAGGCGCGGTTCTTCCGCGAAAGCGATCCCTGGGGCTTCATCCTTTTCGCGCGCAACATCGACGCGCCCGACCAGGTCCGCCGGCTGGTGGATGACCTGCGCGACGCCGTGGGCCGCCGCGCCCCGGTGCTGATCGACCAGGAAGGCGGCCGGGTCGCCCGGCTGACGCCGCCCGTCTGGACCGGCTGGGAGGATGCGCTGCCCTTCCTCTCCCGCCTGCCCGAAGCCGCCCGGGCTGAGGCCATGCGCCTGCGCTACCACGTCATCGGCGCGGAACTCGCCGCGCTGGGCATCGACGTGAACTGCGCGCCCATGGCCGATGTGGCCCAGCCGGATACCCACCCGGTCGTGCGCACCCGCTGCTACGCAACCACCCCGTCAGAGGTCGCGCGCCTGGCCCGCGCCGTGGCCGATGGGCTGGCGCTGGGGGGCGTGCTGCCGGTGCTGAAGCACATCCCGGGCCACGGGCGCACGCCGCTCGACAGCCATGTGGACCTTCCGGTGGTTGCGGCCCCGCGCGAGGTGCTGGAGACCGAGGATTTCGCGCCCTTCCAGGCGCTTGCCGACCTGCCGCTGGGGATGACCGCGCATGTGGTCTATCCCGCGCTCGACCCGGACCGTTGCGCGACGATGTCGCCCGTGGTGCTCGACAAGATCCGTGCAGGCATCGGCTTCGACGGGCTGCTGATGTCGGACGATATCAGCATGGGCGCGCTTTCCGGCGGCTATCCCGAGCGGTCGGCGGCGGCGCTTTCGGCGGGTTGCGACCTGATCCTGCATTGCAACGGCCGCATGTCCGAGATGGAGGAAGTGGCGGCCGCCTGCGCGCCGCTTTCGGACGATGCGCTGCGCCGGCACCAGGCGGTGATGGCCGCCCGTGCGGCGCTGGCGCCGCAGCCGGTCGATATCCCCGTGACACTTGCCCGTATCGCGGCACTCGCAGGGACGGAGGCGCGCGATGCCTGACGATTTCGCCCCGGAACTTCCCTTCGGCAGCACCGCCGAACGGCTGGCTGCCGAGGCGCTGGTCGTCGATGTCGACGGCTTCGAGGGGCCGCTCGACCTGCTGCTGACGCTGGCGCGCACGCAGAAGGTGGACCTGCGCCAGATCTCGGCCCTGGCGCTGGCCGAGCAGTATCTGCGTTTCGTCGAGGAAGCCAAGCGGCTCAGGATCGAGCTTGCGGCCGATTACCTGGTGATGGCGGCCTGGCTCGCCTTCCTGAAGTCACGGCTGCTGCTGCCGCCCGAGCCGGGCGACGAGGGGCCATCGGGCGAGGAACTGGCCGCGCACCTGGCCTTTCAGCTGGAACGGCTGGAAGCGATGCGCCGGGCCGCCGCCCAGTTGATGGGCCGCGACCAGCTTGGCCGCGACTTCTTTGCCCGGGGAGAGCCGCAGGCCATCTCGGCCCGGCGCAAGGTGATCTACGAGGCCAATCTTCTCGACCTGATGAAGGCGTATGCCCGGGTCAAGACGCGCGACGATTTCGAGCCCTTCCACCTGAAACGCGGCCCGATCTACACGATGGAGCAGGCGCTAGAGCGGATGCGCGGGCTGGTCGGCGCGGCCATTGACTGGGAAACGCTGGAAGGTTTCCTGCCCGAAGGCTGGCAGGTCAACCCGAAGAAGCGCCGCTCGGCGCTGGCCGCGACCTTTGCAGCGTCGCTGGAACTGGCCAAGCAGGGTCGGATCGAGTTGCAGCAGGATGCGACATTCGCGCCGATCCGGCTGCGCGCCCGGCGGGAGCCGCGATGAGCGGCGCGCGCGACGAGAGCATCGCCTCGCTCTTCCAGGCGCCGCCGCTGCCCGAGCAGGAGCGCATGGTCGAGGCGATCCTTTTCGCCGCGACCAAGCCGCAGACCCTGACCGAGATCGCCGACCGCATGCCGCATGGATCGGACCCGGCGGCGGCGCTGGTGCATCTGGCGAAGCGCTACGAGGGGCGGGGCGTGCGGCTGGTGAAGATCGGCGATGCCTGGGCCTTTCGCACGGCGCCCGACCTGGGCTTCCTGATGAGCCGCGAGGTGGAGGAAACCCGCAAGCTGAGCCGCGCCGCGATCGAGACGCTGGCGATCGTGGCCTATCACCAGCCGGTGACGCGCGCCGAGATCGAGGAGATCCGGGGCGTGTCCGTCTCGCGCGGGACCATCGACCTGCTGCTGGAACTGGACTGGATCAAGCTGGGCCGCCGCCGTATGACGCCGGGCCGGCCGGTGACGTTCACCATCACGCAGGCCTTTCTCGACCATTTCGGGCTGGAAAACGCCAAGGACCTGCCGGGTATCAAGGAGTTGCGCGAGGCGGGGCTTCTGGACAACCGCCCGCCCCCCGGCATGCGCGCCGACCGCGACGACGACGAGGCGCGCGAGGACGGCGATCAGGACGACATGTTCGACTGAGCCCGCTCACCCCTGCTGGAAGAGCAGGTAGTCCGAGATTTCCGCAAAGCCCAGCCGCCGATAGACCGGGCGCCCCATATCCGAGGCTTGCAGCACGCCTGTCAGCGCACCCGCGTCCCGGGCCAGACCCAGCGCAAGGAGGCTGAGCGCGCCTGCGATGCCGCGCCCGCGCGCCTCGGGCAGGGTGGCCACGGCGTAGAGCCCCGCGACAGTGCCGGTCACAACGGTCGATGCCGTCGCCACGGGCTGGCCGTCGAGGCTGGCCGTGAAGCGCCGCTGCCCGCGCAGCGCCTCGGGCGGGATCTGTTCCTCCAGCCGGCAAAGCGCCTGCGCTGCTTCGGGTGAGAAACCGGTGGCCCGGGCGGCCAGCGCGGCCCAGTCGGCCCGTGCGGCTGCGTCCGCCGCCTCCTCGATGTGAAGGCCGGGCAGGGGCCCCGGCGGCGCCAGCCGCGCCAGGGCGCAGGCCATCGCGGGAAGCGTGCCGCGTTCCTTCAGCCCAAGCGCCGAGAGCCGGTTCTCGATCGCCGGGGTATGCGCGGCGCTGGCGATCCACCACAGGGCCGGGGCATGGTGGCGGGCGATTTCCTCGGCCAGCCGCGTCTCGAAGGCGAGGATGTCGCCACGCTCGTCGCGCGCGATGATCGCCCCGTTGAAAAGCGGGTGCGGAATGCCGGTGTAGAAGAGGATGTTGCCGTCCCGGTCGATCAGCGTCTTGCCGGGCACGGACGCATAGGCGCCGTAGAACCGCGCCATGTTGGTATCCATCGCTGCCTGCGCCGCCGCGACATAGGCATGTTGTTCCATGCGCGCCCCCGACTGGCCATGTAGGCCGCAAGCCTAGCACGGCCCGGGCCTTTAGGGGACGGTTTTCGCGGCCTTACCCGGCCTTGAAGTGCTTGGAGAGTTTCAGCCCCTGGCCCTGGTAGTTCGACTTCAGGTCGGCGCCGTACAGGCGCGCGGGCCGGGCGGCCATATGCTCATAGACCAGCCGGCCGACGATCTGCCCATGCTCCAGCGCGAAGGGGGCCTCGTGGCAGCGCACCTCCAGCACCCCGCGCGAACCCTTTCCGCCCGCGCCCTCGTGCCCGAAGCCGGGATCGAAGAAACCCGCGTAATGCACCCGGAACTCGCCCACCATGGCAAGATAGGGCGCCATTTCCGCCGCGCAGTCGGGCGGCACATGCACCGCCTCGCGGCTGACGAGGATGTAGAACGCGCCGGGGTCGAGGATGATGCGGCCGTCCTGCGCGTGCACGGGTTCCCAGAAGTCGTCGATGGCGTAGTGCCCGATCCGTTCCAGGTCGATCAGCCCGGTATGCGGCTTCGCGCGGTAGCCTATCAGCCGCCCGCCGCCGCGCCTGAGATCGACCGAAAAGCCCAGCCCGCCATCGATATGGGCGGGGCCGTCCACCAGCCCGACGCTGTCATGCAGCGCGCGCAGCCCCGTATCGTCGATCAGCGCCTGGCCCCGACGGAAGCGGATCTGGTTCAACCGCATGCCGGGGCGTGCGAGGACCGAGAAGGAGCGGGGACTTATTTCCGCGTAAAGTGGCCCGGTATATCCCGCATCGATGCGGTCGAACTCGGTGCCGCGATCCGTGATGAGCCGGGTGAACAGGTCGAGCCGCCCGGTCGAGGACTTGGCGTTGGCCACGGCCGAGATGTCGGCGGGCAGGGCCAGCCCCTCCATCAGCGGCACGAGATAGACGCAGCCCTTCTCCAGCACCGCACCGGGCCCGAGATCGATCTCGTGCATGGCGAAAAGCGGCAGCCGCTCGGCGAGGGTCGCTGCGTCGCCGGGCAGGAACGAGGCGCGCACGCGGTAGGCCCTGCGCCCGAGCCGCAGATCGAGCGAGGCCGGCTGCACCTGGTCCGGGGCGGCGGGCATGTCGAGCGTGATGTGGCCCGCGGCGATCATCGCCTCGATCAGGTGGTCGGGCAGCACGCCCTGCGGCAGGTCGCTCATCGGCGGCGCTCCTTCGGTCCGCGGATGCGAGAAGGGCGCCGGCACGATGTGCAACGGCGCCCTTGGAACAGGGTGGTCGGGCTAGCGAGATTCGAACTCACGACCTTTCGTCCCCCAGACGAACGCGCTACCAGACTGCGCTATAGCCCGACGTGCCGGGGTTATACCCGGATTGGCGGCGGGGGCAAGACCGCTCGTCATGACCGCGATGCCATTTTTGTCCTCAGCGCCTCGAATTTCGACAGAAGCCCGCGCAGGCTTTCGGCCCGCGCCTGCCGCGCGGGATCGGGCGGAAAGGGCCGCCGCTCGCGCGCGGCCGCATGGGCGAACAGATCCACCTGCACATCGCGCCCCCGGCCCCGGCCCGGGCGGGGCAGGTCGACCGACGGAAAGGGCCTCCCTACGGGCAGGGAGGCGGGTGCTTCCTCGCGTGCGGCCAGCGGCTCGTCCACCGCCTCCTCGGCTGTGGGGGCGGCGTGGCCTGCTTCCGCAGAGGTGGGTAGCCCGCCGTTGCTTTCTGCCTCGGCAGGAACCGGTTCCTCGGCGGCTCGATCTTCTTCCTCGGGTTCGGCCACCAAGTCGTCCCGCTCCGCATCGGCGGCTACTGCTTCTTCCGCGGCCTCGGCTGGTGCCTCTTCGGGGATATGTTCCGGTTCGGGCAGGGCTTCGGCCTCGACGGCTTCCGGTTCGGGCGGGGCGGCCACGTCAACCTCGGCGTCCGCAGTCACGGCAAGGAGCACCGGATCCTCTTCGGGCGAAAGATGGCCCAACTCCGCCACATGCTTCACGCCCCGCTCGCGCAGGATCTTCTGCACGCCCTTGATGGTCATGCCGTCCCGGTAGAGCAGGTCACGGATGCCGCGCAGCAGGTCGATGTCCTGCGGCCGGTAATAGCGCCGCCCGCCGCCGCGTTTCACCGGTTTTATCTGGGTGAAACGACTTTCCCAGAAGCGCAGCACATGGGCCGGGATTTCCAGGATCTCGGCGACTTCGCTGATGGTGCGGAACGCGTCTGGGGATTTCTGGACCACGATTCCGTCGCCCGCCTCAGGACTTGTTGCCGGCGTCGACGCGGTCCTTCATCAGGTGCGAGGGCCGGAAGGTCAGCACCCTGCGCGGCGAGATGGGAACTTCCTCTCCGGTCTTGGGGTTGCGGCCCATGCGCTCGGACTTGTCGCGCACGCTGAAGGTGCCGAAGGACGAGATCTTGACGCTTTCGCCGCTTACCAGCGCATCCGAAATATGCTGGAGCACCGCCTCCACCAGGTCGGCGGATTCGTTGCGCGACAGCCCCACCTCCTGGAAGACCGCTTCTGCCAGATCCATCCGTGTCAGTGTGGACTCGCTCATCGCAGGAACCTCATTTCCCCTAGCTGCCTGAAAGGTATGGGGAATCGTGAAACGGAGTCAATGGCAAGGGCTTGGCGGTGCGCGCCGGGCCCCGCGCTGCCTACCAGCGAAGCGCGCAGGCGCCCCAGGTCAGGCCACCGCCGATGGCCTCCATGAGGATCAGATCCCCCTTCCTGAAGCTGCCGCGCTGGCTTGCCACAGACAGCGCCAGCGGGATCGACGCGGCCGAGGTATTGCCGTGGTCCTGCACCGTCACCACGACCTTTTCCATCGCGATTCCGATCCGCTGAGCGGTCGCCTTGATGATGCGCAGGTTCGCCTGATGCGGCACGACCCAGGCCACATCGTCGACCGACAGGCCGGCGGCGGACAGCGCCTCCTCGCCTGCGACGGCGAGTTTCTCGACCGCATGCTTGAAGACCTCGCGCCCCTCCATCCGCAAAAGCCCCGCGGTCTGGGTGGATGACACGCCGCCATCGACATAGAGCAGGTCGTGATAGCGCCCGTCCGAGCGCAGCACCGTAGACAGGACGCCGCGATCCTGGGGCCCGCCGTCCCCGGACTGTCCCTCCAGGATGAGCGCGCCGGCGCCGTCGCCGAACAGCACGCAGGTCGCCCGGTCGTTCCAGTCGAGGATGCGCGAGAAGGTCTCGGCGCCGATCACCATGACCCGGCGGGCCTGGCCCGACGCGATCAGCGCGTTGGCATTGGCCACCGCGAAGACGAATCCCGCGCAGACCGCCTGGATGTCGAAGGCGAAGCCTTCTCCCATTCCCAGCGCCGCCTGCACTTTGGATGCGGTCGAGGGGAATGTGTGGTCGGGGGTGGCCGTCGCCACGATCAGGGCGTCGATGTCCGCCCCTGCCAGCCCGGCATCCTCGAGCGCCATGCGCGCCGCGGCGATGGCAAGGTCCGAGGTTCTTTCACCCTCGGCCGCGAAATGCCGCCGCTCGATCCCCGAGCGGCTGCGGATCCATTCGTCCGATGTGTCGATCCGGGCTTCGAATTCCGCGTTCTCGACCACACGCGCGGGCAGGTAGTGCCCGCAACCGATCGCCACCGCGCGCGTGACCGTCATGCTCAGGAGGCCTCTTGTTCTTTGTCGTTGTCGCCAGTGTGGACCCGGGGCGCGCCAGACGCAACGCGGGCGGCCAGCTTTTCCGAAAATCCGTTCTGCTCCAGCCGGAAGGCCAGCTTTATCGCCGCCGAAATGCCCGTCGCATCGGCGCTGCCGTGGGATTTCACCACCGTCCCGTTCAGCCCGAGGAAGACGCCGCCATTCACCCGTCGCGGGTCGATCCGCTTGGACAGGCGCCGCAGCGAGGTCAGCGCGAAGAGCGCGCCGATCCGGCTGAAGATGGTGTGGCGGAACGCCTCGTTCAGCAGGTCGCGGATCAGGCTTGCCGTGCCTTCGGCGGTCTTGAGCGCGATGTTGCCCGAAAACCCGTCGGTCACGATGACATCGGCCCGGCGGCCCGAGATGTCCGAGCCTTCGACGAAGCCCACATACTCGAAATCGCCCGCAGGCGCCGCCTGCTCGATCAGCTGGGCGGCTTCCTTCAGTTCGGCGCGGCCCTTGTGCTCCTCGGTGCCGACATTCAGCAGACCGACGCGCGGACGCTTCAGCGCCAGCCCGTTGCGGGCATAGGACGCGCCCATGATCGCGTAGTTCAGCAGGTCGCGCGCATCTGCCCGGATATCGGCGCCGACGTCGAGCACGACATTGTGCCCGGCCGGGTTGCGCGACGGCCAGAGCACGGCGATGGCGGGGCGGATCACGCCGGGCGCCATGCGCAGCCGCAACATCGACAGGGCCATCAGCGCGCCGGTATTGCCACAGGAAACGGCCACCGATGCCTCGCCTTTCTCGACGGACTCGAGCGCGTTCCACATGCTCGTGCCCTTGCCATGCCGCATGACATGCGAGGGCTTCTCGTCCATCGACACGGTCTTTTCGACGTGCCGGATCTCGGTCCGCTCACGCAGGGTCGGGTGCTTGTTGACCAGCCGCGACAATTCCGGCGCCGGCCCATGCACGATGAACCGGATATCGCTGTTCTTGTGCGCGGACTTGAGCATTCCACCGACGACGGCGGAAAGGCCTCGCTCGCCCCCCAATGCGTCGATCGAGATGATCGTTGATCGATCCGTGCCGCTTTGGGTTTTCATCATCCGACTTGCCGGAAAGCGGCCTTATGCGGCGTCTTCGTCCAGCTCGACTTCGTCCACCATCGCGACGACTTCGCGCGAATCGTAGTGGCCGCAGGCCGGGCACACATGGTGCGGGCGCTTCATCTCGCCACAGTTCGCGCACTCGTTCGGATTGCCCGCGACCAGCGAGTCGTGCGAACGGCGCATACCGCGGCGGGACCGCGTGACTTTACTCTTAGGAACAGCCATCTGTTCAACCTCGGTTCTGGGGGCACAGGCCCGCGTTTTGGCGGGGTGTAGCAGCCCAAGCGACGCTTGTCACCCGCTGCAATCACCCCCTGCGTAAGGAAGCGCGGAAAATACAAGGATCGCGGGCGGCTGCAAGCGGAAATCCGGCGCCTCAGTCCTCGTCGCGTTCCAGCTTTGCCTTCAGCGCCTCCAGCGCCGCGAAGGGGCGCGGCGCGGGTTCTATCGGGGCGGCGCCGCGCGGCCGCGCCTCGAGCGCCAGTTCGGGTGCATCCTCGGCGCGGGGATAGGCGGGAAGGGCCAGCGCCAGTTCTTCTACCGCCAGCGCGCCCAGGTCCAGCGTATCGGGCAGCGGCTCCACCTCGTCGGCGTCGGGGTCCATCTCGACCTCGGTGCTGGTCCGGGCCAGGTCGATATCCGGCAGATAGATGCGCCGCAACTCGACATCGACGCGGGTGCGCACCGGTTGCAGCGTCACCACGCAGGACTGGGTGGCCGTCGCGCCCAGCTGCCCCTCGAATCGCCAGCCATCCGCCCCGGTAGGCGAGAGCGCCCCCGCAATGCGCAGCTTTCGCAGCCCCTGCAGGCCGAGAAACTCCGCGACCGAGGCCTGTTCCTCGACGGTGGCCGTCTCGTCCACGGCGTGGACGCGCGCCCGGTTCAGCCCCGACAGGCGAAGCTTGCGCCGAAAGGAATGCGTGGCCTCCGGACTGTCCTGCGGGTCGTGTCCGGGTTCGGTTTGGCGTGCCATGATGACCTCCCTTTGGGCTGACAGCTTGAATTTAACGATGGGTCGGGCTACGGGACAAGCTGCGACACCGGGCCGAGCGGGAGTGGGTCATCTACATGAAAAGACGTGCAAGGGCGATCCTCTGCGGCTTCACGCTCGTGCTGGCGGCCTGCTCTCCGATCGTGACGGTTCATGGCTATGTGCCGTCGGACGCCGACCTGGCCGAGATCACGCCCGGGACCGACACGATCGAGACGGTCGCCCAGTCGGTGGGCCGGCCTTCCAGTACCAGCCTGCTGGGCAACCGCGAGTGGTACTATGTCCAGACCACGATCGAGCAGTTCACCTACAACCCGCCCGAAGTGACCGACCGCAAGGTGGTGGTGGTGTCCTTCACCGACAGCGGCGTGGTCGAGGAGGTGCAGACCTACGGCCTGGAGGACGGGCGCGTCGTGAACCTGTCGCCCCGCGTCACGCCAACCGGCGAGGAGCGGGCAGGCGCGCTGGCACGGATCTTCGGCAGCCTGCTGAACTTCGACGCAAGCTCCTTCGTGGCGAACTGACGCCGCTGCGTCACTCGTCCTCGGGGTGGAAGGTCAGGGCCACGCCGTTCATGCAGTAGCGCAGGCCGGTCGGCGCCGGGCCGTCGGGAAACACATGGCCCAGATGGGCGTCGCATCGGGCACAGAGTACTTCCGTGCGGCGCATGAACCACGACCGGTCCTCGCGCTCTTCGACGGCGTCGGGCTCGACCGGCTGGAAAAAGCTCGGCCAACCGGTGCCGCTGTCGAACTTCGTGGCCGCGTCGAACAGCGGCGCACCGCAGCAGACGCAGGCGAATGTGCCCGGCTTCTTGGGGAAGTTGTCGTTCGTGAACGCACGCTCGGTGCCATGCTGGCGGGTCACCTTGTAGGCGAGGTCGGAGAGTTGTGCGCGCCATTCCGCGTCGGATTTCACGACCTTGTCGGCCATTTCGTTCCCTTTCGCTGATATTGCCAGAAACCTTTTGCGGCGCATCCGCCACTTCGGTCATAAATGGCTCATGTTCGTCTGACATAAGGCATTTAAACCGCGCAGAGAGGCTTGCAATGGCTGGATTCCGACGCGGCCGCTATGTGGCCCGCTTCGCCGACACGCCAGAAGACCTGACAGCGGCGCAGCGGCTTCGCCATCTCTGCTTTCGCGGGGGTGAGGGGCTTGATGCGGACCCCTTCGACGAGCTGTGCCTGCATGTCCTGGTTGAAGAGGCGGATGGCGGGGATCTCGTCTGCTGCTTCCGCCTGCTGCCCTTCCGTGACGGAACCGAGATCGGCGCCTCCTACGCGGCGCAGTTCTACGGGCTCGAGTCGCTGCGCGACTATTCGGGGCGCATGGTCGAGATGGGGCGCTTCTGCATCCGGCCCGGTCTGCGCGACCCCGATGTGCTGCGCGTCGCCTGGGGCGCGATGACCGAATATGTCGACAGCGAAGGGGTGGAACTGCTGTTCGGCTGTTCCAGCTTCCAGGGCACCGAGGCGGACAAGCACATGGACGCCTTTGCGCTGCTGGCCGACCGACACCTTGCCCCGAAACGCTGGCTGCCCCGGGTCAAGGCGCCGCGCGTGTTCCGCTTTGCCAGCCGGCTGGGCCTTGGCGCGCCCAATCTCAAGCTTGCGCAAAAGGCGATGCCGCCGCTTCTGCGGACCTATCTGGTGATGGGCGGCTGGGTGTCCGACCATGCCGTCGTGGACAACGACCTGGGCACGATGCACGTCTTCACCGGGCTCGAGATCGCGGCGATCCCGAGTGCGCGCAAGCGGTTGCTGCGGGCCACCTGAGGCATCTTGCCAAACTTGGAATCATTCTAATATCCTGTTCCCGAAACGAGAGGGAACAAGAATGCTTCAACGCGTGCTCCGGACCGGGCGCCGGTCCTTCGACAGCCTGTCGGAACAGGAGATCCTCGCGCTGGCCATTTCCTCGGAAGAGGATGACGCCCGCATCTACCGCGCCTACGCCGACGGGCTGCGCGAGGACTATGCCGCATCCGCCCGCATGTTCGACGAGATGGCGGCCGAGGAGGACGAGCATCGCCGCCGCCTGATCGAGCTGCACCAGAGCCGATTCGGCGACGTGATCCCGCTGATCCGGCGCGAGCATGTGCGCGGCTATTACGAACGCAAGCCGGACTGGCTGGTCCGCCCCCTGGGGCTGGAAAAGACCCGCGCCATGGCCGAGCAGATGGAAGAGCAGGCAGCCCGCTTCTACCGCGCGGCCGCCGCCCGCGCGAGCGATGCGGACACCCGCAGGCTGCTGGGCGACCTGGCCTCGGCCGAGGCCGGGCATATCGCGACCGCACAGGCGCTCGAGAAGAAGCACGTTCCCGAGGATGTCCGCGAAAGCGAGGCGGAAAGCGAGCATCGCAGCTTCGTGCTGACCTATGTCCAGCCGGGGCTTGCCGGTCTGATGGACGGCTCGGTATCGACGCTGGCGCCGATCTTCGCCGCCGCGTTCGCGACCGGGGACACCTGGCAGACCTTTCTCGTCGGTCTGTCGGCCTCGGTCGGTGCGGGCATCTCGATGGGCTTCACCGAAGCCGCCAGCGACGATGGCGTGATCTCGGGGCGCGGCTCGCCCATCAAGCGGGGCTTCGCCACCGGCACAATGACCACGGTCGGCGGGCTGGGGCATGCGCTGCCCTACCTGATCCCGGATTTCTGGACCGCAACGATCATCGCCGTGATCGTCGTCTTCGTGGAACTCTGGGCGATCACCTGGATCCAGAACCGCTACATGGAAACGCCCTGGCTGCGGGCGGCGCTTCAGGTGGTGCTGGGTGGCTCGCTGGTGCTGGCGGCGGGCATCCTGATCGGCAACGCCTGAGCAAAGGCCCGCGCAGGGGGGAACCGCGCGGGCCTTTTCCGTCACGCGGCAGGGGTTATTCGGCCGCCAGCGGATCGCGGAAGCCGAACATGATCTTCTGCGCCTCCCGGTCCTTGGTCGCGTCAGAGCGCAGATCCTCGCGCAGGGCCTTGCCGGCCCTGACCGCCGGCCGCTCGCCCACGCGCGCCAGCCAGGCCTTCATGTTGGGGAAACGCTCGATGTCCTGCTGCTGCGCCTCCCAGCCCTGCGCCCAGGGCCAGATCGCCATGTCGGCGATGGAATACTCGCCCGCAACGTAGTCGCGGTCGGCAAGCCGCTTGTCGAGCACGCCGTAAAGCCGGGCCACCTCGTTGCGGTAGCGCTGCTTGGCATAGGGCAGATCCTGCGGCGGCTCCATCGAGGGGGCGTATTTCAGGAAGTGATGCGCCTGGCCCGCCATCGGCCCCACACCGCCCATCTGCCACATGAGCCACTGTTCCACCTCGACCCGCGCGCGTTCGCCCGTGCCACCGAACTGCCCGGTCTTGCGGGCGAGGTATTGCAGGATCGCGCCGCTCTCGAAGATCGAGATGGGCGCCCCGTCAGGGCCGTCGGGGTCGATGATCGCGGGCATCCGGTTGTTCGGGGCGATGGTCAGGAAATCCGGCTCGAACTGCTCGCCCCGGCCGATGTTCACTGGCTTCACCGTATAGGGGAGGCCCATTTCCTCAAGCGCGATGGACACCTTCCAGCCGTTCGGCGTGGGCCAGTAGTAAAGCTCGATCTTGCCGGTCATTCGCGTACCTCCGTTGTTTCGGTTCCGGGGCACTAGCTGGGCATGGATGCCCTGATGGCAAGGTCACGTCTGCGCAACAGGCCGTTGCCAGCCCTGCGGGCGGTCCGGCCGGTCCGGGTGCGTGCCGGCCCGATCTGCCGCCGTCTCGGCCCGAAGCCGCGCCACCGACCAGCGCGCGCGGTCGCGCAGGATCGCCCGGTAGAGCGCCATCGCGCCGGGCCTGGAATACACGCTCCAGTGGCAGACGGGGCGCGTCGCCGGACCGATGGCGATGCCGCGCCGCGCGAGTGCGGGGCGCAGCACCGGCTCTCCCAGCCGCAGGTCGAAGGCGAAGGGCAGGTCGGCCGAAAGCCCGGCCGACAGCGGACGCGCGCCCGGCAGGGGGCCGAAGCCCGTCAGCAGCAGGTCGAACAGCGCATTCTCCGGCGTGCTGACGTTGAAGATCTGCGCCGCGCCGGCGGCCGCGCCAGTCATCAGCGTCAGCGCCCGCTGCCGATACTCGGCCCCGTCGAGCAGGATCACCTGGCCGATCCCCGGCCGGTCGAGCGCGGCGATCGCGTTGAGCGCCACGCGCGCGCCCAGCGAATGGGCCATCAGGTCCACGCTGCGCCCGGGCGCCAGCGCCTCGATCGCGGTGATGATGGCGGCAAGCGCGGCCCCTGCCTCTGCGGCGGTGTCATAGGCGCGGGCGAAGCCGCGGGGCAGGGCACCGGTGACGGGCTGGGCGCCCGCGGGCCAGCCGAAGCCGATGCAGAGCCCGTCTTCAAGCCCGCGCCGCGAAAAGCCCAGCGCGCCGGGCCAGCGCAGCACTCGCGGTGTCTGGCTGGCGGGGTCGGTGCTGAACAGGCAGGCATGCGGATCGGTCTCGCGTCGCGACGGGCAGTAGCGATAGCCATGCACCAGGATCACGATCGGTGCGCGTTCCGGCAATCGTTCGAGCGCCGCGGCGAGCGCCATCTCGAAGGGCAGGTCGGGCGCGAAATGCGGAAGTACCCGGCCCCGGATCAACGACAGGTGCAGCACGGACATCGGGTGGCCCCCCGGTTGCGACATGCGCCAGTCTCGCGCATTTGCATTACGGGGATGTGAAATCCGTCAATCGTTTCCGTGAAACCGCGTCGCCCCCTCGGATTGACGCCCGGGCCGGCTTGGATTACCGAACGGGCCGTGGCGATTTGTGCACCGGATTGCGGGCCACGTTAAAGAAGCCGCTAAAGAGGTCGTGGTCCGCTGCACATGGCCCCGATCGCTTGCCCCCGCTCGGGGCTTTCGCTTGCAAGGAGACCGCGTTCCAGCGGGTGGACCAGATGGCAGACAGACCCTCGAAGACCCTCAGACCCCGGACGACGCTGGTGCATGGCGGGGTGCGCCGCAGCCAGTATGGCGAGATGTCGGAGGCGATCTTCCTGACCCAGGGCTTCGTCTATCCCGACGCCGAGGCGGCCGAGGCGCGCTTCATCGAAAGTGGCCCGGACGAGTTCATCTATGCCCGCTACGGCAACCCGACCGTCGCGATGTTCGAGGACCGCATCGCCGCGCTCGAGGGGGCGGAGGCCGCCTTTGCCACCGCAAGCGGCATGGCGGCGGTGAACGGCGCGCTCTTTTCGCAATTGAAGTCGGGCGATCACATCGTCTCGGCGAAGGCGCTGTTCGGCTCGTGCCTCTATATCGTCGAGTCGCTGCTGCCGCGTTTCGGGGTCGAGGTGACTTTCGTGGACGGCGCCGACCTGAGCCAGTGGGAAGCGGCGGTGCGGCCCGACACGAAACTCGTCTTCCTTGAAAGCCTGTCGAACCCGACGCTGGAGCTGGTGGATATCGCCGGTGTCGCGGCCATCGCGCACAGGCAGGGTGCGCAGGTCGTGGTGGACAACGTGTTCGCGACCCCGATCTTCCAGCGAAGCCTGGATCTGGGCGCCGACGTGGTGATCTATTCGGCCACCAAGCATATCGACGGGCAGGGCCGTTGCCTGGGCGGCGTGGTGCTGGGCAAGCGCGATTTCGTGCGCGGCACGCTGGAAACCTATCTCAAGCACACCGGGGGGGCGCTGTCGCCCTTCAACGCCTGGGTGATGCTGAAGGGGCTGGAGACGATGGACCTGCGCTGCCGTGCGCAGGCCGCCAGCGCGCAGGCGCTCGCCGAGGCGCTGGAAGGCCATTCAAGCATCGCCCGCGTGCTCTACCCGGGCCTGCCCAGCCATCCCCAGCACGCGCTGGCGCAGCGCCAGATGGAAGCCGGCGGCACCGTCATCGCCTTCGATGTGGCCGGCGGCAAGGAGTCGGCGTTCCGGTTCCTGAACGCACTTCGGGTGGTCCTGATCTCGAACAATCTGGGCGATTCCAAATCCATCGCGACCCATCCCGCGACGACGACGCATCAGCGCCTGTCCGACGAGGCAAAGGCGCATCTCGGCATCACTCCGGGTCTGATCCGGCTGTCTGTCGGGCTCGAGGATGTGGCCGACCTGCAAGAGGATATCCTGGCCGCGCTCGAGCAGGCCTGAGGCCTGCCCGCAAGGACGCGGTGGGCTGGCGGACAGCTTGCCGCGCCCGGGCGGTGTCGTGGGGGTTTGAAATTCGAAACTCCGCCCCATCTTGTCGCGCCTGACGACGGAAACCGAAGGGCGCAGTCGATGAATATTCACGACCCCAAGATCAACACAGAGCGCGACGATGCCACCACGCCGCGCAAGCCAACCCGGAACGAGGCAGAGGCTGCCGTCCGTACCCTGCTGCGCTGGGCGGGCGACAACCCCGAACGCGAGGGGCTTCTGGACACGCCGGGCCGCGTCGTGCGCGCCTACGAGGAATGGTTCCGCGGCTATGACGAGGATCCCGAGGCGATGCTCCAGCGGACCTTCGAGGAAGTCGAGGGCTACGACGAGATGGTCGTGCTGCGCGACATCCGCTACGAAAGCTACTGCGAGCATCACATGGCGCCGATCATCGGCAGGGCCCATGTCGCCTATATTCCCACCGACCGGGTGGTGGGCATCTCCAAGCTTGCCCGCGTGGTCGACGCCTTCGCCAAGCGCCTCCAGGTGCAGGAAAAGATGAACGCGCAGATCGCCAACACGCTGAACGACGTGCTCAAGCCCAAGGGCGTGGCCGTGGTGCTGGAGGGCGAGCATCACTGCATGTCCACCCGCGGCGTGCACAAGCCGGGCGTCTCGATGGTGACATCCACCATGCTGGGCGCCTTCCGCGAGCCGGAGACCCGGCGCGAGTTCCTGTCGATCATCGGGAATCCGACCAACCGCGGGGTGTGATCCCGAACGCGAGGCATCGCAGGCGGGGTCCGGCTTGACTTGCCCCCGGCCTGCGGCCAAGCGTGGCGCATGATCGATTTCAGACCCGTCGGCTTCGTCATCGGATGGCTGGTCGCCGCCCTCGGCGCGGCCATGATGCTGCCTTTGGCCGCCGAGCTGGTCTCCGGCACGGGCGAGGCGGGCACCTTCCTGTCCAGCGCCGCGGTCACCTTCCTGGTCGGCGGCGCGATGGTGCTCAGCTGCAACCAGGTGCCGCGGCCGAAGCTGACGATCCAGCAGATCTTTCTTCTGACCACCGGCGCCTGGGTGGTGCTGCCGATCTTCGGCGCGCTGCCCTTCATCCTGGGTGCCCCGGGCGCCAGCATCACGGACGCCTATTTCGAAGCGGTCTCCGCCTTCACCACCACCGGCTCCACCGTGTTCTCGGGGCTCGACCAGATGCCCCGCGGCACGCTTCTGTGGCGGGGGCTGATGCAGTGGCTGGGCGGCGTCGGGATCGTCGTCGTGGCCATGGCCTTCCTGCCGGCGCTGCGGGTGGGCGGCATGCAGATCTTCCGCTCCGAGGCGTTCGACACCATGGGCAAGCTTCTGCCCCGCGCCGGAGAGATCGCAAGCCGCATCTCGATCATCTATGTCGTGCTCACGGTCGCCTGCGCGCTGGGATACAGCCTGACCGGGATGGGCGGCTTCGATGCGCTGGTGCATTCCATGACGACGCTGGCCACCGGCGGCATGGCGAATGTCGATGCGTCCTTCGGCGCGTTCAAGGGCGGGCCGGAATATGTTGCGTCGTTTTTCATGGTGCTCGCCAGCCTGCCCTTCGTGCGCTACATGCAGCTTGTGGCCGGGACGGCGCAGCCGCTTCTGCGCGACAGCCAGGTTCATGCCTTCTTCGGCGTGCTCGGCGCTGTCATCGCCGCACTGGTCGTCTGGCAGCTTGTGATCCTCGACCGCCCGACCGAGGAAGCCTTCCGCGAGGCGCTGTTCAACGCGGCCTCGATCATGACCGGCACCGGATACGCCTCGATCGACTACCAGCTCTGGGGCGCCTTCCCGATGGCGCTGATCTTCGTGGTGGGGCTTGTGGGGGGCTGCTCGGGCTCAACCTGCTGTTCGATCAAGATCTTCCGCTACCAGCTGCTGTTCGCGACCATCCGGACCCAGATCCGGCGGATCAACAACCCGCATGGCATGTTCTCGCCCCGCTACCAGGGGCGGGTGGTCGATGACGACACGATGAATTCGGTGATGGCCTTCTTCTACCTGTTCTTCGTATCGCTCGCGGTGTTCTCGGTCATCCTTACGCTGATGGGGCTCGATCCGGTCACGGCGATCTCGGGCGCAGCCACCGCGCTTGCCAATATCGGCCCCGGCCTCGGGCCCATCATCGGGCCTGCGGGCAACTTCGCGCCGCTGTCGGATCAGGTGAAATGGGTGCTGGTCGTTGCGATGCTGATCGGGCGGCTGGAGCTGATGGCCTTCTTCGTCATCTTCACCCTGTCCTTCTGGCGTCGCTGAGGCGTCCGGCCAGACGCCGCATTGACCCCGGACGCGGCCCTGCCTAGACAGGCGCGCGAGGATCAACCGCGAGGCAGAGCATGTCCAGTCAGACCACCGCCCCCCGCAGCTTCCAGGAGATCATCCTGCGCCTGCAGAATTACTGGGCGGCGCAGGGCTGTGCGATCCTGCAACCCTATGACATGGAAGTGGGGGCGGGCACCTTTCATCCGGCGACCACGCTGCGCGCGCTTGGCCCCCGGACCTGGGCCGCGGCCTATGTCCAGCCCTCGCGCCGCCCGACCGACGGGCGCTATGGCGAGAACCCCAACCGCCTGCAGCACTACTACCAGTACCAGGTGCTGATGAAGCCCTCGCCGCCGAACCTTCAGGAGCTGTATCTCGGCAGCCTCGAGGCCATCGGCATAGATTTCGCCTATCACGACATCCGCTTCGTCGAGGATGACTGGGAAAGCCCCACGCTGGGCGCCTGGGGGCTGGGCTGGGAGGTCTGGTGCGACGGCATGGAGGTCAGCCAGTTCACCTATTTCCAGCAGGTGGGCGGGCATGACTGCAAGCCGGTCTCGGGCGAGCTGACCTACGGGCTGGAACGTCTGGCGATGTATGTGCTGGGCATCGACCATGTCATGGACATGCCCTTCAACGATCCGCAGAACGCCTTTGCGCTGACTTACGGCGACGTGTTCCGCCAGACCGAGGCGGAATACAGCCGCTGGAATTTCGACGTGGCCGACACCGAAACGCTGCTGCGCCATTTCGAGGATGCCGAGGCCGAGTGCCGCCGCATCCTGGCCCGGCCGCAGGACGACCCCAAGACCGGCAAGCGCATCGTCATGGCCCATCCCGCCTATGACCAGGCGATCAAGGCAAGCCACCTGTTCAACCTGCTCGATGCGCGGGGCGTCATTTCCGTGACCGAACGGCAGGCCTATATCGGGCGGGTCCGGGCGCTGGCGAAATCCTGCGCCGACGCCTTCCTCGAGACCGAGGCCGGGGGCGCCGCCGCATGAAGGGCCGCAGCCTCGTCATCGGGTTCCTGGGCTTCACCGTGCTCTTCGGCGCGGGGCTGTTCTATGCCCAGAACTACGCCTTCTACGACCGGGTCGAGGGGCTGACGGAACTGCCCGTCGCGGATCGCGTGATCCCGGTCGAGGGCTATGTGGGCATCGACGCCGAGTCCTCGGGGCTGAAGCGGCGTGGCTGCTTCACCGTCGATCCCGCCGCCTTCGACGGGCTGCCCCCGGCCGAGGATCCCCAGCCGCTGAACCCGCCCTTCTGGTTCGACTGCTTCGATGCGGGCGCCCTGACCGAGGATATCGCCGCGGGCCGGGCCACCGCCTACATGGCGGCGGTCGAGGAAGTGGACGGCATCGACCGGCTGGTGGCGGTCTATCCCGATGGCCGCGCCTACGAATGGCGGCAGCTCAACGCCCGTTTCGCGGAGTAAGCACATCATGGCCAGGACCCTCCTTCAACTTGCCGGCGCCGATCCGAAGCCTGCGGCCCTCTCGGACAGCCTGCTGGTGCTGATCGACGTGCAGAACGAGTATTTCGACGGCCCCCTCGCGCTTGCCGGCGTGGACGAGGCGGCGGCCGTGGCGTCGCAACTTCTGGCGCGTGCGCGGGCGGCCGGCATCCCCGTGATCCATGTCCGCCACCGGGGCCGGCCCGGCGGCGCCTTCGACCTGGACGCCGCTCGCGGGCAGATCCACGAAAGCGTCGCGCCCATGGAAGGCGAGCCGGTGATCGACAAGAGCCTGCCCAACGCCTTTGCCGGCACCACGCTGGCCGAAACGCTCGCCGCGCATCCGGACCGGACGCTGATCCTTGGCGGCTTCATGACGCATATGTGCGTGTCCTCCACCGCGCGGTCCGCGCTCGACCATGGCCGCGCCTGCGTGGTGGCGTGGGATGCGACCGCCACCCGCGACCTGCCCGACCCGATGGGCGGCACGCTTTCCGCAGCCGAGGTGCAGCGCGCGGCGCTTGCCGCCCTGGCCGACCGTTTCGCGGTGACCTGCCGCGCCGACGACATTCCCGAATGAGGCTCTGATGCCCGATCTCCTGCTTGAACTCTTCTCCGAGGAAATCCCCGCGCGCATGCAGACGCGCGCCTCCGTGGATCTGAAGAAGCGCGTCACCGACGGGCTGGTCGAGGCGGGGCTGACCTATGCCCATGCCGCCGCCTTCTCGACCCCGCGCCGCCTGACCCTCGCGATCGAGGGGCTGACCGCGCAATCCGCCACGCTCCGCGAGGAACGCAAGGGTCCGCGCACCGACGCGCCCGAAAAGGCGATCGAGGGGTTCCTGCGCGCGACCGGGCTTGCGAGGGACGATCTGGAAGTGCGCGAGGACAAGAAGGGCGCGGTCTATTTCGCCACAATCGTCAAGCCGGGTCGGAGCGCCGCCGAGATCCTGGCCGAACTGGTGCCGGACGTGATCCGCAGCTTCCCCTGGCCGAAATCCATGCGCTGGGGCGCGGGCAGCTTGCGCTGGGTGCGTCCGCTCCAGTCGATCCTGTGCATCCTGACGGACGAGGCCGGCGCGCAGGTCGTCCCCTTCGACGTGGACGGCATCGCCGCCGGCGACACCACCGAGGGCCACCGCTTCATGGCGCCGGGTCGCTTCACTGTCACCGGCTTCGAAAGCTACGAGCTTGGCCTTGCCCGCGCGCATGTGATCCTAGACCCCGCCACCCGGGCCGAGAAGATCTGGCACGACGCCGAGCAGCTTGCCTTCGCGCAAGGTCTTGAACTGGTCGAGGATCGCGGCCTTCTGGCCGAGGTGGCGGGGCTGGTGGAATGGCCCGTGGTGCTGATGGGCGACATCGGGGACGACTTCCTCGACCTGCCGCCCGAGGTGCTGCAAACCTCGATGCGCGAGCATCAGAAGTTCTTTTCCGTCAGGAACCCGAAGACGGGGCGGATCGAGAAATACGTCACCGTCGCCAACCGCGAGACGGCGGATCATGGCGCCACCATCCTCAAGGGCAACGGCAAGGTGCTGGCCGCACGCCTGTCCGACGCCAAGTTCTTCTGGGAAAACGACCTGCGCAAGGTCCGCGCCGTCGGCATGACCGGCCTGGCGGAACCGCTTGCCAACGTCACCTTCCACAACAAGCTGGGATCGCAGGCCGAACGGATCGCGCGCATCGCCGCGCTGGCCCGCGAGATAGCCCCCCTGGTAGGCGCGAAACCCGACCTGGCCGAGGAAGCGGCGCGGGTCGCCAAGGCCGACCTCGCCTCGGAAATGGTCTATGAGTTCCCCGAGTTGCAGGGGGTGATGGGCACCTACTACGCCCGCGCCGCGGGCCATGACGACGGCGTGCCAGAGGCCTGCGCCCAGCATTACCAGCCGCTTGGGCCGTCGGATGCGGTCCCGACCCATCCCGTATCGGTCGCCGTGGCGCTTGCCGACAAGATCGACACGCTGACCGGCTTCTGGGCCATCGACGAGAAGCCCACAGGCTCGGGCGACCCCTACGCCCTGCGCCGCGCCGCGCTGGGGGTGATCCGGATCCTGCTGGAGAACGGCTTTAGGACCTCACTGAATCCTATTTTTACTTCTGGGCTTAAACGTCATCGCAAGATTGCTAAGCCACGTGAAGAGCTAGAGAAAGAACATGCCGAGCTCGCGAGACTATCAGGTGCTGACGGCCATGTCGTTATTCCGCCAATGAGTTCGGTGGCAGAGCGTCAGGACCTCCTCTCCTTCTTCTTCGACCGCCTCAAGGTCCATCTCCGCGCCGAGGGGCTGCGGCATGACGTGATCGACGCCTGCCTGTCCCTTGGACAGCAGGACGACCTTGTCCTGCTGGTGGCGCGTGTCCGCGCGCTCCAGGCTTTCCTCGAGACCGAGGACGGCGCCAACCTGCTGGCGGGCTACAAGCGGGCGAACAACATCCTCACCGCCGAGGAAAAGAAGGACGGCATCGAATACTCGCTCGACCCGGACGTGAAATTCGCCGAGACCGCCGAGGAAAAGGCGCTCTTCGCCGCCCTCGACCGGGCCGAGGCGGCCATCGTGCCGGCGCTCGGGGCCGAGGATTTCGCCGTCGCCATGGCCGCGATGGCCGCGCTCCGCGCCCCGATCGACGCGTTTTTCGAGGGCGTCATGGTCAATGCCGACAACCAGATCGTCCGCCGCAACCGCCTTTGCCTGCTGAACCGCATCCGCGCGGTGATGAACCGCGTCGCGCTGTTCTCGGCGCTGGAGGGATAATCTCGGTGTAAACCGAAATAGACACTTACAAACAGCAGAATCCCGGTTATGCTGCACTGCACATGGATGACCGGCTGACAGAGACCCAGATCGAGGCGCCGCTCTCGCTTGCCAAGGCGGGCGGACACGGCGATCGTTACGGCGCGCGGGCAGACCGGATGGGCCGGATGGCGGCGCTGGGCCTGCCGCTGCCGCCGGGTGTGGTTCTCGATTTCGCCACCGTTGCCTCCATCGCCGAAGGCGGCCCCATTCCCTGCATCCCCGATCCGATCGGCCCGATCCTCGCGCTGCGCGCTTCGGCCGGGAACCGGCGCTGGGGCGGGCCGCAGTCGATCCTGAACGTTGGCCTGAGCGACGCGACGCTGCCCGCCCTGATCGACAAGATCGGCGCGCGCGGCGCGCTGGAAGCATATCGCCGCGCCATCCGATCCTACGCGGTGCGGGTCGAGGGGATGGACCCCGAGGATTTCGACAACCTGCTCTATGACCAGATGAAATTCGCCTCGCGGCTGGGCGAGCGCGATCTGGAGGCGATCGTCGCCGCCTCGAAGGCGCTTTACGAGGATGAGACGGGCGCGCCTTTCCCGCAGTCCCGCGACGCCCAGATCGAGGGGGCGCTGCGCGCCATGGCGCGCGAATGGAACGCCCCCACCGCCCGCATCCTGCGCGAGGCGAACGGCGCACCGCCCCATGCGGGGCTGGCGCTGATCGTGCAGTCGATGGTGTTCGGGCTGGGCGACAGCCGCTCGGGCGCGGGCAGTTTCCAGCCGGTGGACAGCTCGACCGGGGACGCGGCGCCCACCGGGCGCTACCTGCCCGATGCGCAGGGCGGCGATGCCGGGCGCGGTGTGCGCACGCCCCACATGATCACCGAGGCCGAACGCGCCGAGGCGGGCCAGACCCTGCCCGCGCTGGAGACGCTTGAGCCCGCCGCCTTCGCGGCGCTGGTCGATGGCGCGCAGACCCTGACCAGGGGATTCGGCGACACCTACGAGATGCAGTTCACCGTGGAATGCGGGCGGCTCTTCATTCTGGACGCCGAACCGGTGCGCCGCTCCTCGCGCGCCGCCGTGCAGATCGCCGTCGACTTGGTCGAGTGCGGCGTCATCGGCCGCGAGACGGCGATCCTGCGCATCGAACCCCGCTCGCTGATCGAGACGCTGCATCCCCAGGTGGACCCCAGCGCGCGGCGTGACATCTTCGGCACCGGCCTGCCGGCAAGTCCAGGTGCTGCCACCGGCACCATCTGCTTCTCGCCCGAGGCGGCGATGGCGCTTCACGCACAGGGAGAGCCCGCGATCCTCGTGCGGGTGGAAACCAGCCCCGAGGACATCCGCGGCATGCACGCGGCCGTCGCGGTGCTGACGGTGCGCGGCGGCATGACCAGCCACGCGGCGGTGATCGCCCGAGGCCTGGGCCTTCCTTGCGTGGTGGGCGCCTCGGACCTGCAACTGAGCCTGAAGGCAGGCGAGCTGCGCGCCCGCGACGGGCGCGTGTTCCGGCAGGGCCAGCGCATCACCGTCGACGGCACCAGCGGCGAGGCGCTGGCGGGCGCACCCGCGATGGTGCCGGCGGTGCCCTCGCCAGCCTTCGGGCGGCTGATGGACTGGGCCGACGAGATCCGCGAACTCGGCGTGCGCGCCAATGCCGACACGCCCGCGGACGCCGCCATGGCCCGACGCTTCAAGGTGGACGGCATCGGTCTTTGCCGCACCGAGCACATGTTCTTCGAGGGCGACCGCATCACCGTGATGCGCGAGATGATCATGGCCGAGACCGTCGAGGAGCGCATTGCCGCGCTCGACCGGCTGCTGCCAATGCAGCGCGCCGACTTCGCCGCCCTGTTCGAGACGATGCAGGGCCTGCCGGTCACGATCCGCCTGCTCGATCCGCCGCTGCACGAATTCCTGCCCCATTCCGAGGAAGAGATGGCGGCACTTGCCGCCGCCACCGGCCTGCCGCTTGCCCGCGTCATCGCCCGCGCCGATGACCTGCGCGAGTTCAACCCGATGCTGGGCAAGCGGGGCGTGCGACTGGGCATCACCATGCCCGAGATCTATGACATGCAGGCGCGCGCGATCTTCGAGGCAGCCTATGACGCAGGCAGCCGGACGGGTGCGCAGGTGATCCCGGAAATCATGATTCCGCTGGTCAGCGCCAACCGCGAGGCGGAACTCGTGAAGGCGCGGGTCGAGGCGGTCGCGGGGGCGGTGATGGCCGAGCGGGGCGGATCGCTCGAATACCATATCGGCGTGATGGTCGAGACGCCGCGCGGCGCGCTGCGCGCGGGCGATCTGGCGCGCTCGTCGCATTTCCTGAGCTTCGGGACCAACGACCTGACGCAGATGACCTATGGCCTCAGCCGTGACGATGCCGGGCGCTTCATGCGCGACTACGTCCAGAAGGGTGTCTTCCCCGAGGATCCGTTCCACTCGCTCGATATCGAGGGGGTGGGGGAGCTTCTGCTGATCGCCGCGAAACGCGGCCGCGCGACGCGGCCCGACGTGACGCTTGGCCTGTGCGGCGAACATGGGGGCGACCCGGAATCGATCCGCTTCTGCAAGGTGGCGGGCTTCGACTACGTTTCCTGTTCGCCCTTCCGGGTGCCGATCGCGCGGCTTGCGGCGGCCCAGGCGACCATCCTCACCCGCAATTCCGCGCGCTGAGCGGGCTGCGCCCGCGCATGTCCGTCCGGGCTGCGCCCGGGCCAGAGCGATTCGCATTTCCCACCGGGTGACAAGGGTTTCGGGCGCAAGGCTCAGATCCGGCGCATGATGTTGCGTTGCAATACAGTTGCTTTAAGCAATGTCCCAAAAGACATTGAGTTCTGTCAGTAATCATCGTTCGTTCGATCTTTCGCACCTGCGGCGCGACGTCTCAACCAGGGATATTGTTCTCGACTCGCGTTCCGAATCTACCGCATATGCAGGCGCCCGCCTCTGGCCCCTCGGCGCAGGGGTGGGTTCCTGGGGTCGTGAGTACCCTCCGCACTGGTGGCATGGGGGAAAGTATGAGGTTCGACAGGATTGGCCGGGTGGGAATCCGCCGGCCCGCTATCGTCGTGAGCGGCGTGATCGGAGCGATGCTTGGAACGGCGCTGATCCCGGTCAGCGCGCACCGCGTCGAGCTGGTGGAGCCCGAGACGGCGCTGCATGTGGCCGACCAGATCCGCGTTGTCGGCGAACAGGAACGCGACATCCGCGCGAATGTGGACCCGGCCGCCATGGCCGGACAGACCCTGAGCGATACGGCGCCCCACGCCCCGCGCGACCTGCCAAAGCTGCGCCCGGTCCTGGGTCTTGGCGACGCCGGGCCCGCGCTGTCGCGACGGCTGAACATGATGGATGCCAATGCCATGCGCCAGGCGGGAGAGGGGCAGCGCCTGCGCCTCGGCTCGGGGCTGCGGCTGCCGGAGGCGCTGGACGACGCGGCGCTGGCCGGAATGTCGCCCGCCAGCGGCGGCGAGGAATGGGCCTGCCTGACCGAGGCGCTCTATTTCGAGGCGCGCGGCGAGGACCTGCAAGGCCAGATCGCGGTGGCCGAGGTGATCCTGAACCGGGTCGACAACCGCCGCTACCCCGACACCGTGTGCGGCGTCATCGCGCAGGGCGAGCAGCGCCGCCACGCCTGCCAGTTCTCCTTCCGCTGCGATGGCCATCCCGAGACGGTGCACGAGCAGGGCGCCTACGAGACGGTGGGCAAGGTCGCGCGTCTCATGCTCGACGGGCGCGACCGGGTGCTGACCGACGGCGCCACGCATTACCACACGACGGCCGTGCGCCCCTCCTGGTCGCGGCGGCTGACCAGGACGGCCCAGATCGGCAGCCACGTCTTCTACCGCCCCGCGACGCAATCCGCCCGCAACTGAAGCCGCGTGCGCCGGGGCTGTTGAGCGATACCCGCTTCGTGCTATGCGCGGGGCAGGGCAGGGCATCGAGGCGGGAGACAAGGCATGGCGCGCAGGTTTTTCGGCACCGACGGGGTGCGGGGCACCGCCAACACCTATCCGATGACGGCCGAGATGGCGCTGCGTCTTGGCGCGGCGGTGGGGCGCTACTTCGCCCATGGCGAGCATCAGCAGAGGGTGGTGATCGGCAAGGACACGCGGCGTTCGGGCTACATGCTCGAGAACGCGCTGACCGCCGGGTTGACCAGCGTGGGCGCGAACGTGCTGCTGCTGGGGCCGGTGCCCACGCCGGCGGTGGGGATGCTGACCCGGTCCATGCGGGCCGACCTGGGCGTGATGATCTCGGCCTCGCACAATCCCTACCAGGACAACGGCATCAAGTTCTTCGGGCCTGACGGCTACAAGCTGTCGGACGCCGCCGAAGAGGCGATCGAGGCGCTGCTGGAGCAGGCGCCGCAGCTGGCCCCGTCCGACGGCATCGGTCGCGCCAGCCGGATCGAGGGCGACCGCGCCCGCTATGTCGAGTTCGCCAAGACCACCATCCCGCGCAGCCAGTCGCTGTCGGGGCTGAAGATCGTCGTCGATTGCGCCAATGGCGCCGCCTACCGCACCGCGCCCGAGGTGTTGTGGGAACTGGGCGCCGACGTGATCCCGGTCGGTGTCTCTCCCAACGGGTTCAACATCAACCGCGGCTGCGGCTCGACCGACACCCGGGCCGCCGCCGAGGCAGTGGTGGCGCATGGCGCCGACCTGGGCATCGCGCTGGATGGCGATGCGGACCGGGTGATGATCCTCGACGAGCGCGGGCAGGTCTGCGACGGCGACCAGCTGATGGCGCTGATCGCCGATCTCTGGTCGCGGCAGGGGCGGCTGGAAAAGGGCACGCTGGTTGCGACCGTGATGTCGAACCTGGGGCTGGAACGCTTCCTTGCCGCGCGCGGGCTGCGGCTGGAGCGGACGGCGGTGGGCGACCGCTATGTGGTCGAGGCGATGCGCGCGGGCGGCTACAACCTGGGCGGCGAGCAGTCGGGCCATGTGGTGATGACGGACTACGCCACCACCGGCGACGGGCTGATCGCCGCACTACAGTTCCTCTCGGCGATGATCGACAGCGGCAAGCCTGCCAGCGCGCTGGTGCGCAGCTTCGAGCCGGTGCCGCAACTGCTGGAGAATGTCCGCTACGCTCCCGGCAGCGCGCCGCTCGAGACGGCCGCCGTCAAGGCGGCCATCGCCAGGGCAGAGGCGCGGCTGGACGGCGCGGGGCGGCTTCTGATCCGCAAGTCCGGGACCGAGCCGCTGGTGCGCGTGATGGGCGAGGCCGAGGATCCCGCGCTGCTGCACGAGATCGTCACCGGCATCGCCGCCGAGATCGCGCGCGCAGGCTGAGCATACCGATGTCGGCCATGATCGCCTTTCTCGGGACGAAGCGCACGGGCTCGTCCCAGGTGATGCAGGCGATGGCGGCGCATTCCCGGGTGATGGCCTATGGCGAGATCTTCAATCCCAAGCCCGTGCTCACGTCCGAGCGGCAGGAGGGCCTGACCGCGTTCCTGCGGGAACGGCTTGGGCCGGGGGGTGGCGATACGCGGCCCCTGTCCGACCTGCGTCGGTCCGATCCCGCTGCGACCCTTTCCGCGATCCGCGCCTTCACCGAGGCGCGGGGGCGGCAGGTCACGGTGTTCAAGTGCTTCGAGGGGCAGATGGACACCGTCCCGCTGGTCGACGCGCTGGCCGCCCAGGGCGCGCGCTGCGTGTTCCTGCTGCGTCGCCCCATCGATTGCTACATCTCGCTCATGAAGGCGCGGCAAGCGGACAGCTGGGGCGGGGTGGATACCACGTCCATGAAGGTGCGCCTCGGCGCGCGCCACTATGCGGCCTGGCACCGCAAGGTGCGCGGCTATCACGAGGACCTGCGCGATGCGCTTGTCGCGCGCGGGCTCGACTGGTGCACGATGCGCTACGAGGATGCGTTCGCGGGCGACGACCCCTCTGCCGCGCTGACGGCGCTGGCCGCGCGCTGGGGCATCGACCTGGGAACGGCCGAGGTTGCAGCGCAGGGGATCAGGCAGGACCGCGCCCGAAGCCCCGCGCGCAAGGTGGAGAACTGGGCCTCTTTCCGGCTGGGGCTGTTGCTGCGCGGCAAGGGCGGTCTCGTCTCGCGCGATTTCCTCGCCTAGACCGCGGCCCGGCGCCCGCGCCGGCCCCCCTGCGCCAGGACCAGCCCGGCAAGGATCAGCCCCAGCGCGCCCAGCGCCTCGGCGGGGACCTGCTCGTCCAGGAAAAGAAAGCCCATCAGCACCGCCCACAGCGGCACCTGGTAGTTCACCAGGCTCAGGAAACTGGGGCCCGCGGTCTGGATGACATGCACCAGGATCAGCGTCGCGACCGCGGTGGGCAGCAGCCCCAGATAGACCGCGGCAAGGGCTGCGCGCAGCCCGGGCGCATCCGGCACCCCCTCGATCGTCAGGGCCGTGGGGATCATCACCGTCGCCGCGAGCAGAAGCGCCGCCGCGGAAAACGACAGCATCGGCCCGGCCGGCGCGCGGCGCGTGACGATGGACCCGCAGGCATAGCAGGCCGCGGCCCCGATGCAGGCCAGCCGCGGCAGCGCATCCGCGCCGCCCGCGCTCAGCGCGGCCGGTCCGATCAGCAGCACGACGCCCCCGAAGCCCAGCGCGAACCCCGCCGTCTTGCGCAGGCTCAGCCGCTCTCCGGGCACCAGGAAATGCGCAAGCGGCAGCACCAGCAGCGGCACGCCCGCCATGGTGATCCCGGCGAAGCCGCTGGTCACATGCTGCTGGCCCCAGCCCAGAAGCGTGAAGGGCACCGCATTCGCGAACAGCGCCAGCCCCAGCGCGTGCAGCCAGATCCGCCGCCCCGTCGCCGTCTGCCGCGAGGGCAGGCCCACCCCCATCACCCGCGCAAGAAGCATGACGGCCGCCGCGCCGATGGCGATTCGCAGCGCCGCGATGGTGAACGGGCCAAAGCCCTCCAGCGCCAGCGCGTTGGCGGGAAACGACCCGCCCCAGATCATCCCGAGCAGCAGCAGAAGTAGCCAGGTGGAAAGCGGTGGGGTCTGCATGGTCGCGGCCTTCGTCGTTGCCCGCTTCCCATAGACAAGCGGCCCGGCCGGGGAAAGGGGCCTCGTTTCGGATCGGAAACCCCGCTGCCCCGGGCCGGCGATGTCGTCATGGGGGCGATGCATTTTCCCGGTTGCGGAGCGCCGGTCGAACGGAGTAAGCGGACTGCGGGTCCGGTCCCGGGTTATGGGTGAGCGGGGGCGGGCTCAGGAATTTCACCCTGACGACGGAGCCGTCCATGAGCCTCCCCGAAACGCAGCAGGCGTCGCCTGCCGCGGCAAACGCGAAACCCGAAATCCGTCCTGCGCGCCCCGAATTCTCTTCGGGCCCCTGTCCGAAGCGCCCCGGCTGGTCGCCGGAAGCCGTCGCCGCCAAGGCGTGGCTCGGCCGCTCGCACCGCGCCGCCGGCCCCAAGGCGCAGCTGAAGGACGCCATCGACCGCATGGCCGCCCTGCTGGGCCTGCCCGAAGGCTACCGCCTCGGCATCGTGCCCGCCTCGGACACCGGCGCCTACGAGATGGCGATGTGGTCCATGCTGGGCCCGCGCCCCGTCGACATGCTGGTCTGGGAAAGCTTCGGCGCCGGCTGGGCGACCGATGCCACGAAGCAGCTGAAGCTGGACGATTGCCGGGTGCTGACCGCCGAATACGGCCAGCTGCCCGACCTTTCCGCCATCCGCCCCGAGGCCGATATCTGCTTCACCCAGAACGGCACCACCTCCGGCGCGCGGATCCCGGATTTCGACTGGATCCCCGCCGACCGCCAGGGCCTGACGCTGGTCGATGCCACTTCCGCCGTCTTCGCGCAGCCGGTGGACTGGGCCAAGGTCGATGTGCTCACCTTCTCCTGGCAGAAGGTGCTGGGCGGCGAGGGCGCGCATGGCGTCCTGATCCTCAGCCCCCGCGCGGTGGAGCGGCTCGAAACCCATACCCCCGCCCGGCCGCTGCCCAAGATCTTCCGCATGACCAAGGGCGGCAAGCTGATCGAGGGCATCTTCAAGGGCGAGACGATCAACACCCCCTCGATGTGGGCGGTGGCCGACCTGGTGGACGCGCTCGACTGGGTCGAGGGCATCGGCGGGCTGGACGCAGCGATCGCGCGCGCCAACGCCAATGCGGCCGCGCTTCAGGCCTGGATGGACCGCACCCCCTGGGTCGAGAACCTGGTCGCCGATCCCGCGCTGCGCTCGAACACCTCCGTCTGCCTCAGGATCGTCGATCCGGCCATCGCCGCGCTCGATGCCGACGCGCAGACGGCGTTCACCAAGAAGATGGTCAAGCTCCTCGAGGCCGAGTCGGCCGCCCTTGACATCGGCGGCTACCGCGACGCGCCTCCGGGCCTGCGCATCTGGTGCGGCGCCACGGTCGAGACGGCCGACATCGAGGCGCTGACCCCCTGGCTCGACTGGGCCTTCGCGGAAGCGAAAGCGGCACTCTGAACCGCACCCCATGATCTGCGCGCGCCCCGGCCCCCCTGGCCGGGCGCCCCATCCCATACACACGGAAGGACGCCATCCCATGGCAAAGGTTCTCATTTCCGACAAGCTCTCCAAGGCCGCGATCCAGATCTTCAAGGACAACGGCGTCGAGGTCGATTTCCAGCCCGACCTGGGCAAGGACCCCGCGAAGCTGAAGGAGATCATCGGCAATTACGACGGTCTCGCCATCCGCTCCGCCACCAAGGTCACCGCCGACCTGCTGGAGAATGCCGGCAACCTCAAGGTGATCGGCCGCGCCGGGATCGGGGTGGACAACGTCGACATCCCGGCCGCAAGCGCCAAGGGCATCGTGGTGATGAACACCCCCTTCGGCAACTCGATCACCACCGCCGAGCATGCCATCGCGATGATGTTCGCCGTCGCCCGCCAGATCCCCGCCGCCGACGCCTCCACCCAGGCCGGCAAGTGGGAAAAGTCGCGCTTCATGGGTTCCGAGATCACCGGCAAGACGCTGGGCCTGATCGGCTGCGGCAATATCGGCTCGGTCGTGGCCTCGCGCGCGCTGGGCCTGAAGATGAAGGTCGTGGCCTTCGATCCGTTCCTCAGCCATGACCGCGCGCAGGAACTGGGCGTCGAAAAGCTCGACGATCTGGACGAGCTGCTGGCGCGCGCCGATTTCGTGACCCTGCACCTGCCCAAGACCGAAAAGACCGCCAACATCCTGTCGGCCGAACGCATCGCGAAGATGAAGAAGGGCGCGCGCCTGGTCAACTGCGCCCGCGGCGGCCTGGTGGACGAGGCGGCAGTGGCCGAGGCGCTGAAGTCGGGCCATCTCGCCGGGGCCGCCTTCGACGTGTTCGACGTGGAACCGGCGACGGAAAACCCGCTCTTCGGGCTCGACAACGTGGTCTGCACGCCGCATCTCGGCGCCTCCACCACCGAGGCGCAGGAGAACGTGGCGCTCCAGGTCGCCGAGCAGATGTCCGACTACCTGATGCGCGGCGCCATCTCGAACGCGATCAACGCGCCATCGGTCACGGCCGAGGAAGCCCCGCTGCTCAAGCCCTGGATCGAGCTCTGCGAAAAGCTGGGCGGCTTTGCCGGCCAGGTCACCGAGAACCCGATCCAGTCGATCGAGATCGAGTATGTCGGCCATGTGGGCGAGCTGAACCTCAAGCCGCTGACCTCGGCGCTGACCGCGTGCCTGCTGATCCCGCTGGTGGGCGAGGGCGGCGTCAACATGGTCTCGGCACCGCTGGTCGCGCGCGAGCGGGGCATCAGGATCGCCGAGACGCGCAAGGACGCGCAGGGCGCCTTCGGCTCCTATGTGCGCCTCGTGGTCACGACCGAAAAGCAGAGCCGCTCGGTCGCCGGCACCATCTACTCCGACGGCAAGCCGCGCTTCATCCAGATCAAGGGCATCAACCTCGAGGCGGAACCCACCCCGTTCATGCTCTACACCACCAACACCGACACGCCGGGCTATATCGGCGCGCTCGGCACCACGCTGGGCGAACTGGGCATCAACATCGCCACCTTCGCGCTGGGCCGGTCGGCCAAGGGTGACGAGGCGATCGCGCTTCTGGGCGTGGACGAGAAGGTGGACGCCGCCGCGCTGAAGCGGATCGAGTCGCTTCCGCAGGTGCGCCAGGCCAAGGCGCTCAACTTCTGATCCGATCAAGCGGCGCGCGCGGGCCCCGGCCCGCGCGCAAGACCCTTCAGCAGGGCCCCCGCCAAAGCCGGGGGCCCTGCGCGCATCCGGCCGCCGTGTCGCGCCGCCCCCGTCTTCCACTTTCTTCAAATATCCCCGCCGGAGGCATCCGGCGCCGGCCTGCCCGCGCTACCCGTGGCGATTTCGCCTTTCACCCCCCGGCGGCCCGCGATATACCGCGCGGGGTTTGGCCGGAGGGAGCTTTCATGGCGAATGTATGCGTGGTCGGCGCCCAGTGGGGCGACGAGGGCAAGGGCAAGATCGTGGACTGGCTGTCCGAGCGCGCCGATGTGATCGCGCGCTTCCAGGGCGGGCACAATGCGGGCCACACGCTGGTCATCGACGGCAAGGTGTTCAAGCTCTCGCTGCTGCCCTCGGGCATCGTGCGCCCGGGCAAGCTGAGCGTGATCGGCAATGGCGTCGTGCTCGACCCCTGGGCCTTCATCCGCGAGATGGAGTCGCTGCGCGCCGATGGCGTCGCGGTCGAGCCCGCGAACCTGATGATCGCCGAGAACACGCCGCTGATCCTGCCGCTGCATGGCGAACTGGACCGCGCGCGCGAGGCCTCGACCGCGGTGGCCAAGATCGGCACGACCGGCCGCGGCATCGGCCCGGCCTACGAGGACAAGGTCGGCCGCCGCTCGGTGCGGGTGGCGGACCTGCGCGACCGCGCCACGCTCGAGACCCGGCTCGACCGGCTGCTGACCCATCACGACGCGCTGCGCCGCGGCCTCGGGCTCGAGCCGGTGGACCGCGACGGCCTGATGGCGGCGCTCGAAGAGATCGCGCCGAAGATCCTGCCCTTCGCGGCCCCCGTCTGGCGTGAGCTGGCCGAGCAGCGCCGCAAGGGCGCGCGCATCCTGTTCGAGGGCGCGCAGGGCGCGCTGCTCGACGTGGATTTCGGCACCTATCCCTTCGTCACCTCGTCGAACACGACGGCCGGGATGGCCGCGACGGGAACCGGCATGGGGCCCGGGGCGGTGGATTTCACCCTTGGCATCGTCAAGGCTTACACCACCCGCGTGGGCGAGGGGCCGTTCCCGGCGGAGCTGAAGGACGAGATCGGCCAGCGCCTGGGCGAGCGCGGCCACGAGTTCGGCACCGTCACCGGGCGCAAGCGCCGCTGCGGCTGGTTCGACGCGGTGCTGGTGCGCCAGACCTGCACCATCTCGGGCGTGTCGGGCATCGCGCTCACCAAGCTCGACGTGCTCGACGGGTTCGAGACGTTGAGGATCTGCGTGGGCTACCGCCTCGACGGGCGGGAGATCGACTACCTGCCCACCGCCTCGGAAGAGCAGGCGCGGGTGGAGCCGGTCTACGAGGAACTGGAGGGATGGCAGGAAAGCACCGCCGGCGCCCGCAGCTGGGCCGAGTTGCCGGCGCAGGCGGTGAAGTATGTCCGCCGCGTCGAGGAATTGATCGGCTGCCCGGTGGCACTACTCTCCACCTCGCCGGAGCGGGACGACACCATCCTCGTGCGTGACCCCTTCGCCGATTGAGGAAAGGGAGAGCCGCATGGCCCTGAGCTACAAGACCCGCAGGCGCCTGTCGCTGCTGATCCTGGTGGTGGGCCTGCCGCTCTACATCGTGGTCGCGGTCAACGTGGTGGCGCTGTTCGAGCGCCCCTCGATCCTGCTGGAACTGCTGGTCTATCTGGGCCTCGGGATCCTGTGGGCCTTTCCGCTCAAGGCGGTGTTCAAGGGCGTGGGCCGCGCCGATCCGGACGAGGACCGGACCAAGGGGTGACAGCGTCCGCAGGCGTTCCCATATCTTGCTCCGAGGGTTTCGAGAGGAACGAGGCATGAAACGGATCGCGACGGCTCTGGCACTGATGGTGGCGACCGCGATCGGCGCCCAGGCCGAACAGATCGGCGAGGTGGACACCGCCTTCCGCCTTCTTGGCGCCAATCACAAGATCGTGGTCGAGGCCTTCGACGACCCCGACATCCGGGGCGTGTCCTGCTTCGTCAGCCGGGCCAAGACCGGCGGCATCAGCGGCACGCTGGGGCTGGCCGAGGATACATCGGACGCCTCCATCGCCTGCCGCCAGGTCGGGCCCATCGAATTCGTCGGCGAACTTGAGGAGGGGGAGGAAGTCTTCGGCCGCCGCACCTCGGTCCTGTTCAAGCGGGTGCAGGTGGTGCGGTTCTTCGACGAGAGCCGCAACACCCTGATCTACCTGACCTATTCGGACAGGCTGATCGACGGCTCGCCCAAGAACGCGATCTCTGCCGTGGCGATCCGGCCCTGGGACGCGGGCAGCTGATCCGCGCCCGATCCCCGATCAGACCCCCGATCAGACCCCCGATCAGACCCCCGTGCGGCCGCGCAGGTCCGTAAGCCGCTCTTCGGTCAGCATGAACTGCCCGTCATCCAGCCGCACAAGGTCGCCGCTGCGCATCAGCTTGCCAAAGGCCTTGACCTTTGCCTCGGCCGAGAGCGGCGTTTCGCCCACGATCTCCTGCACCGCCGCCATGATCTGGCCGCGGGTGACAAGGGGCTGTCCACCCACCAGCGCCAGGTAGCCGGTCGCGGCGGTCATCATCTCGGGCAGCGAGGCGGCGCCGGCCGCCCGGGCGAAACCGCGGATCGTGGTCGGATCGTCCTCGCCGGCAACGATTTCCTCGAGCCGCACGGCGCTGGGCGAGACCGGCTCGGGCAGGTCGCCGAAACTCGAATGCAGCCGGTCATGCAGGCTGTCGCCCTCGCCACTTCTCGGCTCGGACATTGCGGCACGCGGCGCGGCCGCCTTCGGCTCGGGCTCGGGCTCGGGCCCTGCCGTGGCGGGGGCGGCCGGCGCGGACGGGCGCCCGCGCAGCAGGGACCGCAGGCCGCGGGATTGCGGCTCGGGTGTCTCCTCGGCCGCTGGCGCCTGCGGCGTGGGCTCCGTCTCCACCGCACGCAGGGGCACGGGGGCTGCGGGCTTCGGCGCCGGGGCCTCGGCGGTGGGCGTCCCGGTCGGCGGCGCGGGTTCCGCTGGCGTCGACCGCCGGAAAAAGCCGCCCAGGCCCCCGCGGCGGGGTTCCTCGCGGCTCTCGGCCCCGGGGTCCGCCGGGGCGGATGGCCCGGCCTGGGCCTTGTCGGCCATCGCGGGCTTTTCCGCCGGCGGTTCGCTTCCGGTTCCCATCACGCGATCGATGAAGGGCGGCCGCGGTTCCGGCTCGATGGGCCGCACCAGGTCCGGGCCCAGCAGCAACCGCTTCGGCGCGGGGGCCGCGGCGCCGGTGTCCGCTGGCGCCGGATTGTCCAGCCGCAGCGGGGCATTGCGAGACGGGGGCGCCTCGGGGGGGCTTGGCACAAGTCGCAGCGGCGCCTCGTCGGGCCTGGCTGCGTCCTTGTCCGTTTCCTGCGCGGTCCCCCTTTCCGCATCGCTTGCGGGGGCTTCGTCCGTCCCGTGCTGTTCGCCGCCGACCGTCTCGTCTGTTTCGGCGTCGTCCGCGGCGGCCTCTGCATTCTCGTCCTGCGTGGCTTCCGCCTCGGCGCTTTGGTCCGCCGCGTCATCGTCCTGCCGGAACTCGTCCGCCACCTCCTCTTCGGGGGCGTCTTCCGCCCCGCCCGCTTCGGGGGCGTCTTCGGCACTGTCCGCCGCCAGCGCGTCGTCGATGTCCGGGGCGGCCTCTGTCATTTCCGCGGTCGGGCCTGCCTCGTCCTGCTCCGCCTCCGGCGCGGCGCCGGTCTCCAGCAGGGCGAAGCGGCGGACATGGACGCCGCCCGCGATCGGCGCGATCTCCACGTCCACCCCTTCGTCCAGTAGCAGCGCGGCCAGTTCGTCGAAATCCGCGATCTCGTCGAAACGCCCGAAGCCGGGGTTCTCCGAGGCCATGCGCTGGAAGTAGCGCACCACTTCATGCATCAGCGGAAACGGATCCTCGAAGCCTTCGATCACGCAGGCGAAACTTCCGAAGGCGACGGACAGTTTGCGGGGGTCTTCCATGCCTGTGCTCCCTGTGCTGGCCCGAGCCGGTTCTTTCGATCCACCATAATCAGGAACGGCTGGAATCCAAACAACTTGCGCGCTAATGCGGGCGTCATGGATTCCATCCTCTTCGACAGTTCCGAAAAGGTCACGCTGATCGGCGCAGCCGCGCAACCGCGCGGGCTGCTCGACATGGCGCTGGAACGCGCGCCGCGGCTGGTCGCGGCCGATGGCGGCGCGGATCGCGCGCTCGAGGCGGGGCGCGCGCCGGAAGCGGTGATCGGCGATCTCGACTCGGCCACCAGCGTCGATCACTGGCGCGCGCAGGGCATCGCTGTCCACCGCATCGCGGAACAGGAAACGACCGATCTGGAGAAATGCCTCTATTCGCTGCGGGCGCCGCTGATCCTGGGCTGCGGCTTCCTGGGCGAGCGGACCGATCACGCGCTTGCCGCGATGAGCGCGCTGGTCGCGTATCGCGCCCGCCCGGTCATCCTGCTGGGCGAGCAGGACCTGGTGTTCCACTGCCCCGAGCGGCTTGTCCTGGACCTGCCCGAGGGGCTGCCGGTGTCCTTCTTCCCGCTGGCCCCGGTCACGGGCCTGCATTCATCGGGGCTCGTCTGGGGCGTGGCGGGCCTCGGCCTTGCGCCGGGGGGGCGGATCGGCACCTCGAACCGGGCCGCCGGCGGGCGGGTCGAGGCGGGCTTCGACGGGCCCGGCGTGCTGGTGATCCTGCCGCTTCAGGCGCTCGATGCGGCAATTGCCGCGCTCAGCATTCCGGCAGGTTGACCGCCAGCCCCCCCTGCGATGTCTCCTTGTAGCGGCTGTCCATGTCGCGGCCGGTCTGGCGCATCGTCTCTATGCAGGCGTCAAGCGAAACCAGGTGCCGACCGTCACCGCGCAGCGCCAGCGACGCGGCCGACACCGCCTTGATCGCGCCAAGGCCGTTTCTTTCGATACAGGGCACCTGCACCAGCCCCCTCACCGGATCGCAGGTCATGCCAAGGTGATGTTCGAGCGCGATCTCGGCCGCGTTCTCGATCTGCGCGGGGCTTCCGTCCAGCACGGCGCAAAGCCCCGCCGCAGCCATCGCCGCGGCCGAGCCGACCTCTCCCTGGCAGCCCATCTCGGCGCCGGAAATCGAGGCGTTGGCCTTGATCAGCCCACCCATGGCGGCCGCGGTCAGCAGGAAATCGGGCACCCTTGCGCGGCTGGCGCCGGGCACATGGTCGAGCCAGTATTTCAGCGTCGCGGGCAGCACCCCGGCGGCGCCGTTGGTGGGCGCCGTGACCACCTGTCCGCCCGCGGCGTTCACCTCGTTGACGGCCATCGCATAGGTCAGGATCCAGTCGTTGATCATGTGCGGCGCGGTCTGGTTGCGGCCCTGCTCGCCCTTCAGCGCGCGGTGGATCGCCGATGCCCGCCTGCGCACGCCAAGGCCGCCCGGCAGCACGCCTTCGTCCGTCAGGCCTCGGTCGATGCAATCCTCCATGACCTGCCAGAGTTTCATCAGCCCCGCCTCCAGCCCCGGCCCGTGGCCTGCCGCGATCTCGTTGCGGCGCTTCATGTCTGCAATGGAAAGCCCGCTTTCGCGCGCCATGCGCAGCATCTGGGCGGCGGTGGTGAAGGGATAGGGCACATGGGCTTGCCCGGCGCTGGTCTCGCCCTGCTCAAGCTCCCGCGCGGTCAGCACGAAGCCGCCGCCGACCGAGTAGTACGTCTCTTGCGCATGCAGCGCGCCGCGAGCGTCATGGGCCATCAGGACCAGGCCGTTCGCGTGCCCGGGCAGGGAAGGACCGGTGTCGAAGGCGATGTCGGTGTCGGGGTCGAAGGCCAGTTCGGGCAGGCCCGGCGGGGTCAGTGGCTGCCCGGCCGCAAGACGCGCAAGCGCCGTGTCGGCGGCGGCTGCGTCATAGCTTTCCGGCAGGATCCCGCACAGCCCCAGCGCCACGGCGCGGTCGGTGGCGTGGCCCTTGCCGGTATGGGCGAGCGAGCCGTGCAGCCGGCAGGAGACCCGCGCGGGCGGGCCTGCGCCGGGGATCGCCTCGGTGCCGGCGCGCAGCAGGTCGAGAAAGCGCCCGGCCGCGATCATCGGGCCCATGGTGTGCGAACTCGAGGGGCCGACGCCGATCTTGAAGATGTCGAAGACGCTGAGAAACACCTTTGCCTCACCTCCGATTGTTGCCGCCACAGTGACATCCCCCGCGTTCCGCGAACAGGGCTTGCGGCGATTCTTCTCTCGAACCCGTGGCGAATAGGGGCTATGGATCGGGCCACGAAATTCACCTTCAGGAACGGAAACGGGATGCCGCTTCACCTCGACCCGAACGACCGCGCCAAGCTGACGGCGGCCTATCACGCGATGGATTTCATCGAGGACGGCATGAAGGTCGGGCTCGGCACCGGATCGACCGCGGCCTGGCTGGTCAAGCTGCTGGGCGCAAGGAGACACCTGGAGGGGCTTGAAATCCTTGCGGTTTCCACCTCCGAGGCGACCGAGGCGCTGGCCCGGAAGATGAAGATCCCGACCACCACGCTGGAAGAGGCGGGCTGGCTGGACCTGACCATCGACGGCGCCGACGAGGCGGATGCCGACCTGACCCTGATCAAGGGCGGCGGGGGTGCGCTTCTGCGGGAAAAGATCGTCGCCACCGCCTCGGACCGGATGGTGGTGATCGCCGATCCGGCCAAGATGGTGGAGACGCTGGGCGCGTTCCCACTACCTGTAGAGGTCGTGAAGTTCGGCTGGGAGGCGTCGCAGAGCCTGGTTCGGGACATATTGGAGGACTCGGACGTGGAGGGCAGCCGGATCCTGCGGCGGATGCGGGACGGGGCGCCGTTCGTGACCGACGAGGGGCATTTCATCCTGGATCTGCACCTGGGCCGGATCGGCGATCCCGAGGGGCTGGCGGCGGATCTGCTGTCGGTGCCGGGCGTCGTGGAAACCGGTCTTTTCACAGACATAGCGGAAACGATGGTGGTGGGCCTGCCATCGGGCGAGGCTGTGTTCCACTTCGTCGACGACGAGCCGCGGCGGCTGGACACGGCCGATGGCGGGCGGCTTGACGACTTCCTGAAATTCATCGGCTGAGGGGCGAAACCGCGTCTGGAAGCCGTCTGGAAAACGTATGGCAAGTGTATGGCAGATTTCGACTACGACCTTTTCGTGATCGGTGGCGGCTCGGGCGGGGTCAGGGCCTCGCGCTGGGCGGCGATGACAGGGGCGAAGGTGGGCCTGTGCGAGGAATATCGCTACGGCGGCACCTGCGTCATCCGGGGCTGCGTGCCCAAGAAGCTGATGGTCTTTGCCGCGGGCTTTTCCGAGGCGGTCGAGGATGCGACGGGCTTCGGCTGGAAGCTGACGGGCAGCGATTTCGACTGGCCCTTCTTCATCGAGAAGAAGGACCGCGAGATCGACCGGCTGGAAGGCGTCTACCAGGCCAACATGGAAAAGCTGGGGGTCGAGCTGTTCCGCGCCCGCGGCGTGCTGAAGGACCCGCACACGGTTGAGCTGTCCAGCGGGCAGACGGTGACCGCGAAGCATATCCTGGTCGCCACGGGGGGCGCGCCCTTCATGCCGGACGTGCCGGGGGCGGAGCATGCCATCAGCTCGAACGAGGTCTTTCACCTGGAGCGTCAGCCGAAGCGCATGCTGATCGTGGGCGGCGGCTATATCGCCTGCGAGTTCGCGGGCATCATGAACGGGCTCGGCACCGAGGTGACGCAGTTCTATCGCGGCGCGCAGATCCTGCGCGGCTTCGACGACGAGGTGCGCGGCCACATCGCCGAGGAGATGCGCAAGAAGGGCATCGCCCTGCATGTGGGCCGCGACCTGGTGCGGATCGACAAGACCGACGACGGGCTGGAAGTGACCTGCACCGACGGATCGCGGACCACCTTCGACTGCGTGCTTTACGCGACCGGGCGGCGGCCTGCGACAAAGGGTCTGGGACTGGAGGAGATCGGCGTGCGGCTGACCCGCAACGGCGCGATCGCGGTGGACGACTATTCCCAGACCTCGGTTCCGTCGGTCTATGCGGTGGGCGACGTGACCGACCGCGTGAACCTGACGCCGGTCGCGATCCACGAGGGCATGGCCTTTGTCGAGACGGTGTTCAAGGCAAACCCCACGCCGGTCGATCACGCGCTGATCCCGACGGCGGTGTTCACCCAGCCCGAGATCGGCACGATCGGACTGACCCAGGAGGCGGCGCGCGACCGGTACGACATCGAGGTCTATCGCAGCACCTTTCGGCCGATGTTCCACGCCTTTGCGGGCCGCGATCAGCGCATGCTGATGAAATTGATCGTGGACAAGGCTTCGCGTCGCGTGCTCGGTGTGCATATAGTGGGGCCTGCGGCGGGCGAGATGATCCAGATGGTGGGCATCGCGGTGAAGATGGGCGCCACCAAGGAGGATTTCGACCGGACCATGCCGGTGCACCCGACAGCGGCCGAGGAACTGGTCACGATGCGGACAGCGGTGGGCGGTCAAGCTTGAATTTCGCCCCTGAGCCTACAGCTAAGGATCAGGGAACATTGATGTCAGAAGAGGTATGACAGGCTGATGCCATACTCGAACAACTCCGGCGGGCCATGGGGCGGCGGCGGCAACAAGGGCGGCAACAAGGGGGGCGGACGCAACCCATGGGGCAGCGGCGGTGGCGGTGGCGGTGACGACGGCGATCGCGGCGGGCCGCCCCAGGGCGGCGGCGGGCAGGGGCCGGACATCGACCGCATCATGCGCAAGGGCCAGGAGCAGCTGCGCGTCCTGATGGGCGGTCGCGGCGGCATCGGCGGCGGTCGCGGCGGCGATGGCGGCCCCAGCATCGGCAAGGGCGGCGCCGCGCTGATCGGCCTTGCGGCCGTGGGCGCCTGGCTGTTCATGTCCTTCTACACGGTGCGCCCCGAAGAGCAGTCGGTCGAGCTGTTCCTGGGCGAATTTTCCGCCGTCGGCAATCCGGGCCTGAACTTCGCGCCCTGGCCCCTGGTCACCAAGGAGATCATCGAGGTCACGCGCGAGCGCACCGAGGAGCTGGGCCGCGGCACGGTGACAGACGAGGGGCTGATGCTGACCGGCGACGCCAACATCGTCGATATCGACTTCCAGGTGGTCTGGACGATCTCGAACCCGGCGGACTTCCTGTTCAACATCGCCAACCAGCAGGACACGATCCGCTCGGTTTCCGAATCGGCCATGCGCGAGGTGATCGGCCGCTCGCAGCTGGGGCCGGTGCTGAACCGCGACCGCGGCATCATCTCCGAAGAGGTGCGCACGCTGATCCAGGACACGCTGGACAGCTATGGCGCGGGCGTGAACATCGTGCGGCTGAACTTCGACCGCGCCGACCCGCCGCGCGAGGTGATCGACGCCTTCCGCGACGTGCAGGCGGCGGAACAGGATCGCGACACCTTCCAGAACCGGGCCGACGCCTATGCCAACCAGCGCCTTGCGGGCGCCCGAGGCGAGGCGGCGGAAATCCTGGAGCAGGCCGAGGGCTATCGCGCGCAGGTCGTGAACCGGGCCCGAGGCGAGGCAAGCCGCTTCGTGTCGGTCTACGAGGAATACGCCAAGGCCCCCGAGGTCACGCGCCAGCGTCTGTACATCGAGACGATGGAGCGGGTGTTCGGCGGCGTGGACAAGGTGATCATCGACCAGGCGCTGGCCGGCGGCGCGGGCGGGCAGGGCATCGTGCCCTATCTGCCGCTCAACGAGCTGCGCCGCTCGGGCGGGGCTGCCGCCGCGCCCGCACCCGGCGGGGCTGCCGGTGGCGGCGGGTCCGCCAACAACGTGGCCGGCCCGCAGCTTCAGATGCAGATGCAGACGGGGGGGAACTGATGAGCAAGGCCTATATCCTGCTGGGCGTCCTGTTCGGCGCCGCCGTCGTCGGGTTGTCCTCGATCTACATCGTGGAAGAGCGTGAAAAGGCGCTGGTGCTTCAGTTCGGCCAGATCAAGGCCGTCAAGGAAGCGCCGGGGCTTTCGTTCAAGATGCCCTTCATCCAGAACGTCGTGCGCTATGACGACCGGATCCAGGCGCTGGATACCCAGCCGCTGGAGGTCACGCCGCTGGACGACCGGCGCCTTGTGGTGGACGCCTTCGCGCGCTGGCGGATCAGCGACGTGGTGCGTTTCCGCCAGGCCGTCGGCGTGGGGGGCATCGCCCAGGCCGAAACGCGGATGGAGCGGATCCTGAACGCCCAGCTGCGCGAGGTGCTGGGGGCGGTGACGTCGAACGCCATCCTGTCGGAGAACCGCGTCGAGCTGATGAACAACATCCGCGACGCCGCCATCGTGGACGCCCGCGCGCTGGGCGTCGAGGTGATCGACGTGCGCATCAAGCGGGTGGAGCTGCCGGCGCAGAACCTGGCCGCCACCTTCGAGCGGATGGAGGCCGAGCGCCAGCGCGAGGCCGCCGACGAGCGGGCCCGCGGCCAGGAAGCGGCGCAGCGGGTTCGCGCGCAGGCCGACCGGACGGCGGTGGAGCTGGTGTCCGAGGCGCAGCGCGAGGCCGAGATCATCCGCGGTCAGGCCGATGCGGAGCGCAACGGCATCTATGCCGAGGCCTATGGCCGCGATCAGGAGTTCTTCAACTTCTACCGCAGCCTGAGCGCCTATGAGCAGGCGTTGCAGGGCCAGACCTCGACCATGGTGATGTCGCCGGACAGCGAGTTCTTCGACTACTTCCGGTCCGAGACCGGGGCGTCCGGGAATTGAGCTGGGCCGACCTGCTGACAGGTCTGGGCATCGCGGCTGTTCTGGAGGGGCTGGTGCTTGCACTGGCCCCTTCGCGTATCGACGAGGTGCTGGAGGCGATCCGCCGCATCCCGCCCGAGGCGCGCCGCTCGCTGGGGCTGGGGGTGGTGGCGCTGGGGGTGACGCTGGTGTGGATCGCGCAAGGGTAGGCGCGCGGGGGGGCAAGCGCGCTTGGCAATGCGGCGGGGGCATCCTAGATTCACGATCAGGTGAGAGGATGTGGGGATTTGTGCCATGTCATTGACGGCCCGGCCGCCTATCTCCTCCATGAGAACGATGTATCCCCGCGGAGGAAGACACGCATGACCCGAGTGAAGACTGCCGTCCGGCCAAACACCCCCGTCGATCTGCTGCGCGCGGCGTTCGTGATCCTTCTCGCGGCGGCGGCGCTTCTGGCGGCGCAGGTGCAGCGGCTGCCGGCGCAGGCGGTGCCGGGCAGTTTCGCGGACCTGGCCCAGCGGCTGAGCCCGGCGGTGGTCAACATCACCACGACGACGGTGATCGCCACCGACCAGGGGATTTCGCCGATGGTGCCCGAGGGGTCGCCGCTGGAGGATTTCTTCCGGGATTTCCTGGACCGGCAGGGCCCGCAGCAGCGCGAGCGGCGCGGCTCGGCGCTGGGTTCGGGCTTCGTGATCTCGGCCGACGGGTACATCGTGACCAACAACCACGTCATCGAGAGCGCCGACGAGATCCTGGTCGAGTTCTTCGACGGCCTGGGCGAGTTGCCGGCCGAGGTGGTGGGGACGGACCCGCGTACCGACATCGCGCTTCTGAAGGTGGAGCCGAACCAGCCGCTGCCCTTCGTGCCGTTCGGCGACAGCGACGGCGCGCGGGTGGGCGATTGGGTGCTGGCCATCGGCAACCCGCTGGGGCAGGGCTTTTCGGTGTCGGCGGGGATCATCTCGGCGCGGAACCGTTCGCTCCAGGGGGCTTACGACGATTTCATCCAGACCGATGCCGCGATCAACCGGGGCAATTCGGGCGGGCCGCTGTTCAACATGGCGGGCGAGGTGATCGGCGTGAACACCGCGATCCTGTCGCCCAATGGCGGGTCCATCGGGATCGGCTTCGCGATGTCCTCTTCGGTGGTGACGCGGGTGGTGGACCAGCTCAAGGAATTCGGCGAGACGCGCCGCGGCTGGCTGGGCGTGAGCATCCAGAACGTCACGCCCGACGTGGCCGAGGCGATGGGACTGGACAGTGCCGCCGGCGCGCTCGTGACCGACGTGCCGCCGGGGCCGGCGATGGATGCGGGGATCCTTGTGGGCGACGTGATCCTGAACTTCGCAGGCCAGGACGTGGCCGATACGCGCGAACTGGTGCGGATGGTCGGCAACACCGATGTCGGTTCGGTCGCGCGCGTCGTGGTGTTCCGCGACGGCGGCACCCAGACCCTGCGCGTGACGCTGGGCCGCCGCGAGGAGGCGGAGGCGAACTACCAGCCGGGTGGCGGCGGCGCGCCGGACCTGCCGCAGGTGCCCGAGACGGTGCTGGGCATGACGCTGAGCGCGTTGACCCCGGAACTGCGGGCCGAACTGGGCCTGCCCGAGGACGAGCGCGGCGTCGCCATCACCGAGATGGACGAGACGTCCGAGGCCTTTGACAAGGGGCTGCGCCCCGGCGACGTGATCGCGGAGATCGGGCAGCAGCCGGTCAGCACGCCGCAGGACGTGGCCGCGCGTTTCTCGGACGCGGCCGAGGCGGGCCGGCGGTCGGTCCTGATGCTGGTGCGCCGCGACGGGCAGCCGCGCTTTGTCGCGCTGACCCCGCAGGGCTGACGCCTCAGGGCAGGATCAGCCAGTCGGTGTCATCCGCAGGCGTGATCCCGTCCAGGAAGATGCGTTCGGGCTGATCGCCCCAACCGATCCAGACGCCGCCCTCGCCAACGGTCAGGGCGGCGTCGTCGTTTCCGGGGCCGCGCAGGATCAGCCGGTCGGCGTCCGGGTCGAAATCCGTCACCACGTCCTGGCCGGAATGCGTTGTGCGGAAGATGAACGTGTCCGCCCCGTCGCCGCCCGCCAGCGTGTCGTTGCCCGGCCCGCCGCGCAGGATGTCGTCGCCGCGCCCGCCCTCGATCCGGTCATCGCCAAGGCCGCCGTCCAGCCGGTCGGCGCCATTCGACGAAACCAGCCGGTCGTCGCCCGCGCCGCCGCGCGCATCGCTGCCCGCGGACCAGGGGCCGAGCGTGACGTGATCGTCGCCCGCCCCCCCGATCAGCTGGTTGCGCCCGCCGGCATCCGCGATGCGGTCCTGGCCCGCGCCGCCGCGGATCACGTCGGAGGCCAGCGTGCCCGTCAGCCGGTCGTCCCCGCCGCGCCCGTCAAGCGTGACGCCGCCCGGCATCGGCAGGGGCAGGGCGGAGGCGTCGAGCACGTCCGCCCCCGGCCCACCCATCAGGCCGAAGCCATCCGCTTGGAGCCGTTCGGCGAGGGGGGCTGCGGCATGGCCTGACCAATGGCCCAGTTCCAGGTCGTAGGTCACCTGGATCTTGAGCGGCCGCTCGAACCCCATGCGGCCGATGGCTTCCGGCCCGGCCGGGGCGTCGCGAAACCAGGTGAGCGATGTCACGGCGATGGTGGCCTGCCAGGTGTCGCCCGGATCCGGCAGCGGCGTGTCCGTGCCGAGCGCGACATGCCCGCCCGCGTCCTGCGCGATGAAGCCCGGCGCGCCCGGTCCGAGCCGGACGCTGCCCGCGATGTCCGGGGCGGCGTTCAGAAGGGCGTCGGGCGCCAGCGGCAGCCCGGTGCCGCCGGTCAGGTGGAAGCCGTGGCGCGTGGCTTTTATCGTGGTCATGGCAGGCGCTCCGCTCGGGTTGGGCCGAGGCGGAGATCCCACGGAATTGCCGAAAATCCAAAGCAATCGTTAAGCTTTGGTTAACCTCTTGCCGGATGTGCCGGGGCGTGGCGCCGCAGGGGTTGGCTAAGGCGGGGTGCAAGGTCTATGTATCGCCAGGACAGGCGTAGCGAAGGAACAGCCCAGGAATGGCCAGGATTACCTATATCGAGCACAACGGCAAAGAGCATGTGGTTGACGTGCCCAACGGTCTGAGCGTCATGGAAGGCGCGCGGGACAACGGCATCCCGGGTATCGAGGCGGATTGCGGCGGGGCCTGCGCCTGTTCGACCTGCCATGTCTATGTCGCCCCGGACTGGGTGGACCGGCTGCCCCACAAGGAGCCGATGGAAGAGGACATGCTGGATTTCGCCTGGCAGCCCGATGCGGAACGCTCGCGCCTGACCTGCCAGCTGAAGGTCAGCGACGCGCTGGACGGGCTGGTGGTTCACCTGCCGGAAAAGCAGATCTGATGCGGGCCGCCGCGGCAGCGCTGGTGCTGCTGGCCGCGGCAGGGGGCGCCGCCGCGCAGGAGGCCTGTCCGCAGGACGCGCGGCTGGGGCAGATCCTGGTGCCGCCCGCGCCCTGTTTCGGGGTCGAGGCCCGGTTCGAGGGCGAGACGACGCGCTATCCGCACGGCGCGCTGGGCGACGGGATCGAATACACCACGCTGGTCGTGCAGCGCGAGCGGCGCAGCCTGCGCATGAGCCTGCCGGTCACGCGCGTCTTCGAGGACGTGGCGCCGCGACTGGCGGACCTGGATGGCGATGGCGCCCCCGAGATCGTGGCGGTGGAAAGCGACCAGGCGGGCGGTGCGTCGCTGGTGGTCTATCGCGCGGTCGGAATGGAGACGGCGCGCCCGAAGATGGAACAGGTGGCGCGTTCGGGGATCCTGGGCCAGCGCAACCGCTGGCTGGCGCCGGTGGGGATCGCGGATTTCGACGGCGACGGGCGCGCCGACATCGCCTATGTCGAGACGCCGCATCTGGGGCAGGTGCTGCGCTTCGTGACGCTCGACGGCACGCGGCTGGTCGAGATCGCCTCGGCGGAGGGGTTTTCCAACCACCGTTTCGGCGAGGATTTCATCTCGGGCGGGGTGCGCGATTGCGGCGCCGGGCCGGAGGTGGTGACCGCCAGTGGCGACTGGAGCCGGGTGCTGACCGCGCGGCTGGAAGGTGGCGCTGTGGTCGTGGAGGACCTGGGGCCGCTGGAGGGGGTGGAGAGCCTTGCCGCAGCGCTCGACTGCGGCGGCTGAGGGTCAGCTTTCCGGCAGCCAGCGCGATTCCAGCGTCCGGATCGCGGCGATGCGTTCCTCGGTCTTGGGGTGGCTCAGCAGCCAGGCGGGCTGGCCGGCCATGGAAACGCCGGTCATTGCCTCGAGTTTGCGGAACAGCGAGATCTGCGGCGCGGTGCCGATGCCCGCGCGGGTCAGCAGGGCGGCGGCATAGGCGTCGGCCTCGTACTCGTCCTGGCGGCTGAGGCGTGCGCCCAGCAGCGTGACCAGCATGTTCGCGATCCAGGCCCCGATGCCGGGGATGATGCGGCTGAAGAGCATGGTCAGGATGACGCGGATCGCGTTCTGTCCCGAGAAATCCACCATCCGCCGCCGCGAATGGCCCAGCGCCACATGGCCAAGCTCGTGGGCGATGACGCTGGCCATTTCCTCGGCGGTGACGGCGCCCTCGCGGTATTTCTGGTAGAAGCCGCGGGTGATGAAGATGCGCCCGTCGGGGGCGGCGAGGCCGTTGACCGGGTCCACCTCGTAGATGTGGACGCGGATGCGCGGGACGTCCAGCGCCTCTGCCAGCCGGGCGGTGACGCGGCCGAGCGCCGGGTCGGCAAGTTCGGTCGAGCGGGCATCCAGCTGCCGTTTCAGCCGCCAGGCCGAGAGCAGGTACATGCCCACCGCGACGGCGATCGCCATGAGGATGGGGGTCAGTTTCAGCATCCTGCGAATATGGGGCTGGCGGGGGCTTCGGGCAAGCGGCTCAGCGCCGCAGCGCGGTCAGCAGGCGGGCGCCCAGCCACATGGCGGCGCCAAGGCTGAAGGCAAGCCAGACCAGGTCGCCGGCAAGGGTGACGAGGCCCGCGATGCTGCCCGAGAAGGCGTAGCCAAGGCCGGCATAGAGGCCGACCCAGACCACCTCGCCGGCCAGGTCGGCGGCGGTGAAGCGGGCGAGCGGCAGGGCCGCGGCGCCGGCGGCGATGTTGGTGGGCGGCCCCAGGGGCGCGAGAAGCCAGCGGCTGAGGAACACCGCCGCCATGCCGTGGCGCTGCACCGCCGCCTCGGCCCGGCGCAGGCCTTCGGCCCGGCGGCGGTTGGCGGTCAGCCAGCGGCGGAGCGACCCGCGCGAGAGGCGGCCCAGCGCATAGCCGGCATGGTCCCCCGCGACGGCGCCCAGAAAGGCCGCCGCCAGCACCGCGGCAAGGTCCATCTCGCCCGCTGCGGCCAGCGCGCCCGACATCACCAGCGCCAGCGTGGCCGGCAGGGGCAGGCCCAGCGCGGCCAGCGCCACGACAAGCGCAAGAAGCGGCGGCCCGAGATCGGGCACGAGTTCGAGAAGCTCCTCGCTCACGGCTGCCCGCTTTGCTTCAGGTCCGCCAGCGCGGCATCGATGCGCGCGATCACCTGTTGCTCGGTCAGGCCGGTGCGCCAGGCGATCTCGGCCACGGTTTCCCGCGCGCCCGGGGTCAGGGCCAGATCCCCCTCCAGCGCGTCGAAAAGCGCCTCGCGCGGGACCTGGTGCGAGCGGGCGACATAGCCGACGGTCATCCAGCTGGTCACCTCGGCGTCGCGGTTGGCGGCGAAGTAGAACCAGCTCATGACCACCCGGGCCGAAAAGGACAGGCTGAGCGCCAGCGCCAGTCCGAAGGCCAGCAGCAGCAGCCGGTGGTGGCGCCAGGCCTTGCGCAGCATCGCGTTCATCGCCTGAGCGCCCCCACCGCGCGCCCGATGCCCTGAAGCGTCATGGGAAACATCCGCCCCTCGAAGATGTCGGCGACCATGCCGACGCTTTGCGTGTGGTCCCAGGACTGGCGGGGCAGGGGGTTGATCCAGACGCTGGCGGGCCACTGCGCCCGCAGCCGGTTGAGCCAGACCTGGCCGGGTTCGGTGTTGTAGTGCTCGTTCGCGCCGCCGGGATGGATCAGCTCGTAGGGGCTCATCGCGGCGTCGCCCACGAAGATGCAGCGCCAGTCCGCGGCATAGGTGCGCAGGATCTCGGCGGTGGGCGTCTGTGCGTCCCAGCGCCGGCGATTGTCGCGCCAGACGCCTTCGTAGACGCAGTTGTGGAAATAGAAATGCTCCAGATGGCGGAACTCGGCGCGGGCGGCGGAAAAGAGTTCCTCCACCATGCGCACATGCGGGTCCATCGAGCCGCCCACGTCGAGAAAGAGCAAGAGCTTCACCGCGTTGCGCCGTTCGGGGCGGGTCTTCACGTCGAGCCAGCCCTGGTGCGCGGTCGCGCGGATCGTGCCGTCGAGGTCGAGTTCCTCCGCCGCCCCCTCGCGCACCCAGCGGCGCAGGCGGCGGAGTGCGATCTTCAGGTTGCGGGTGCCCAGCTCTACCCCGTCGTCGAGGTCGCGGAACGCGCGGCGGTCCCAGACCTTGACCGCGCGGCGGTGGCGGCTTTCGTCCTGCCCGATGCGGATGCCTTCCGGGTTGTAGCCGTAGGCGCCGAAAGGCGAGGTGCCCGCGGTGCCGATCCATTTCGAGCCGCCCTGGTGCCGGCCCTTCTGTTCCTCGAGGCGCTTTTTCAGCGTTTCCATCAGCGCCTCGAAGCTGCCCAGCCCGTCGACCGCGGCGCGTTCCTCGGGGGTCAGGTGGCGCTCGGCCAGCTTGCGCAGCCAGTCCTCGGGCAGGTCGGCGGCCTTCAGCAGCGCCTCGACGCCGACATCCTCGAGCCCGTCGAAGACGCGGGCGAAGGCGCGGTCGAAGCGGTCGAGATGGCGCTCGTCCTTGACCATGCTGAGGCGGGCGAGATGGTAGAAGCCCTCGGGCTCGAATGTCACCAGATCGGCGGACAGCGCCTGAAGAAAGTCGAGATATTCACGCAGGCTGACGGGGATCCCCTCGGCACGAAGTGCGGCGAGGAACCCCGCGTACACGGCCGCCTCAGACCTGCCCCATGCGGGCGATCAGGATGCCCAGCGCCACGCCCGCGATGGCGAAGCCGATGCCGTGGGCGGCGCCGTATTGCAGCTTGTCCAGCCGGTTCCCCCCGCGTTTCGTGGCGCGCAGCCAGCCGAAGGCGAAACCGAGGAAGAAGGCGATCACGGGAAGCATGGGGCACTTTCGGGTCAGGTTGCGTCAGGACGGATCGACACCGGAAACCAGCCCTTCGAGCGCGGCCTGTGCCCGCGCCCGGCTGCCGTTGCCGTCGCCATAGGCATAGCGGGCCCAGCGCAGATGGTCCAGTTGCGCCACGCGGGCCGCGTCACTCTCGCCCAGGGCGGTCAGCGCCGCGCCCTTGACCGCCAGCAGGCTGGACAGCAGCACCGCGTTCTGGCCGCGCCGCGCGACCGGGATCGCCTGATCGGCCAGCCGCTCTGCGCTGTCGTAGTCGCGCCCCTCGAGCGAGACCAGCGCCACATGGAGTGCCGCCTGCGCGGTGCGGATGTCGTCCGTGCCAAGCTGGGCGCGCAGAAGCCTGTGCGCCTCGATGAAGTCGGCGGCGGCCGCGGCGGGGGCGGTGTCGCGGGTCAGCCGGCCGCGGGTGACAAGCGCCACGCCCAGCCGGTGATCGGGCGGCTGCATGGCGCGCGCGATGCTGACCGCGCGTTCGGCCGCGCGGATGCGCGCGTCCGGGCCGCTGCGGCGGGTCAGCGCGGTTTCGATCTGGGACTTCCACTCGGCCGAGGCGGGCGCGCGCGGCAGGCTGCCGCGGCCGGTGCCGCCGGGGTTGATGCGGTCGAGGATCCTGATGATGCGCGCCGCGACCGCCTCTCGCGGCATGCCCGAGCGCAGGTCCGGGTCGTAGAGCGCGCGCAGCATCAGCATGTCGAACCGGGTCAGGATCGAGTGGTAGTTGTCGTCGTTGAACACCGTGTCGGGCAGCCGGTAGAGGTCGTTCGCCGGTCCCAGCGCCTGGGCCAGTTCCTCGTGCAGGCAGTCGCGCACGTCCTGCGGGAAGGTGTCCACCGGAATGAAGATCGCGATCTGGTTCAGCGTGGTCTGCTGGGACCAGCGCAGCCGGTTGCGGGGCGACTTGCGGCGGAAGCCTTCCCAGTCGGTCTCGCCGGGGACGAGGAAGCAGGCGGCGCCGGGGTCGACGGTCTGCAACTGCTGAAGCGTCACGCCGTCGACATGGATCTGGGCGGCGCCGGGATCGGCGACCCGGGCAATGTCGATCCCCGCCTCCTTGCGGAGCCGGTCGAGCAGGTTGTCCAGGTCATCGGCATAGGCCGACAGCCCGCCGGGGCGCATGTAGACCCGGACCGGCCCCTCGTAGCGCAGGAGCCCGCGCAGCCGCTCGCCGCGTTCGAGCGCGAAGGTCAGGTCGAGGAAATCCTCGGCCAGCGCGATGTTGGAACGCGGCACCCCGCGCGGCATCGTGCCGGGGCCGAAGGCGACCGAGGTGACGACGGGCGCGGTTGCAACCGCCCGGCTGGGGCTGTCGCTGGGCGGCTCGCAGCCCGCAAGCGCCAGGATCGCGCCAAGGGCCAGCAGTCTGCGGATCATTGCGCGGGCCTCTGGTACTTGAGGAAGGGGGTCAGCCGGGCCACCCGGCCGCAGAGCGCGCGGCCCAGGCCAATGCCGCGCGCGCGGGGCGCGACATAGAGATCCTGCGGGTAGACGACGTTCTCCATGCGCCAACAATGCCGGTGGAACAGGAACTGGACAAGACCCACCGCCGCGTCACCGCGGCGCGCGATCCGGCCCCGGAACGCGCCTTTCGCCCCTGACAGGAGCCGGGCGAGGGTGGTGGCGCAGACCTGCCCGGGCACCTGGGTGCGGTGGAAGGCGAGGCAGCCGCGCCAGAGCCTGCGCCAGTCGGGCGCGTGGTCGGGCGCGGGCGGGCGGATGTGCAGGTCGCTCATCCCTGGCGTCGCGCCATGAAGGCCAGCCGCTCGAAGAGCTGCACGTCCTGCTCGTTCTTCAGCAGCGCGCCATGCAGCTTGGGCAGCGCCTCGCGCGGGCTGCGGCGCAGATCCTCGGGGGCGAGATCCTCGGCCAGCAGCAGCTTCAGCCAGTCGAGCATCTCGGATGTGGAGGGCTTCTTCTTCAGGCCCGGCGTCTCGCGGATCTCGAAGAAGCGTTCCAGCGCGGCGGTCAGAAGCGCGGGCTTGAGCCCCGGGAAGTGCACCGCGACGATGGCGGCCAGCGTGTCGGCGTCGGGAAAGCGGATGTAGTGGAAGAAGCAGCGCCGCAGGAAGGCGTCGGGCAACTCCTTCTCGTTGTTCGAGGTGATGATGACCACGGGGCGGTGGCGGGCGCGCACCGTCTCGCCGGTTTCGTAGACGTGGAATTCCATGCGGTCGAGTTCCTGAAGCAGGTCGTTCGGGAACTCGATGTCGGCCTTGTCGATCTCGTCGATCAGCAGCACCTGGCGGGTGTCGGCGGCAAAGGCCTCCCACAGCTTGCCGCGGCGGATGTAGTGCGCGACATCGCCCACCCGCGGGTCGCCCAGCTGGCTGTCGCGCAGGCGTGCGACGGCGTCGTATTCGTACAGCCCCTGCGCCGCGCGGGTGGTGGATTTCACCGTCCATTCGATCAGCGGCATGCCCAGCGCCGTGGCCACCTCGCGGGCAAGCTCGGTCTTGCCGGTGCCCGGCTCTCCCTTGACCAGCAGGGGGCGTTCCAGCGTGATCGCGGCGTTCACCGCGACGGCAAGCTCGGGCGTGGCGACGTAACGCTCGGTCGATGCGAATCTCATGCCTTCTCCGCGGTTTGGGGCGTGGTCCCCGGTTTTCCGAAGCCTGCCGGGAAGGCGCGGGGAATTCCAGCCCCGTGATCAGGGTTTATTTATCGACATTCGTGCCGTTTCCGGCTACACCCCAGCGCCATAGAGAGAGCAGCGGTGCGGAATCGCGCCCTACCCCTTCGGCGCGGCGACGCATGCAAGAACCAGGGGTTGCGCACCGATATGAAAGCCGAAACCAATTTCGACTCCGACTATCGTCCGGCCGAGGACGAGCCTTTCATGAACGAGCGGCAACTGGCCTACTTCAAGGCGAAGCTGCTGGCCTGGAAAGCGGCGATCCTGACCGACAGCCGCGGCACCATCGAGGGCATGCAGGAAGGCACCCGCAACATTCCCGACATCGCCGACCGCGCGTCCGAGGAAACCGACCGCGCGCTGGAACTGCGCACCCGCGACCGGCAGCGCAAGGTGGTGGCCAAGATCGACGCCGCCCTGCGCCGGATCGAGGATGGCAGCTATGGCTACTGCGAGGAGACCGGCGAGCCGATCTCGCTCAAGCGGCTGGACGCGCGCCCGATCGCGACCCTGAGCCTTGAGGCGCAGGAACGCCACGAGCGGCGCGAAAAGGTGCATCGCGACGACTGAGCGCGGCCGCCCGATGAAAGAGATGGAACCGCAGACGGGGCCCGAGGGCCCCGTTTCGTTGTCCGGCCGACGCATCGCGGTCGCCGGCGGCGGCATCGGCGGCATGGCGGCGGCAGTGTGCCTGGCCAGGCGCGGCGCGGATGTGGTCGTCCACGAACGCGCCCCAGGCCTGGGCGAGGTGGGCGCGGGGCTTCAGATCGGGCCGAACGGGCTGAAGCTGCTGGACCGGCTGGGGCTGGGCGCGCAGGTCCGGGCCGCGGCCACGCTGCCCGAGCGGGTCGAGATGCGCTGCGGGCTGACGGGGCGACGGATCGCCGGCATTCCCTTCGGTGCCACGGCGCAGGCCCGCTACGGCGCGCCGATGGCGCAGATGCACCGCGCCGACCTTCTGGGGGTGCTGACCGATGCGGCGCTGGCCGCGGGGGTCCGGATCAGCCTTGGCGAGACGCTGGACCCGGCAACCCCGCCCGAGGCCGATGCGGTGATCGCCGCCGATGGCGTGCGCTCTGGCTTTCGCGCGCGGCTGGTGCCGGATGCGGCGCCGCGCTTCACCGGGCAGGTGGCCTGGCGCGCGCTGGTCCCCGCCGGTGCCGCCGAGGGGCCGCCGCCCGGGGTGACGTGGCTCTGCCTGGGGCCTGGTCGCCATGTGGTGATCTATGGCCTGCGCGGCGGCCGCCTGTGGAACGTGGTCGCAGTAGAAGAACGGAATAGCTGGACCGGGGAGGGGTGGAACACAAGCGCCGATCCCGCCGATCTTTGGCGCGCCTTCGCGGGCTGGGATCCGCGCGTCACCGCCCTGCTGCGGGCGGCACGGGAGGTGCTGCTCTGGGGGCTTTTCGCCCATCCCCCCCTGCCGCGCTGGCAGGATGGCCGCGTGGCGCTGCTGGGCGATGCCTGCCACCCGATGCTGCCCTTTCTCGCGCAGGGCGCGACCATGGCGATCGAGGATGCCTGGGTGCTGGCCGACCGCCTTGCACGCATCGGGGACATACCCGCAGCCCTGGCCGCCTACGAGGCTGCGCGCAAGCCGCGCACGACTCGGGTGCAGGCCGCCAGCCTGCGCAACGCCCGCGTCTATCACCTGCGCCCGCCCGCGCTGCGGCTGGCGCGCGATACGGGGCTGAGCCTCGCCGCGCGGCTGGCGCCCGGCGGGCTGCTGGGCCGCTTCGACTGGCTTTACGGGTGGGAGGCGCCGGACTGACGGCGCCTCACAGATCCAGTTCCACCCAGACCGGGACGTGGTCCGAGGGCTTCTCGCGGCCGCGCACCTCGGCGTCGGTGCCGGCGGTCACCATCCGGTCGGCGGCCTGCGGGGTCAGCAGCAGGTGGTCGATGCGGATACCGTTGTTCCGTTCCCACGACCGCGCCTGGTAGTCCCAGAAGGTGTAGACGCCCGGCTCGCGGTGGAGGGTGCGGATCGCATCCGTGAAGCCCAGGTTGACGATCCGGCGAAAGGCGGCGCGCGTCTCGGGCAGGAACAGCGCGTCCGTGAGCCAGTCCTTGGGGTTGGCGGCGTCCTCGGCCTGGGGGATCACGTTGTAGTCGCCCGCCATTATCGCCGGGATCTCTTCGGCCAGCAGCGCCTCGGCGCGGGTCTTGAGGCGTTCCATCCAGGCCAGCTTGTAGTCGTATTTCGGCCCCGGCGCGGGATTGCCGTTGGGCAGATAGAGCCCGCAGAGCCGCAGCTTTCCGTCCACCAGCGCCTCGATCCAGCGGGCCTGCGCGTCGCTGTCGTCTCCGGGCAGGCCGTGGCGGACATCCTCGAGCGGCAGGCGCGACAGGATCGCCACGCCGTTGAAGCCCTTCTGGCCGTGGGTCTCGACCCGGTAGCCCAGATCCTCGATCGGCTCGCGCGGGAATCCCTCGTCCTGGGACTTGATCTCCTGCAGGACGACCACGTCGGGCCGTGCCTCCGAGAGCCAGTCGGTCAGCGCCCCCAGCCGCGCCTTCACGCCGTTGATGTTGAACGAGGCTATCTTCATGCGGCTCACCCTTGCTGATGCCGGCTTGCTAGCAAAGGCGCGCGATTAATCCAATGTTAATCGGCCCGCGTCCAGGCTGCGCGCTGAAACGCGGGGGCAGGATGTCCGGAACAATCGTCAAGATCTTCGGGGAACGCAACACCGGCACGCGGGCGCTTCAGCAGATGCTGCGCCAGGTGCCGGGGCTGCGGTTTCGCGTCGAGAGCGGGACGCCGGTGCCCGGGGATGCCGCGGTCGAGGCGGCGATCGAGACGCGGATGAAGGGGGCGTGGAAGCGGCTTTACCTGCACGCGCTGCGCGACGAGCAGGCGGCGCTGCGCGCGGCCCATGACCCCTGGAAGCACGCCGCCCCCCGGCTGACGCCGGCGATGGTCGCGGCGGGGGTGCGGGTGCTGATCCTGGTGCGCGATCCCTATTCCTGGCTGATCGGGCTGGCCCGCCGGCCCTATCACCTGAAGGGGCCGAACGAGCGTTCGCTCGAGGAATTCGCCGCACGGCCCTGGATGACCGAACGGCGCGAGGGGCTGGCGCCGGTGCTGGCCTCTCCGGTCGATCTCTGGGCGCTGAAGGCCGCGGCAAGCCTTGCATGCCGGGCCGAGGCCAAGGCGAGGGGGCTGCCCTGCGCGATCCTGCGGTTCGAGGATTTCGTGCGGGATCCGGGCGGGGCGGCCACGGCGGCGCTGGCGCAGATCGGCATCGAGGCGGAGCATCTTGCGCCGCGGCAGGACAACACCAAGCCCGGAGAGGACGGGCTGCCGCTGTTGCAGCGCTATTACCGCGACCGGCTCTGGCAGGCGCGGCTGACGCGGGAGACGGTGGCGCGGGTCAATGCGCGGATCGACTGGGCGGTGGCGGCGGAACTGGGCTATGCGCCGCTCGACCCCGAGCGGTTTCCGCGGGTGCTGCCGCCGGCACTCCAGGAACAGATCGCGCGCGAGATGGCGTGCCTGACGACGCCCACGGATCGCGCCGATGCGTAGGGGGGGGATCCCCGCCTACGCGGGGATGACAGGGTGTGGGATCGCGGGGGTGATCCGCCAGGCCCTTGTCCCCAAACGAAAATACCCCCGGCAAAGCGGGGGTATCCACAAGCGGACCCAGCGGTCCGAAGCCGTGTCGGGCTGGCCCCTGGGGGCCGCCCGGAGCAACGGTCAGGCGAGTTCGAGGTTCGCCGCGGACTGGCGTCCGTCGCGGCCCGACTCGAGGTCGAAGGTGACCTTCTGGCCGTCATCGAGGTGGCTGATCCCGGCGCGTTCCAGCGCGGAGATGTGGACGAACACGTCCTTCGAGCCGCCATCGGGCTGGATGAAGCCGAAGCCTTTGGTTGCGTTGAACCATTTCACGGTGCCATTGGCCATCGTGATGTCTCCTTAATTGTTGCTGCCCACGAAATGCGGCAGCCCGGCATCTGTCAGAACAAGATCGAATGACTGAGGCCGGTTAGGGAGACAGCTGGTCGATAGAGAAATAACGTTGCACCGGGTACATGGGCTTATCAGCGCCGATATGCAAGGCAATTCGGGAAAACGGCCGGATTTATTTTTCATCCGCGTGGCACGATTTGCGGCCCAAGGGGCCGGCGGGCATCTGCCATGTGTCTGGAAAGCGTATGGAAAGTGTATGGCAGGCGTATGGCACCTTGCCCGACGCGAGGGGCGCTTCATGGTTTCGCAAGGGTTCCGCGGCAGGGTCGCGCCATGCCACCCTATCGCCGCCCAAGGCGCCCGGGTGCGACGGTGTTCTTCACCGTGGCACTGGCGGAGCGCGGATCGGACCTGCTGACGCGGGAGGTGGAGGTGCTGCGCGACGCCGTGCGCCGGGTGCGCGCGCGGCGACCGTTCGGCATACACGCCTGGGTGGTGCTGCCCGACCACCTGCATTGCGTCTGGACCCTGCCCGAGGGGGATGCGGAGTACGGGGTCCGCTGGGGCGCGATCAAGGCGCATTTCTCCCGCAGCCTTCGCGAGAGGGACGCGGCGCGTGGGCCGGGTGCCGGTGCGCCCTTCCTCCCGACGGAGTTTCCGGTCGTGCGGTCGGGGCGGTATGCCGGGCTGAAGCCCGGTCTACGGGTCGGCAAGCGCGAATGCGCGATCTGGCAGCGGCGGTTCTGGGAGCATCACATCCGGGACAAGGCGGATCTTGTCGGGCATGTCCGGTATTGCTGGGCCAATCCGGTCAGGCACGGGTTGGTGGAACGGCCCGAGGACTGGCCGTTCTCTTCGGTGCATCGGGATATGGCCGCGGGGAGATATCGGTGATCGCCGCCGGGGATCCGTAGACCGGGCTTCAGCCCGGGAAAAAGACCGGGCCGAGGCCCGGTCTACGTCTTTTACCGCGCGAACTTCTTGTACTTGATGCGCTTTGGCTCCACCGCATCCGGGCCGAGGCGGCGGATCTTGTCGGCCTCGTAATCCTCGAAGTTGCCTTCGAACCATTCGACATGGCCTTCGCCCTCGAAGGCCAGGATGTGGGTGCAGAGGCGGTCGAGGAAGAAGCGGTCGTGGGAGATGATGACGGCGCAGCCGGCGAAGTCGGCCAGCGCGTCTTCCAGCGCGCGGAGGGTTTCGACGTCGAGATCGTTGGTCGGCTCGTCCAGCAGCAGCACGTTGCCGCCCGCGCGCAGCAGTTTCGCCATGTGGACGCGGTTGCGCTCGCCGCCCGACAGGAGGCTGACCTTCTTCTGCTGGTCGCCGCCCTTGAAGTTGAAGGCGCCCACATAGGCGCGGCTGTTCATCTCGGCGTCGCCCAGCTTGATCACGTCGAGCCCGTCGGAGATTTCCTCCCACACGGTCTTGTTCGCGTCGAGCGCGTCGCGGGACTGGTCCACATAGCTGAGCTTCACCGTGTCGCCGAATTCGATGGTGCCGGCGTCGGGCTTTTCCTGCCCGGTGAGCATGCGGAAGAGGGTGGACTTGCCGGCGCCGTTCGGGCCGATCACGCCGACGATGCCGCCGGGCGGCAGGGCGAAGCTGAGCCCCTCGATCAGCAGGCGGTCGCCATAGCCCTTGTCGAGGTCCGTCACCTCGATCACCTTGCCGCCCAGGCGCGGGCCGTTCGGGATCACGATCTGGGCGCGGCCCACGCGCTCGCGCTCGGACTGGTTGGCCAGTTCGTTATAGGCGTTGATGCGCGCCTTCTGCTTGGCCTGGCGCGCCTTGGCGCCGGCGCGGATCCATTCGAGTTCCCGCTCCAGCGTCTTCTGCCGGGTCTTGTCCTCGCGCGCTTCCTGTTCCAGGCGCTTGGCCTTCTGTTCCAGCCAGCTGGAATAATTGCCCTCGTAGGGGATGCCGCGGCCGCGATCCAGTTCCAGGATCCAGCCGGTGATGTCGTCGAGGAAATAGCGGTCGTGGGTCACGATCAGGATCGTGCCCTTGTACTCGATCAGGTGCTTTTGCAGCCAGGCGATGGTTTCCGCGTCGAGATGGTTGGTCGGCTCGTCCAGGAGCAGCATCTCGGGCGCCTCGAGCAGGAGCTTGCAGAGCGCGACCCGGCGCTTTTCGCCGCCCGACAGCGTGGCGGGCATGGCGTCGTCGGGCGGGCAGCGCAGGGCTTCCATCGCGACGTCGATCTGGCTGTCCAGATCCCACAGGTTCTGCGCGTCGATCTGGTCCTGGAGCGCGGTCATCTGCTCCATCAGCTCGTCCGAGTAATCCTCGGCCACCTTCATGGCGATGTCGTTGTAGTCGTCGAGCAGCTTCTTCTTGGCGGCCACGCCTTCCATGACGTTGTCGCGGACGGTCTTGCCCTCGTCCAGCTGCGGCTCCTGCGGCAGGTAGCCCACGCGCGCCCCCTCGGCGCACCAGGCCTCGCCGGTGTAGTCCTTGTCGATGCCGGCCATGATCCGCATGAGCGTCGACTTGCCCGCGCCGTTGACGCCGACGACGCCGATCTTCACGCCGGGAAGGAAGTTGAGGCGGATGTTCTCGAAGCATTTCTTGCCGCCCGGATAGGTCTTCGAGACGCCGTCCATGTGATAGACATACTGGTACTTGGCCATGCTTCCTGGTCCTTTCGGGGCGGGAATCTTTAGGGGTTTCCGTGTATCTAGACAGTCCCCGCGCCGGGGGCAATGGCAGCGGGGCGCGCGCGGGATTGACAAGGACCGCGGGGCTGGGTTCTTGGGCGGCGGTGAAAACGGGGGCAGGGCGTGCGGCAGGGCTATCCACGGGCGGGCGCGGGCATGCGGATCGGGCTGCTGGGCGGGTCGTTCGATCCGCCGCATGCGGGGCATGTCCACATCTCGCGCCAGGCGCTGGCGCGGCTGGGGCTTGACCGGGTGTGGTGGCTGGTGAGCCCCGGCAACCCGCTGAAGCCGGACGCGCCGGCGGCCCTGGCGCGGCGGATGGCGGCCTGCCGGGCGCTGGTGGCGCACCCCAGGATCGAGGTCACGGACATCGAGGCGCGGCTTGGCACGCGCTACACGGCCGACACGATCGCGGCGGTGCAGGCGCGCTATCCCGGGGTGCGCTTCGTGTGGCTGATGGGGGCGGACAACATGGCCGGGTTCCACGCCTGGGTGCGCTGGCGCGAGATCATGGCGCGGGTGCCGGTGGCGGTGACGCCGCGGCCCGGCTGGCAGATCGCGGCGGGGCTGTCGCCGTCGGCCCGGATCCATGCGCGCGACCGGCTGGCGGCAGAGGAGGCGGGGCGGCTGGCAGGCATGGCGCCGCCCGTCTGGGTGATGCTGCCGGGGGCGATGGTGGCGCTTTCCTCGACGGCGCTGCGGGCCCAGGGGCGCTGGCGGCGCTGAGGCGGTTGCCGGGCGGGCCCCGGGGCGGCATAGTCGGCGGCGGGGGACGCAAGGAGCGAGGCTTTCCATGACCCTATCCCGACGCGCGCTTCTGGCCGGGCTTGCCGCATCGCTGCCGCTGGCGGCCGAGGCGCGGGTGGACCGGGCGATCCGGCCCTTTCCGCGGCCCGAGGGCCTGGGCGCGCCGCCGGGTCCGCAGGCGATCCTGGCCGAAAGCGGCCTGGCGGGGGTCAGCGCGTTTGCGCTGCGCGACCTGGCGACGGGGCGGCTGATCGAGGCGCACCGGCCCGAGGCGGCGCTGCCGCCGGCATCGGTCAGCAAGGCGGCGACCGCGCTTTACGCGCTGGATGCGCTGGGGGCGGGCTACCGGTTCCGCACGCTGCTGCTGGCCAGCGGGCCGGTGGCGGGCGGGCGGCTGGAGGGCGATCTCTACCTGGTGGGGGGCGGCGACCCGCACCTGGATACCGACGGGCTGGCGGGGCTGGCCGAGCAGCTGGTGCAGGCGGGGGTGAAAAGCGTCGCGGGGCGGGCCTTCGTGGTGGACGGGGCCTTGCCCTATCACGCGCATATCGACCCGCTTCAGCCGCCGCATGCGGGCTACAACCCGGCGATTTCCGGGACGAACCTGAATTTCAACCGGGTGTATTTCGAGTGGAAGCCGGACGCGGGCGGCTACTGGGTGGCGATGACGGCGCGGGGCGAGCGGTTCGATCCGCCGGTCCGGATGGCCGAGATCCGGATCGCGGAACGGTCCTCGCCGGTGTTCGAGCATCGGCTGGAGGGCGGGCGCGACGTGTGGTCGGTGGCGCGCGGCGCGCTGGGGGGCGGCGGGTCGCGCTGGCTGCCGGTGCGGATGCCGGGGCTTTATGTGGCCGAGGTGTTTGCGGTGCTGGCGGCGCAGAAGGGGGTGCGGCTGCCGGCGGTGAACGTGGCGCGGACCTTGCCGGGCGGCCTGCGGGTGCTGGGCACGGCCGAGAGCGCGGAGCTGGCCCCGATGCTGCGGTCCATGCTGCGCTATTCCACCAACCTGACGGCCGAGGTGGTGGGCCTGCGCGCCCATCAGCAGAGCGGCGGGCAGCCGGGCAGCATCGCGCAGTCGGCCGATGCGATGACGGGCTGGCTGCGGCGCACGCAAGGCTTGGGGGACGGGCGCTTCGTGAACCATTCGGGGCTGACCGACGAGACGCGGGCAAGCCCGGCGGAGCTGGTCGAGATGCTGGCGCGCGCGGCGCGGGGTCCGCTGCCGGGGTTGCTGAGGGACCATCCCGTCAGCGTGGCGGAGGGATCGCGCGAGCCGGTGCGCGGGGTGCAGATCACGGCCAAGACCGGGACGCTGAACTTCACCCGCGGGCTTGCGGGCTATATCGGCCCCGCGGGCGGGGCGCCCAGGCTGGCCTTCGCGATCCTGGGGGCCGACATGGCGGCGCGGGCGGCGAGCGATCCGCGGATCGAGCAGCCGCGCGGCAGCCGGGCCTGGATCGGGCGGGCGCGGCGGCAGGAGGATGCGCTGTTGCGGCGCTGGGCGCAGCTTTACGTCTGACCCCGCCGGGCGGACCCGGCGGGGCAGGGGGCGGGCTCAGGCGTGCTGGTGCGCCTCGGCGTTGCCATTGGCGCGGTTCCAGCGCACCGAGGACCAGAGCGACAGGCCGATCAGCGTGACGCCGCCCAGGCCGGTGATCACCTCGGGGATATGCACCAGGCTTTGGGTGTACATGATCACCGACAGGATCAGGATGGCGTAGAAGGCGCCGTGTTCCAGGTAGCGGTACTGCTGGAGCGTGCCCTGGCGGACCAGCGCGATGGTCATGGAACGCACATACATCGCCCCGATGCCAAGCCCGATGGCGATGATGAACAGGTTCTGCGTCAGCGCGAAGGCCCCGATCACCCCGTCGAAGGAAAAGGACGCGTCGAGCACCTCGAGATAGAGGAAGGCGCCAAGCCCGCCCTTGGCCGCGCCTTCGAGCATCTTCTGCGAGCTGTCGAGCAGGCCGCCCAGCACCTCGACCAGAAGGAAGGTCAGCAGGCCGTAGATGGCGGACTTGAAGAACAGCACGCCCTCGGGTCCGCCGATCACGCGCGAGAAGCCGAGGATCAGCAGCAGGACGAAGGCGATCTCGACGCCGCGGATGGTGGCGAAGCGGGCCATGTGCGCCTCGATCCAGCCGACCCAGTGCACGTCCTTCTCTTCGTTGAAGAAGTAGGTAAGGCCGACCATCATCAGGAAGGTGCCGCCGAAGGCCGCGATGGGCAGATGCGCGTCGTGCATGATGCGCGAATATTCCTGCGGCTCGGTCCAGGCGAGGCTCATGGCGGCGATCGGGCCGATATTCGCGGCGATCGCCACGATGGCCAGCGGGAACACGATGCGCATGCCGAAGACGGCGATCAGGATGCCCCAGGTCAGGAAGCGCTGCTGCCACTCGGGCGTCATGTCCTTGAGCTTGTTGGCGTTGACGATGGCGTTGTCGAAGGAGAGCGAGATCTCGAGGATCGCCAGCACGGTGCAGATGAAGAAGACGGTGGCGGTGCCCGATACGGTGCCGGTCATGCGCCAGCCGAGCACCGCGCCAAGCGCGAGGCCCAGGGCCGTGACGATGAAGGCCCAGCGGAAATGGTGGAGCATCTCGCGGCTCATCGCGCGGCCCCCCGTGTCGGAATGGGGTCGGGGCGGCGGCACGCGGCGCGCAGCGTCAGGGGATCCCGGAGCATGTCGTTGTCTCGTTCAGGCGGCTGTTCCGCTCAGGTGCCGACATCGCGAGACAGCCGCCTGTCACTCGCCAGAGGGGCCCGGTCACCAGGGTTCGCGCGGCATTGGCGCAGCCCCTGCATATGCGCAGAATTGTCGCGGTTGCAAGCCCCGGGCTTTACCCGCGCGTCAGCCGCCAAGCCCCCGGGCGACGCCGAGGCTTGCGTCGATCATGTCGAGAAGGCGCGCCATGTAATGCTCGTTCGAGCGGAACGCGCTGCGCCCGTCGCGCAGGAGCGTATCCTCGAGCCCGTCGATCAGCCGGTGAAGGCGGCGCTGGTGCAGGCCCAACCGGGTCTGGAGCGGATCGGCGAGGATCCCCGCGAAGGCGGTGGCCATGGCGCCGAAGGCAACCATGCCGAGCGTGACCAGCGCCGTGCGCGGCAGCCCCGCCTCGGGGGGGAAGGTGGTGTACCAGACGGCGCCCGCGGTATTGCCAAGGGGGAAGCCCTGGATCGCCTCTTCGAGCGCCATGGCATCGGCGAGGTTGGGCCCGAGCGAGACCATGCCGGGGGTGAGCGCGTGGAACACCGCGCCGCCCACCGACAGGGCCACCAGCGCGACGGTCATTTCCGCGACCGCCGCGCGGCTGCCGGAATATTCCCTGAGCGCGGTGGCGAGCCATGTCTCGAGCGGGTCGGTGGGGCGCAGGGGGGCTGCGCGCAGTTGCAGCACCTCGCGGCGGATGTCGATTTCCAGCCTGCGGGCCACGTCGGTGCGCAAGAGGAAGTTGCGCGTGACCAGCCAGCCGCCCGCGCGGCGCAGGCCCAACGCGCGCAGGGCGTGGCCCGCAAGCCGGCAGATCACCAGAAGGGGCGACAGCAGCAGGTTGACCGGCGCGCGCACCACGTCCCAGCCCAGCGCCGCGCGGTGCAGCCGCGCCGAGCCCGCCAGCGACAGGTGGCGGCGGGCGAAGGGCTGGATCCGGGCGCGGCATGCGTCCAGCCAGGCGCGCAGCGCATCCTCGTCCTGGAAGGGGGCGGGTCGTGTCATCGCCGGGGGATCACCGGGGTTGGGTTCGAAGGGTCGACCAGAATGTAGGTAGTGCCCCCTTCCGGCAAGAGGGGCGGCTGCGGGCCGTCTTGAAAAATTCACGAAGGCGCGAGAGGCCGTTGTTGCCTGAGGGCGAAAAATCGCGCCTTATTGCGGTGGCGGCCGGCCCCCGGGGGCGCGGCCCCGTTTCAGTTGCGGCGCCGTGCGCCGAGATGCCGAGGAAAAGAGATGTCTTTGAGAACGCTCAACAAATTGATGGCGACGGCCTCGCTCGCGGTGTTCGCCGCGCAGGGCGCCGCGGCCCAGGACATGGATGCCCTGATCGAGGGCGCCCGTGCCGAGGGGATGCTGACGACCATCGCGCTGCCGCACAGCTGGTGCGGCTATGGCGACGTGATCGCCGGCTTCAAGGAGAAGTATCCCTTCCTGACCATCAACGAGCTGAACCCCGACGCGGGCTCGGCCGACGAACTGGAAGCGGTGCGCGCCAACAAGGACAACAAGGGCCCGCAGGCGCCCGACGTGCTGGATATCGGCCTGTCCTTCGGCCCGGCGGCGCAGGCGGAGGGGCTGCTCCAGCCCTACAAGGTCGCGACCTGGGACACGATCCCCGACGAGGCGAAGGAAGCCGACGGCCACTGGTATGGCGACTATTACGGGGTGATGTCGTTCCTCGTGAACACCGACATCGTGGACAACGTGCCGACCTCGTTCGAGGATCTGCTGAAGCCGGAATATGCCGGCATGGTGGCGCTTGCGGGTGATCCGCGCACCTCGAACCAGGCGATCCTGGCGGTGATGGCCGCCGGCATGGCGCGCGGCGCAGAGCCCGGGACTGCCTCGGCCGAGGCGGGGCTTCAGTTCTTCAAGGAGCTGAACGAGGCCGGCAACTTCGTTCCCGTGACCGCGCGCGCGGGCACGCTGGCGCAGGGCACCACGCCCATCGTGATCGCCTGGGACTACAACGCGCTCAGCTGGCGCGACGGCTTCGAGGGCAACCCGGCGGCCGAGGTGACGGTGCCCTCCGATGCGGTTCTGGCCGGCGTCTACGTTCAGGCGATCAGCGCCTATGCGCCGCAGCCCAACGCCGCGAAGCTGTGGATGGAGTATCTTTATTCCGACGAGGGTCAGCTGGGCTGGCTTGCGGGGTACTGCCACCCGATCCGCTTCAACGACCTGGTCGCCAACGACAAGGTCCCGCAGGATCTGCTGGACGCGCTGCCGCCGGCCGAGGCCTACGAGGCCGCCGTGTTCCCCAGCATCGAGCAGGTGAACGCGAACTCGGCCGCCGTCACCTCGGGCTGGGATGCGGTTGTCGGCGCGAACGTCGTCGAGTAAGCCTGTCGCCAGACTTGTCGTGCCCGGGGCCTTGCGCGCCGGGCACGTCTTCATCGGGATCGGGCGGACCATGATCCAGAATACCGAGCGAGGGATGGCTGCATGCGCTGGCTAGGCGTGCTGCCCTTCCTGCTCTTCGTCGGGCTGTTCCTGCTGCTGCCGACGATGCATGTCGTGGTGGGCGCGTTCCGCACGGCGGATGGCGCCTTCACCTTCGACAACGTGCTGGCGCTGAACCAGGCCTCGATCATCAACGCCTACTGGCTGTCGCTGCGGGTGTCGTTCTTCTCGGCCATGCTGGGCTGCGCGATCGGCTTCGCCATGGCGGCCGCGATCGTCTTCGGCGGGCTGCCGCGCGCGATCCGCTCGCCGCTGCTGACCTTTTCGGGGGTCGCGTCGAACTTCGCGGGCGTGCCGCTGGCATTCGCCTTCATCGCGACGCTGGGCCCCGTCGGGCTGATCACCGTCTGGCTGCGCACCGAGTTCGGCATCAACCTGCGCGCCATGGGCTTCAACCTGCTGTCGGCGCAGGGGCTGATCATCACCTACCTGTTCTTCCAGATCCCGCTGATGATCCTGATCATCACCCCGGCGCTGGAGGGGATGAAGCGCGAGTGGCGCGAGGCGGCATCCGTGCTGGGGGCGAGCGGGCTGCAATACTGGCGCATGGTGGCGCTGCCGATCCTGTTCCCGTCGCTGCTGGGCACGCTGGCGCTTTTGTTCGCCAACGCCTTCGGGGCGGTGGCGACGGCCATCGCGCTGACCGGATCGTCGCTGAACCTGGCGCCGATCCTGCTGTTCGCGCAGATCCGGGGCGACGTGCTGGGCAATCCGGGCCTGGGCTATGCGCTGGCGCTGGGCATGATCGTGATCACGGGCGCGGCCAACACGGTCTATATCGTGCTTCGGACCCGGTCCGAGAGGTGGCTGAAATGACCCGTTTCATCGCCTGGACCGTCTTCCTGCTGGGCTGCCTGTTCTTCTTCCTGCCGCTGCTGGGCACGGCCGAATTCTCGCTTTCGATGCGGCGCGAGGGCTATACCTTCGACGCCTACCGCTCGGTGCTGGCGAACGAGAATTTCCGCGCCACATTCGGCTATTCGGTGGTGATGGCGCTGATGACCATCGCGGTGGGCGTCCTGCTGGTGGTGCCGACCGCCTACTGGGTGCGGCTGCGCCTGCCGCATCTGCGCCCGGTGGTCGAGTTCATCACGCTGCTGCCGCTGGTGATCCCGCCCATCGTGATCGTGTTCGGCTATATCCGGCTCTACAACACCTCGTCCTTCCTGCCGCTGACGGGCAGCACGACGGGCACCAACATCCTGCTGTTGTTCGGCTATGTCGTCCTTGCGCTGCCCTACATGTACCGCGCCGTCGATACCGGGCTGCGCACGATCGACGTCGGCACCCTGACCGAGGCCGCGCAGAGCCTGGGCGCGGGCTGGGTCACGATCCTGGCGCGGGTGATCCTGCCCAACGTGCTGGTGGCGGTGATGTCGGGCGCGTTCCTGACATTCGCCATCGTGATCGGCGAGTTCGTGCTTGCGGCACTTCTCAACCGGCCCGCCTTCGGGCCGTTCATGCAACTCATCGGCGCCAACCGCGCCTACGAGCCGTCGGCGCTGGCGGTGATCGCCTTCGCCATCACCTGGATCTGCATGGGGCTGATCTCTCTGGTGAGCCGGTTCACGCGACATACAAGGGCGGAACGCTGACACATGGCCTTTCTCGAACTGGAGCGGCTTCAGAAATTCTACGGCAAGAACCATGTCGTGAAGGACTTCAACCTGAGCGTGGAGAAGGGGGAGTTCATATCCTTCCTCGGCCCGTCGGGCTGCGGCAAGACGACGACCCTGCGCATGGTGGCGGGCTTCGAGACGCCGTCCGAGGGGTCCATCCGCATCGACGGGCAGGACGTGGTGAAGCTGCGCCCGAACCAGCGGCAGATCGGGATGGTGTTCCAGTCCTACGCGCTGTTCCCGAACATGACGGTGGCGCAGAACGTGGGCTTCGGCCTGCGGGTGGCGGGCGTGCCGCGCCCCGAGCGTGACGCGCGGGTGGCCGAGATGCTGGCGCTGATCGGCCTGCCGGATCTGGGCGGGCGGTATCCGAGCCAGCTGTCGGGCGGCCAGCAGCAGCGCGTGGCGCTGGCGCGCGCGCTGGCGGTGCGGCCGCAGGTGCTGCTGCTGGACGAGCCGCTGTCGGCGCTGGACGCGAAGATCCGCGTCTCGCTTCGGGCCGAGATCCGCAACATCCAGCGCGAGTTGGGGATCACCACGATCTATGTGACGCATGACCAGGAAGAGGCGCTGTCGATGTCGGACCGCATCGTGGTCATGCATGACGGCATCGCCCAGCAGGTGGGCGAGCCGTTCGAGATCTACAACCGCCCCGCGACGCGCTTCGTCGCCACCTTCGTCGGCACGCTGAATTCGCTGGGGGCACGGGTGCTGGACCCGGATGCCGGCCGGCTGGAGCTGTCCGGCGTGGAGGTGGCGCTGGGCCGGGCGGTGTCGGCCGCGCAGGGCGCGCGGATCGACGTGGCGCTCAGGCCCGAGGTGCTGTCGCTGGATCCGCGCGAGGGCTGCGACGTGCGGCTGCCCGGCACGGTCGAGGAGGTGAGCTTTCTCGGATCGGTGGTGCGGATCCGGGTGGCGCTTGCCTCGGGGCAGGTCCAGCTCGATGCGTTCAACGACACGACCCGCCACCCGCCGCGCCCGGGCGATGCCTGCGCGGTGCATTTCTCCAGCCGCAACCTGTTGCTATGAGTGCAGCCTGCGATAGGGTCCGGCGGGGGAGGACGGCATGATCCGAGGGTTCACATGCGAGGGCGGGCGGCTGCGGCCGGTCGAAGATGCGATGGCGCGTCTCGACGCGCTGGTGTGGATCGACATGATCGCCCCCGATGCCGAGGAAGAGCGGCGGGTCGAGGCGGCGCTGGGCCTGAACGTGCCGACCCGCGCCGAGATGGAAGAGATCGAACTGTCCTCGCGGCTTTATACCGAGGACGGCGTGTCCTACATGACCGCGATCCTGCCCGCGCGCGCCGAAGGGCAGGACCCCTACATGGGTCCGGTGACATTCGTTCTGGCGGGCCATTGCCTGATCACGGTGCGCTACCACGAGCCGCGCGCCTTCGCGACCTTTCCCGCCATGGCGGAAAAGGGCGACATGGGCTGCACCGGCGCCGAGACGGTGCTGATCGGGCTGCTCGACACCATCGTGGACCGGCTGGCCGACATCCTGGAGCATGTCGGGCGCGAGATCGATGCCATGTCGGGCAAGGTGTTCAAGCCCGCCGAGGGCAAGCGCCCGCGCGGCAGCGATTACCAGGCCGTGCTGGAGCATCTGGGCCGGACCGGCGACCTGACCTCGAACATCCGCGACAGCCTGGTGACGATGGAGCGGCTGGTCGGTTTCCTGGGGCAGGCGCTGACGGCGCAGCGCATGGAGAAGGTGATGCGCGAGCGGGTGCGCGGGCTGGCGACGGACCTGCGGGCGCTGGCCGATCATGCGAATTTCCTGTCGCAGAAGACCACCTTCCTGCTGGAGGCGGTGCTTGGCCTGATCCAGATCGAGCAGAACGCGATCATCAAGATCTTTTCGGTCGCGGCGGTGGTGTTCCTGCCGCCGACGCTGATCGCCTCGATCTACGGGATGAACTTCGAGCACATGCCGGAACTGGGCTGGCGCCTGGGCTATCCGGCGGCGATTCTGGGGATGATCGCCTCGGCCATCCTGCCCTTCGTGTATTTCAAGCGGCGCGGCTGGCTCTGAGCCGGC